>NZ_CP069396.1:11053318-11361984 GCF_016887565.1 Archangium violaceum
GGATTCGCGGGACATGAATGGGGCGGCAGAGCAGTGGCGGTGGATTCCTCGGGTAACGCGTACATCACGGGAGAAACCACCTCATTCGGAGGGTCCAAACCGTTCGTCGCGAAGATGAGCCCCACGGGGCAACTCATCTACTTCACCTATTTCTCCAGCAATGGTTATGGGGTCGACATCAAGGTGGACACCTCTGGCAACACCTATGTCGTGGCAGGGGTCGGTGGTGGCAGTGGCAGTATCGTGGCGAAGCTGAATTCAAGTGGTTCAGCCTTCGTCTACTATATCACCGTGCCGTGGATGCTCACGGGCATCGCCGTGGACTCCCTGCGCAATGCCTACATCCTTGGAGAATCCTACGCTGATAGCACCAAGAGTACCGAAGTGCTCGTCAGCAAGTTGAACCCAGATGGCTCGGCCTTTGTCTACAGCGTCACCTTCGGCGGAATGACCATCGAGAAGACCGAGGACATCGACGTGGACAGCGCAGGCAATGCGTACGTGGTGGGTTGGACCCAATCGCCCGACTTTCCCGTGCGGAATGCCTTTCAGGGCACCCTCACAGGTGGTTCGGCGACGTTCATCTCGAAGCTGAACGCAACAGGCACGGCTCTGCTCTACTCGACCTTCCTGGGCTGCCCGGGGGGCGATAGTTTTGGCGTGGGCATCGCTCTGGATGACGCTGGCAACGCCTACGTCACGGGGACAGCAGGAGCCAACTTTCCTGTGACGCCCGGTGCAGCCCAGACGTCATTCGGAGGAGCCATCGATCGCTACGTGGCGAAGCTGTCCGCGACAGGATGGCTTGCCTATGCCACCTATCTTGGTGGAAGTGGCAACGAAAACCTCTATGGCGGTATCGCGGTGAACCGCAGCACAGGCACGGCTTACGTGACAGGCAATACCCTCTCCCTCAACTTCCCTGTCACATACAATGCCTTCCAACCCTTCTCCTATGGCGGCAGCGACGCCTTCCTTGCCCAGATCAGCCCATCGGGCAACGCCATCGGGTACTCGACCTACCTGGGCGGGAGCCAGGAGGATATCGGGCGAGGGATCGCGCTGGACCCCTCGATGAATGTATATGTCACAGGCAATACATTCTCGAGTGACTTCCCGACGAATGTTTATGGCTCCGGTGGCGGAACGGACGCCTTCGTCACGAAGTTCAGCGGACCTTGAGCCGATTGAACCACGGCTCGTGTGCCCCGCGGCCCTTCCCCTGGTCCAGGGGAAGGGCCGTCCTGCCAAGCGAACCCGCCGCCCCTCGCGGGAGCGGCCCGCGTCTCAGGCGAGGACCTGTCCGCCGGTGACGCCGAGAATCTCCCCGTTCACGTAGCGCGACTCGTCCGAGGCGAGGAACACGAACGAGGGCGCCAGTTCCACCGGCTGCGCCGGCCGGCCCATCGGCGAGCTCTTGCCGAACGACTTCACCTTCTCCGCGTCGAAGGACTGCGGAATCAGCGGCGTCCACACGGGTCCCGGCGCTACCGAGTTCACCCGAATGCCTCGCTCGATGAGCTCCTGCGCCAGCCCCTTGGTGAAGGTGACGATGGCGCCCTTCGTGCTCGCGTAATCCAGGATGCCCGGACTGGGCTGGTACGCCTGGATGGAGGCCACGTTGATGATGGAGGCCCCGGACTTCATGTGCGGCAGCGCGTAGCGCACCAGGTGGAACATCGCGAGGATGTTGGTGCGGAAGGTCCGTTCGATCCGCTCGGCCGTGAGCTCCTCGAACTTCTCCACCGCCTTGCCCTGGAAGGCCGCGTTGTTGACGAGCACGTCGATGCGGCCAAAGCGCTTCACCGTGTCCTCGATGATGCGGCGGCACACGGCCTCGTCCGTCAGGTCCCCCTTGAGCGCCAGCACCTGGTGCCCCGAATCCTCCACCACGCGCCGCGTCTGCTCGGCGTCCGGATCCTCGTTGAGGTACGCGAAGGCCACGTCCGCCCCCTCGCGCGCGAAGGCCAGGCACACCGCACGGCCAATGCCACTGTCCCCGCCCGTGACGAGTGCCACCCTGTCCTTCAACCGGCCGAGCCCCTTGTACGACGTGAGGCCGTAGTCCGGCTCGGGTGTCATCTGCGCCTCGATGCCCGGGTGTGCCTGCTCCTGGCCGGGCAGAGGGGGCTTCACTCCTGCGTCGCGGGGATTCTTCTGAGCCATGTCGGGGTGTCCTCCAGTTGCCTACCCCGCCCACGGTGGGGAGGCAGGAGGACCCCGGCAACCGCCGCGGGCAGGCCCCTCGGCGGCAAGCACGGCGGGCAGGCTCAGGGAGTGACCGAGACCGCGAAGTCCTCCGAGTGGAAGAGGCCTCCCTGGCAGCCCGCCACACCCTCGCACGTGAGCACCTGGGCGTTGGCCGTGCCACTCAGGCGCAGGTAGTACGCGCCCTCCACCGTGGTATCGCGCAGGAGAAAGCGCGCCGCGTTGCCGTCCTGCTGCACCTCCAGCGCGGCCTCCGCGCCCCCACTGGCGGGAAAGAGGCTGGCCTGGACGGGTGCCGCGAGCGTGTCGGTCTCGGGCAGCCATACGTAGGTATGCGTCTGTCCGCGCCGCAGCGTGCCCGCCGTGCCTCCGCTGCGCAGGAAGTGCCTCTTGGCCTTCGCGTTCTCGAGAACGAGCACCACCGAGTGGGTGTCGTCCTGGAGGATGACCCGCAGGTCCTCGGTGGGCTCCTCGTTCCACTGTCCCGGATCGAAGTCGAAGGTGACGCGCGGGGGCTCGCACACCTCGCGCCCGCCGACGCCCGTGTCGGGCACTCCTCCGGGCGCCAGCTGCATGGGCTGCCCGTTGAGGGTCGCCGTGACGTTCCCCGTGAGCCGGGCGCAGATGTCTCCAGCGGAGAAGATGGCGGTGAAGCGGTGCGCCCCCACCGTCGAGGTCTCCCTCTCCAGGGAGTCCACGTCCGTGAGGGTGAACCGCAGGGTGCGGTCCTTCAGGTCCGCGAGGGTGACGGACTCGGCCACGGTGCGGCCACAGCCGGCGAGCCCCAGCGCGGCCAGCGCACCCACGACGCAACGGAGAGAGGAGGCGGAAGGCATCGGTACACCCTACCACCACCCTCCAGAATGGCTCGGTTCACGACGTCTCCCCCTCCCCCTCCGGACAGTCGGACGGCTTTCCTTGATGGGCTCGCCACTCGGGGCCAACATCTCCCCCTCGGACAGCGAGGAGGCAACGTGGCCGGCCGTGTGCTCCACCTGGCGGCGGGAAATCTGTACGGTGGCGTGGAGAGCTTCCTCGTCACCCTGGCCAGGGCGCCCCGGCGCCTGGAGCACCGCTTCGCCCTGTTCTTCGAGGGCCGTCTCGCCTCGGAGCTGCGCGCGGCCGGCGCCTCCGTGGAGGTGCTCGGCCCGGCCCGGCTCGGCCGCCCGTGGACCCTCGTCGCACCCCAGCTCCGGCTCCGCCGGCTCCTGTCCTCGTGGCGCCCGGAGCTCGTGCTCGTCCACTCCTCCTGGCTGAAGGCCGCCGCGGGCCCCGCCCTGCTCGGTCACCGCCAGGCCCTGTTCCTCCATGGGCCCGTCGATCCCCGCTTCGCGTTGGATCGGCTGCTGGCGTGGCTGCCTCCCCACGCGCTCCTGTCCAACTCGGCCTTCACCGCCGCCTCCGCCTCCACCCTGCTCCCCCGGCTCGCGCCGCTCGTCGTCGGCTGCCCCGTCGAGGACCGCGCTCCGAGAGAGCCCGGCGTACGGCACGCCGTCCGCCAGGAGCTGGGCCTCCCCGAGCGCACCCCCGTCATCGTCCAGGTGAGCCGCCTGGAGGCCTGGAAGGGTCAGGAGCTGCTCCTGGACGCGCTCGCGCTCCTGCCTCGCGAAACGGACTGGGTCTGCCTGGTGGTGGGCGGCGCCCAGCGCCCCGAGGAGCAGGCCTTCCTCGCCCGCCTGCGGGCCCGGGCCGACACGCCTGGCCTGTCCGGCCGGGTCCGCTTCCTCGGCCAGCGCTCCGACGTCCCCCGGCTGCTCTCCGCCGCCGACGTCTTCTGCCAGCCCAACCTCGGCCCCGAGCCCTTCGGCATCGTCTTCGTCGAGGCCATGTACGCCGGCCTTCCCGTGCTCACCACCGACATGGGCGGCGCTCGGGAGCTCGTCGATGACTCCTGTGGCGCCCGGGTGCCTCCCCGGGCCGACGCCGTCGCCGAGGTGCTCGCGCGCTGGCTCGTCGACCCTGAAGCGAGGCGCGCCCTTGGACTCGCCGGGCGCCACCGCGCCGAGGGTCTTCATGTCCCTTCTGTCCGCGTGCCCCTGCTGGAGGAGGCGCTCGAGCGCGCCCTGCGGCCCTGAGGTGCGCTCAGCGCTCGGTCAGCTTCCGCTCCAGCCCCGCCTTCACCTCCGGCCACTCTCCATCCAGGATGCTGTAGTACGCCGAGTCTCGCACCACTCCGCCTCGCACCAGCATGTGCTGGCGCAGGATTCCCTCGAAGCGCGCTCCCAGGCGCTCGATCGCCGCTCTCGAACGCGTGTTGCGCCGGTCCGTCTTGAGCTGCACCCTCATCACCTTCAGCTCCTCGAACGCGTGCCTCAACAGCAGGTACTTGCTCTCCGTGTTCACCCTCGAGCGCCAGACCCGCTTCGCCAGCCACGTGTTGCCAATCTCCACCGTCCGGTGATGGCGCTGGATGTCCAGGTAACGCGTGCTGCCTACCACCGCGCCCGTTTCACGCTCGAGGATCGCGAAGGGCCTCTCCACCCCTCGCTCCGCCGCCTCCAGCGCCGTGGTGATGTACGTCTCCATGTCCCCGGCCGTGCGTAATACCTGGGGAAAGTGCTCGAAGATGTCCGGCTCGGCTACCTCCGCCAATGCCGCCACGTGGCGCATTGTCAGTGGTTCCAGGCGCACGGCCATACCCTCCAGCGTCACCGGCGGGATGACCAGGGGCTCGAGCTCACGGTGGTGGATGGGATCGGAATCGGTGCTCATGGGGCGAGGTGTATACCCTCACCCCAGCCCTCTCCCAGAGGGAGAGGGGTGATTGTTGGGGTCCTGGGAACGGTCAGAAATAACGCTTGCGCTTGCTGCTCGGCAGGATCCCCAGCACCTCACGGTACTTGGCCACCGTGCGCCTCGCGATCTCCGTCCCCTGCGCCTTCAACAACTCCACGATCTTCTGGTCCGAGTACGGATTGCGCGGGTCTTCCTGTGACACCAGCTGCTTGATGTGGTGCTTCACCGCTTCGCTCGCCGTGTCCTCACCCGACACCCGCGCGATCGACGAGTTGAAGAAATACTTCAGCTCGAAAATGCCCTGCGGCGTGTGCACGTACTTGTTCGTCGTCACGCGCGACACCGTCGACTCGTGCATCCCGATGTCCTCCGCCACGTCCCTCAGGATCAGCGGCTTGAGGTGCGCGATGCCCTTGTCCAGGAAGTCCCTCTGGAACTTCACGATGCTCTCGGTCACCTTGTAGATGGTGCGCTGGCGCTGGTGGATCGACCGGATCAGCCACTGCGCGCTTCGCAGCTTCTCCTGGATGAACTCCTTCGTCTGTCCAGGCCCCACCCCACCACCCTTCAGCGCGTTCCGGTACGTGCCAGAAATCCTCAGCTTCGACAGGCCATCGTCGTTGAGCACCACCGTGTAGTCGTCATCCCCCAGCTTGTAGACGAACACGTCCGGCGTGATGTACTGCGCGTCGTCCCCGCTGAAGTTGCGGCCCGGCTTCGGATCCAGCCTCGGCAACAGCTTGGACGCCTCCACCACCTCCTCGAGCGACACCTTCAAGTCCTTCGCGATCGCCGGAAGGTTCTTGCTCTCGAGGTACTTCATGTGCCGCTTGATGATCAGCCCCAGCAGCGGCGCGTACTTCTCCTTCAGCGCCGCCACCTGGATGAGCAGGCACTCCTGCAGATCCCTCGCCGCGCACCCCTTGGGCTCCAGGTTCTGGATGCGGCGCAACGTCCGCTCCGCCACCGACATGGGCACGTCCGCCTCGTTGGCCAGGCGGATGAGCGGATCCCCCTCCACATCGTCCAGCTTCAGGTACCCGTCATGGTCCAGGTTGCCCAGGATGAGCATGCCGATGCGCCGCTCGGCCTCGTTGAGCCGCAGCGTCCCCAGCTGCTCCTGGAGATGATCGACCAGATCCTCCTTCTCCACGAGGTTGGCCTCGAAGGAAGGCAGATCCTCCGTCGCCACGTTGCCCCGGTTGGAGGCCGTCGTGGGCTCGTTGAACTGGTAGCTGTTGAGGTACGCCTCCCAGTCGATCTCCGGCGGCCCGTCCCCGTCCGCCTTGAACTCCGGCGCCGCGTCCGGCGTCCGTGCCTCCACCCCCATCGGCAGCTCGGTGTTCCCCGCTTCCAGCGAGGCCTCGCCCGGCTCCTTCTCCGCCGTATCCCCGAATGGCGCCTCGTCCGGCTGCTCCAGGAGCGGGTTCTGGTCCATCTCCTCCCGGACCTGCTCCAGCAGCTCCATCCTGGAGAGTTGCAGCAGCTTGATGGCCTGCTGCAGCTGGGGCGTCATCACCAGCTGCTGCGACAGCTTCAGGCTCTGCTTGAGTTCCATCGCCATGCTCAGGTCTCCCGACCACTCTCAACAACCCACTCGACGGCTTCCTGCCATCAAGGACCGTGCCAAACTAACAAGGCCCCCTGACTTCGTCCAGTGTCCGAGAGTCCGGCCCGACCTTTGCATTCCGTGAATTTCTTCTTTTATTCCGCCTACTTGCACCGTCTCCTTCTCACGTGAAGACGTTCACGAATGGACGTGCGGGCAGGCAACCGGACCGGGGAGACCCGGTGCCGGGGAGGACCTCCAGAGCCGGTTTCTCGGCCCCTACACCGACTGCAAGCGGAATCGCTCCCCCAGGTAGACCTCCCGCGCCCTCGCCGAGGAGGCGATCTGCGTGGGCGTTCCCTCCTCCAGGATTTGACCCTGTGCGATGATGTAGGCGCGATCGCAGATGCCGAGGGTGTCCTGGACGTTGTGGTCGGTGATGAGGACGCCCAGGCCCCGGGACTTCAGGTGGGCAATCTGCCGCTGGAGGTCTCCCACGTTGATGGGGTCCACCCCCGCGAAGGGCTCGTCGAAGAGGATGAAGCGGGGCTCGGGGATGAGCGAGCGGGCGATCTCCGCGCGGCGGCGCTCGCCTCCGGAGAGCGTCTCGCCCAGCGAGTCGGCCACGTGGCCCAGGCCGAACTCCTCCAGCAGCTCCTGGGCACGCTTCTCGCGAGCGGCCCTGTCCAGCCCCCGCTGCAGCTCCAGCACGGCCAGGAAGTTCTCGCGCACGGTGAGCTTGCGGAAGATGGAGGCCTCCTGGGGGAGGTAGCCCACGCCCCGGAGCGAGCGCCGGTGCATGGGCAGGTGGGTGAGGTCCTCGGTGTCCACGCGCACCCGGCCAGCGTCCGGCCGCACCAGGCCCACCACCATGTTGAAGCTCGTCGTCTTCCCGGCGCCGTTGGGGCCCAGCAGTCCCACCACCTCGCCCTGCGAGACGTGGAAGGACACGCCCTGCACCACCTTGCGCCGCCGGAAGGTCTTCTGCAGACCCTCGGCCCACAACTGCCCGCTCATGGTTGCTTCGCTCCCCCGTCCGGGTTGCCCGCCGCGCCCTTGCCGCTCTTGCGCTTCTGCTGCTGCTCCCGGAGCGGCGCCGTTTCGACGGTGACGACGGCGTCCTTCACCTCGAAGTTCTGGCTGCCGAGTGTCATGCGTACCTCGGAGCCCCGGAGGTGCGTCGTTGGATCTCTCGCCTCGGGGTTGCCCGTCACCACCAGCACGCCGGTGGGCACGTCGAAGTCCGCCCGCTCACCCTTCGCCCGGCGCTGGCCGTCCACCGCGCGCACGTTGCCCACGCACTCCGCCCGCGTCACCTCGCGGGGGCCGTTGTAGTAGGTGATCATCTTGTCGCACCGCAGATCCATCGTCCGGTGCTTCACCACCACGTCCCCGGTGAAGACGGCCTGGGTGCGCGTGCCCGCCACCCGCTTCGCGTTGATGTCCACCGGGTTGCGCTGCTGCGCGCCCTTCACCTTGAGCGGCGCCGACTCGAGGGTGACGTTGGCGTCCTTCACCTCGAAGTTCGAGTTGCCCGGCGTCAGGCGCACCTCGGAGCCCTGGAGGCGGGCCTTGGGATCGTTCGCCTCGGGGTTGCCCGTCACCACCAACAGGCCGGCGGGTACGTCGAAATCCGCCCGCTCGCCCCGCGCCGTGCGCTCGCCATCCACCGCGCGCACGTTGCCCTCGCACTCCACCCGCGTCACCTCGCGAGGGCCGTTGTAGTGGGCCGTCATCTTGTCGCACCGCAAGTCCATCGTCTGGTGCTTCACCACCACGTCCCCGGTGAAGACGGCCTGGTCGCGCGTGCCGGCCACCAGCTTGGAGGTGATCTCCACCGGGCCGCGCAGCCGCGAGGTCTCCGCCTGGTTGGGCGCGCGGGCCCCGGTGTTGGGGGAGGTCACCGCGGCCGGTACCGGCTGGGCCACGAAGAAGGCCGTCACGAGGTACTCAATCACGCGCGGCTCCCAGGGTCGTTCGAACCGAACCCTCGAAGGTGAAACTCTCGTCGGGGAAGGACAGCGAGAAGGCCTCGGCCTGGAGGCGGTAATCCGGCCCCTGTACCTGCACGCCCTCCGTCCCCCTCGCCCGCTGCTGCGCCCCGTCATACGTGGCCCGCGGCGTGCGCGCCACCATGCCCGTGGCCGTGCGCACCTCCACGTCTCCCGAGGCCACCAGTTGCCGGGAGATGAGGTTGCCTTCCATGGTCCGCGCGCTCACCGTCGTCTCCCCACCGGGAGCTCCCTCCCCCTGGCCCCTGCCCAACACGTGGAGCGTGGCCCGGGTGGCGACGATGTCGCCCGTGCGCTGGTAGGTCGCCTGCTCGGCCCGACCCGTCATGGACAGGGTGCTGCCCTCGAACGAGCGCAGCCGCACCCCATGCATCACCACGGCGGGCGGCTCGGAGACGTCCCCGGCCGCCTGCTTCGGAGCGCAGGCCGCCAGGAGGGCGAGGAGACAGGACATGAGGACGGCGCGTGGCACGGGGCCCATCTCTATCACCGGGTGGGCGTGGGCGCTCCTGCCACGAGCATGCCCGGTGGCTCGGCGGGCCGGGTCTTCCACCTCTGGTGCATCCACACCCACTGCTCGGGGGCACGGCGGATGGCCGCCTCGATGCGCAGCGAGAGGGCGGCGGTGAGGGCCAGGGCATCCACCTCGCGGTCTCCGCTCGCCTGCCAGGGCACCTCCTCCATCCACAACCGGTAGCCGTCACCCTCGCGCTGGCAGAAGCCCACCACCACCGCCGCGCCCGTGCGCAGCGCCAGGTCCGCCGCCGCCCGCGGGGTGGCCGCCAGCTCGCCGAAGAAGGGGACGAAGACGGACTGCACCCGGGTGTCCTGGTCGATGAGCAGCCCGAGAATCTCCCCCGCCTTGAGCGCCCGCAACATGGCTCGCGCCGCGCCCTCCTGGCCGCGCCAGATGCTGCGCACCCCGCCCCGCGCCCGGAAGCGCTCGACGAGCGTGGTGAGCCGCGGGTCCGTGGTCTCCTTGGCGATGCTCTGGCTGGGGTAGCCCGCGCGGGCCACCCGCCGGGCCAGCAGCTCCCAGTTGCCCACATGGCCGGAGATGAAGACGACCCCCCTGCCCCGGGCGAGCGCCACGTCCAGGACGCGCCGGTCCTCCTCCGACCAGCGCACCAGGCGCTCGAGCTGCCGGTCCATGGAGTCGGTGGCCCCCACCTCGAAGGCGGCCATGCCCAGGTGACGGAAGGAGGCCCGGGCCAGGGCATGCCGCTCCGCGTCGGACTTCTCCGGGAAGGCGCGGGCCAGGGACTTCAAGGCCTTACGGCGCTCGCCCCCCGCCACGGCGAAGGCGAACCGGCCGAAACCGGCCCCCAACCACCGCGCCAGGCCCAACGGGAGGCGGCTGACGATGGCCAGTGCCACACGGACGAGCAGGTAGCGGAGGAAACGCTTGAGTCGCTTTGCTAAGGGAGGGCGCTCCACGAGCGTTTCCATATCCCATGCGCGAATACAACTTCGACGGCATCGTCGGTCCCACTCACAATTACGGCGGTCTGTCGCCCGGCAACCTGGCGTCCGCCCGTCACGGCGGCGAGGTGAGCCACCCCCGAGAAGCGGCCCTCCAGGGGCTGGAGAAGATGCGCTTCGTGGCGGGGCTGGGGGTGGGCCAGGCGGTGCTGCCGCCCCAGCCGAGGCCCTCGCTCAAGGCGCTGCGCGCGCTGGGCTTCACCGGCACGGACGAGGAGGTCATCACCCGGGCGGCGCAGGAGGCGGACCACCTGCTGCGGCTGACGTCCAGCTCGGCCGCCATGTGGACGGCGAACGCGGCCACGGGAGCGCCCTCGGAGGACACGGCGGACAAGCGGATGCACCTGACGCCGGCCAACCTCCAGCAGATGTTCCACCGGGCGCTGGAGGCGGAGACGACGCACGCGGTGCTGCGCGCCATCTTCTCGGACGAGAAGCACTTCGCCGTCCATGCGCCGCTGCCCGGCGGCGGGCACTTCGCGGACGAGGGCGCGGCCAACCACACCCGGCTCGTCACCCCGGGACACCCGGCGGTGCACCTGCTGGCCTGGGGACGGAGCGTCTGGCGCGATGACGTGCGCCACCCCACCCGCTTCCCCGCCCGGCAGACGTTCGAGGCCAGCCAGGCCCTGGCGCGGCTGCACCAGCTGGAGCGGGCGCAGGTGCTCTTCCCCCAGCAGGCCCCCGAGGGCATCGACGCGGGCGCCTTCCACACCGACGTGCTGGCGGTGGGCAACCAGGGCTTCCTCATGCTGCACGAGCTGGCCTTCGTGGACCCCCAGGGGCTGCTCAAGACGCTGCGCGAGAAGCTGGGCGAGGGCTTCACGTACGTGCTGGCCAGCGAGCAGGAGCTGCCGGCGCGGGACGCGGTGAAGGCCTACCCGTTCAACTCGCAGGTGCTGACGCTGCCGGACGGCACCATGGCCATCGTGGCGCCCGAGGAGAGCCGGGAGACGGAGCCGGCGCGGCGCTTCCTGGAGCGCGTGGTGGCGGAGAACAACCCGGTCAAGCGCGTGTATTACCTCGACGTGCGCCAGTCGATGAACAACGGGGGCGGCCCGGCGTGCCTGCGCCAGCGCGTGTGGCTCACCGACACCGAGCGCACCGCGGTGAAGGCCAACGTCTTCTACACCCCGGAGTTGCACGAGACGCTCGCTACCTGGGTGAAGCGGCACTACCGCGAGGACCTGCGCGCCAGGGACCTGGCGGACCCGCAGCTGGCGCGCGAGACGATGACGGCGCTCGACGAGCTGACGCGCATCCTCGGCCTGGGCAACGTGTACGATTTCCAGAGGTGAGGCCAGGGGCGTGTGCCCGCCCGCTCGGGAGGCACACGCCCGAAGAGGCATGGCCAGCGGGCCGGGGACAGTCCACTTTCGACACAGAAGGTGGCACCCATGATCCCCGAGCCCATCCAGCATTACCTCCACGAGCAGCACGTTCCCTTCCTGCGGCACTGGCACTCGCGCGCGGTGACGGCACAGGAGCTGGCGCAATCGCTCCATGTGACGGGTTACCGCGTGGTCAAGTCGGTCATCGTCCTGGCGGACCAGAAGCCGTGGATCTGCCTCATTCCCGCCTCGGCGACGCTGGACCTGGTGAAGGTCCGCGAGACGCTCGGCACCCGGGAGGCCCGGCTGGCCACCGAGGACGAGTTCGCCGACCGCTTCCCGGAATGCGAGCTGGGCGCGGAGCCTCCCTTCGGCAAGCTCTATGACCTGCCCGTGCTCATGGACGAGAGCCTGGAGGTGGCGGAGGACCTGCTGCTGCGCGCCGGCTCGCACGAGGAGGCCCTGGAGGTGAGCGTCGAGGACTTCGTCGGCCTCGAGTCGCCCCGGATGGCCTCCATCACCCTGGAGCAGCCGGAGCGGTCGCACGTCGTGCACCACGACATGCACCCGTAGCCCGAAGGGGCGAGCGCTGGATTCATGGCCTCGCTGCTCGCCCGCCCCGTAGGATGCCGGTGCCCGGCACGAGGGACACCCGCCACCTGGGTCATCATGGCCGGGCATGGTGGAGGCCATGTCGCATCGAAGGATGCTCAGGTTCCGGTGGTTGATCGCCAGCGGCATGTTCCTCGGTGCCTGTGCCAGCACCCCGGGCCGTGGCGTTCCGGGCCACTACGCTCTCGATTCGCTGTCGGATGGGTGCCTGAGGAATCCCGCCTATTGCGCCACCCTGACCGGGAAGGAGACCACGACGGTGCAGGCGGTGGGCACGGCCGTGGCCTCTGGCGCGGCGGTGCTCGCGGTGTTGGACAAGACGCAGGAGGAGCACATCCAGGAGGAGTTGGAGAATTGCGCCAACCTGGCCCGGTCAGAGGTTCTCATCCGGCACAGGCAGCAATTCGTGGACCCGACCCCGTCGGATGCCGAGTGCCGGCAGTGGACAACGGACGCCCAGGGCAGGAGCGTGACATGGGCCATGCGGCTCGGGATTGAAATGCATGAGGTGGCCCTCCAGTGTGCGCAGGGGAAGTTGAACGGCCTGCGCCCGGGCGGCTTCAGCCTGGAGCCGTGCTATCGCCACGACCTGCTGACAGGGCAGACGACCTTCATCAGCTGTGAGCAGGTCGATGAACTGCTGGCCAATGGATGTAGCAGCGAGTTGAAGGGCACCATCAGACCCGATGTCGTCATCCACACGGGGAATCCGCTCCAGGCCCTGGCAGTCTTCGATTTCAAGTTCCCCTGCGTGAACATCAACGGCGACCAGGAATCCAAATGGCGTAGGTACCCCGAAGGGCACCCCTGCCATCCGTTCAACCAGAAAGAAATCTACCTGAGAGCCCTGGGACCCGAACCGCGCATGCTGGTCCCCCGATGGGGAGTCCTGCAATGAGCAAGCACCCTCCGAAAATCCGTGCCCAAGCGAAGAGCGGAGTCGGTCTGATACGCGAGGGATTGAGCATAGACTTCTACATGCATCCCCATTCCAAGATGGGGCAGGGAGTCATTCGCGCCCTGGATGCGTACCTGCGCGCGGTGGGCTCCCAGTCACTCAGCTGGTATGCAGATGAAGAGGGGGAGCTTCAGAAACTCGATGATGCCAGTCTGGCGCGCATTCGACGCGAAACACTCGAGGATTCCAGGCTCATCATCGAACTGCTGGGTAAATCGCGTGTCGAACAGAGATATCAATTTGAATACTGGGGCAAGCGGCCCGATCTGCCTGTGATGCCCTACAATCCGGGGGCCATGGGGGTGGTCAGTTTCTGGCTACCCACGGAATACCTGGAGGAGCACGGGCCGACTCGGGTGCGCGAGTTGGCGATGGAGCTGGCCTCATCCCTGCCTTTCATATGCTCCGGGTACGGTGGCCTCTCCTTCCATTGCAACCCCAGCCTGGTGGGAGTGTTGGACGAGGTCAGGAAGCTCTGCTTCCGTTACCCGGGCCTGGACATTCCCAATCAGGACTCACTCTCGTGGAACATCGGCTCGCGGGTACGTGGCCCCGCCTGGCTGACTTTTCTCGGCCAACCCTTGCTGGGACAACTGGGCGGAGTGGCGGAGTTGCGCTCACGGCTGCGTTCCGAAGGCACTACCGTCCAGGAGATGGAAGGAGACCGGGCCGTCATCACGCTGGGCGCATGGCCCGAGGCGGGAGACACCGAACGCGGCGAGGTACTGCCCGCGTACCGCGATCTCGCACGCGTCCTGGAACCCTGGCTCTACCACGAGGAGCGAGGCCGCCGCCCCACGTTCACCCCGGAAGACATGCTCCGCTGGGAGCGCCGCTTCCTCGACTGACCGCGTCCCCCGGAGCAACCGCGGGGCAACCGCTCAGAGCCCCTCGCTCCCGCCCGCCCTCACGTCCTCGTCCGACCCCAGCACCCGCAGCAGCTGGTCCCGCTCGTCCGTGCCCCCGATCCTCGCGCGGCGCCGCGCCTCCGTGCGCTGGCGCTCCGCCGTCTCCAGGCGGGCCACCCATGCCTCGCCTTCCGCGCGCTTCTCGGCGGGCAACAGCCTCAATCCCTCGCGCGCCGCCCGCGCCGCGGCGTCCAGCTGGTACAGCGACTCGTGGAGGCTCGCCACCTTGAACCAGGCCTCCGGACCGGGCTGGATGCGCGCCACCGACTTCCAGGACTCGAGCGCACGCGCGCGGTGCCCCTCCTGCTCGTAGCTGGCCCCTTCCAGCATGAACAGCTGGGCCCGATGCGGCAGGCTCGAGAGGTAGGGCGCAACCTGATGGAGCGTCTCCCGCGCACGCCGCGTCAGGCCCAGATCCACCTGCTGCCGCGCCAGCGTGAAGGCCAGCTCCTCGTCACCCGGGAAGCGGGTACGCAGCGCCTCCAGGAACTCGAGCGCCTCTTCCTTCCGGCCCTGTGCCCGCAGCACGTCCGCGTGCAACAGGTGCGAGGAGAGCGCGTCCGGGGCCCGGCGGGACACCTCGGCGCTGGCGGCCTCGGCCTCCATCAGCTCGTGCCGGTCGAGCCGCAGACGCGCCTCGCGCTCCCACAGCCCCACCACCTCGGGAGCCGTGCCGAGGCGCTCGCGGGCCCAGGCCAGCCAGGGCAGCGCCTCCTGCGCGTGCCCCGTCCGGATGAGCTCGGTGGCGAAGGGCACCACGTCCGCGGGCGCGTCCGGCGTGAGGGCCTGGAGCTCGGCCAGGGTGCGCGCCCGCCCGAGCGCCTCCCGCCACACCAGCTCCCGGTCTCCCGCCTCGAAGGCCAGGCGGTATTCGAGGAAGGCCTGGGTACGGCGGCCCAGCGTGAGCAGGGCGCGCGCCGCCACGCGGTGGGCCCGGGCGTCCTGGGGGTTCAGGAACAGGGCCCGGTTGGCGAAGGCGAGCGCCTCCACCGCCTCCGAGCGCCCCGCGTCCGCGAGGGCGATGCCCATCAAATCCTGGAGCCCATGGTCCGCCGGGTGCCGGTCGATGAGCGCGAGCCCCCGGGCGCGCACCTCGGCGAGCGGCGCGCGCGCGGCGACGAGTCCGCCGAGCTCCTCCTCGGCCGCGGCCAACGTGCTCCCGCCAGGAACGAGCGCGACCAGGGCCACGGCCGTGAGCGCCACTCCCACCGCGAGCCCGGCCAGGGGGGCACGGCCACGCGGGGACCCGGAGCGCGCCCGGTCATCGGGCCGGGCCACGGTGGCCAACGCCACCCAGGCCGCCACCGCGCTCGCGGGAAGCTCCAGGCTGAAGTCGAAGAGGTCGTGCAGCCCGAGCGCCGCCACGCCCGCCAGCACCGCCACCTCCAGCACCCCCAGCCCCTCCCGGCGCAGCAACCGGCCGAAGCCCCACAGCAGCACGACGAGCAGCAGCACCCCGGGCACTCCCAGCTCGCTGGCGAGCTGCAGCACCGCGTTCTCCGGGTGCGTGGAGGTATTGATGACGGGCCGGGTCTGGTAGCGGGGGAAGGCGGACTCGAAGGCACCGCGCCCCATGCCGAGCGGGAAGGCTCGCGCGGCCGAGGCCACCACCGGCCACAGCTCCATCTTGCTCTGGCGCAGCTCCTCCACGCTGTCCGCGGTGGCCAGCTCGGCCGAGATGCGCTCGGAGGCGACATAGCCGCCCACCGCGAGCACCGCGAGGAAGCACAGCAGCACGGCTCCGCCCCGGCGCCACGTGCGCGCCCGCGCCTTCTCCGCCCGGCGCCCGAGCAACAGCAGCCCGAAGGCGAGCTGCCCGAAGACGAAGAAGGCGATGCCCCCGCGTGAGAGGGACAGCAGCACGCCGGCCCCGCTCAGCACGGCGGCCACCGCGAAGGGCACCGCGCGCACCCGCGTCCCACTGGAGAGCGCGAGCCCCAACGCCACCGTGGCCGACAAGGTGAGGAACGCCGCGAGGTGGTTGGGATTGCCGAAGGGCGTGAGGAGCGGCGGCCGCGCGTGGACGAAGGCGATGACGCCCCAAAGCCTGTCGAGACCGAGCAGCGAGTGCAGCAGCCCCAGCGAGGCCACTCCCGCGCCCGTGAAGGCGAGCGTGCCCAACAGCCGGCGGCGCGCGCGACCGGAGCGGCACACCTGCACGGCGGCGATGAAGGTGAGCAGGTACGCCAGGTGCCGGGCCAGCTCGCGCCAGGTGGAGGGCGGGTCCAACGACAGGGGACGCGGGCCGTCCAGCCCCAGGGGAACGAGGGTGAAGTCCCGCAGCGCGGCGGCCTCGGGGCTGAGGACGGCGAGCAGCCCCGGCGGCAACGGCACGAGCTGAAGGAGGCAGAGGAGGGCCCCCGCACCAAGAGGAAGCGCGAGCAGCGGGAGGTGCAGCGACCGGCGCTGCCTCCAGGCCCCCACACATGCCAGCACGAAGGCGAGTCCCGCGAGCACCACGAGCGGCCAGAGCACCCAGCCAGGAGCGCTCCCGAGCGCCAGGGGGAGCAGCACCAGCAGCACCGCCAGGACCCCCTCGGCACCGAGGGCGTATCGGGAGGTCCGGGAGCGGGAGGAAGACGCTGGGGACATAGAGGGGGCTACCCGCAGTATGTCACGGGTCCGAACAGGCGCTCGGAAGTGGATGCCCCGAACCCACTTCCCTGGGGGGAGCGAGGATGCGGAGGGAAGCCCGCCCGCCTGCTCAGAAGGACAGCGAGGCCACCGGGAGGAAGCTCTGGACCCCTTCATCGCGCCAGGACTGCATGGAGGACCACGGCCTCGCCTGCTTCAGCTCGCGCAACTCGTCCTCGAGCTGACCTCGCCTTCGCACGAGGTCGTCGCGCTCGACCCGGGCCGCTTCCGAGGCGTTGATGCCACTGACGATGCCGATGATGAGCAGGGCCACGCCCCCTCCTCCCAACACCGTGAGTGCCGCGCCGATGCCAACGAGCGTGGCCGCGTACTGCGTCGACACGGCCAGCCCGTAGATGATCAACGGGAGCCCGATGAGCAGCATCGGCCCCAGCACATAGCCCGCGTAGGCCATCACGAGCGAGCCGATGGGCCAGTTCGTATCCGTGCGGCGGAGGCGGGCGTTGATGTCTTCGATCTCCCGGGACAGCTCGCGGATGCGCTCCTCACGACCCTCCGCGGCGGGCGCCTCGAACCGGGAGGGCTGGACCGCCTCTTCCAGCGAGTCCCCGGCCACGAGCAGCCTCGCCGAGGGACGCGGCTCGGCGGGAGCCAGCAACGAAGCCTGACCAGGCACGGGTGAAGCGGCGAGCAGGACGAGGAGGAGCGACGTCATGACGTGAGGGTCTCCCGGAGAGTGAGCAGCCGGAGAGGCTAGCATCCGACTCTCGCTCCGCCATTGCTTGCATCCAGGGCGCCATCTGGCATCTTCGCCCACCTCATGCGCCGCTCCGCCACCCTCGTCCTGATCTCCTCCGCCCTGCTCGCCCTCGCCGGTTGCAAGAGTTCGTGCCGGGAGCTGTCGGAGCGGCGTTGCGACTGTGTCGACCCCGTCAACCGCACCGCGTGCCTCCAGGCCGTGGCCGATGAACAGACGCGCGTCGAGGAGACGGACGAGCAGCTCGCCACCTGCGAGGAGAAGCTGGCGACGTGCGCCGCCCCTCCGGACGAGACGGATCCGAACAGCCAGGACGAAGAAGCGGTGACCCGGAGATTCTGCGCCTTCATCCGGACGGACGCGGGCAAGCAGGCCTGCGGGCTGGCCCGCTGAGGCCCGTTCGCACCGGGCCCCACTCCCTCTCCCCCTGGGAGAGGGCGGGGGTGAGGGTCTACCGCCGGCCCAGGCCCATGTACGTGAAGCCCAGCTCCTTCATCCGCGACGGGTCGTAGATGTTGCGGCCGTCGAAGATGACGGGGGACTTCATCAGCGCCTTCATGCGCTCGAAGTCCGGGTGACGGAACTCGTTCCACTCGGTGACGACGAAGAGCGCGTCCACGCCCTCCAGCGCCTCGTAGGGCACGTTCGTGTAGCGGATGCGCTCGCCGAACACCCGCCGCGCCGTGCGCTCGGCCACCGGATCATGCGCCGCCACCTGCGCGCCCTTGGCCAGCAGGCCCTCGATGACCTCGATGGACGGCGCCTCGCGCATGTCGTCCGTCTTCGGCTTGAAGGCCAGGCCCCACACCGCGAACTTGCGCCCGTCCAGCGAGCCGAAGTGCTTGAGCGCCTTGTGCACCAGCGCCTTCTTCTGCCGCTCGTTGGTGCGCTCCACCGCGCGCAGCAGGTCCAACTCCAGCCCCTGCTCGCGGCCCTTGGCCACCAGCGCCTTCACGTCCTTGGGGAAGCACGAGCCGCCGTAGCCCACGCCCGGGAAGAGGAACGGGTAGCCGATGCGCTTGTCCGCCCCCATCCCCTTGCGCACGAAGTCCACGTCCGCGCCCACCCGCTCGCACAGCGCGGCGATGTCGTTCATGAACGAGATGCGCGTGGCGAGCATCGCGTTGGCCGCGTACTTCGTCAGCTCGGCCGAGCGCGTGTCCATGTAGAGGATGGGATTCTCCGTGCGCACGAACGGCGCGTAGAGCTGGCCCATCACCTTGCGCGCCCGCTCCGACTCGGCGCCAATCACCACCCGGTCCGGCTTGAGGAAGTCGTCCAGCGCCGCTCCCTCCTTGAGGAACTCGGGGTTGGAGACGACGTCGAACTCCACCTCCGTCACGCGGGAGATGACCTCGCGCACCTTGTCCGCGGTGCCCACCGGCACGGTGCTCTTGTCCACCACCACCGTGTACTGACGCATCGCTCGGCCGATCTGCTCCGCCGCCGCCAGCACGTACTGGAGGTCCGCCTCGCCCGTCTCACCCTCGGGCGTGCCCACGGCGATGAACACCACCTGCGCGCGCGCCACCGACGAGGCCACGTCCGTGGTGAAGCTCAGGCGCCTGTCCCGCGTGTTCTTGCGGATGAGCTCCTCCAGACCCGGCTCGTAGATGGGGATCTCCCCCTGTTGAAGCTGGGAAATCTTCCGCGCGTCGATATCCACGCAGATGACGTCGTTACCCGAGTCCGCGAAGCAGGTACCCGCGACGAGACCTACGTAGCCCGTTCCGATGATGGCGATGTGCATGAGCGTCCTGGCTGACCGAAGCCGGGAACGCTCTTACGCCGGGAAGGGCACCCGGGGGAAGGGGCGAGTCGCTTCCAGGCGCTTCCCTCACCGACCGGTGAGCAGCCGCCGCAGCCGGTCCGAGCCCCGCACATGACTCATCTGCCCGGGCTCGCTCGCCGGGTTGACGACCAGCCTGTCCAACAGCTCGCGCGTGGCGCGGCGCAGCGTCGGCAGGGCCGGCGTCACCGTCCCGGCCGTCTCCGGGAAGAGCCGCGCCACGAGCGACAGCGACGCATACAGGGAGCGCTCCAGCCTCCACGCCTTCGCCCGCTCCAGCAGCAGCGCGACATCCATGGGGCGCGAGTAGAGGCCACCCATCGACTTCGCCCCCATCACCAGCTCGCGCAGATCCACGAAGGACAGCCAGGGCACCTGGTAGCCCTCGCGCGCGTGCTGCAGGACGACGAGCAGCACCATGTCCTCCAGGTCCGGGCGGAAGATGGAGGAGCCGTACATCCGCATCGGCTTCGCACGCTCGAAGATGCCCTGCACCTCGTCACGGCGCTCGGGGCCGAGCACGTCCGCGTAGAGGAAGATGGGGGTGCGACCGTCGGACACCACCCGGGCCGCGCCATGGGCGGGCTCGTCGGGCTCCGGACGGAACTCGTGCTGGGAGAGGTAGCCGGCGAAGGCCTCCACATCCATGCGCCGCAACAGCATCTGAATCTCCAGCACCGGCCGGAAGGCCACGTGCGGATAGAGCGTGTCGGCGAAGGCCGCTCCCCCCAGCAGGAGAAGCCTGCGGCCCTCCAGGTCATCCACGGTGCGCTTGAAGTTGACCAGCTTCATCACGTTGTCGTTGAGCGAACCCTGGTAGATGCTCAGCAACCGGTCACGCGCCCACTCCGGCGCGTCCGCCCCACCCAGCCGGTACTCGAGGTTGTACGAGGCCAGCGGCGCCAGACCCTGCGCGATGGCCCAGTCCACGTACTCCTCCCACGGGGCCCCGCGCAGCGAGCGGCGCGGCGGGTCGAACGAGGCAAGGAGACGGAAGGTGTCGATGAGGCTGATCGCCATGGGGCCGGACCTTTAGCGACTCGCACGCACGGGACGCAATCGGAAGCCTGCTCTTGACGCCACCGGGCCACTGGTTGTTGGCTGCGCGACCATGACCAAGACCCTTCGTCTTTCCACTCTCGCCCTCGGCGCGGGCCTGCTCGCCGGCTGCGGTGCGTCCGGTGGATTCATCCGGGATGCCGTCTCCACCCAGCAGCTCGAATACCGCATGGATGTGTCGGGCGTACGCTATGTGAAGCCGGCCAACGGCTCGGCCTCCACCGGCTCCGTGCTCTGCATCATCCCCCTGTCCGGCCACCTGTACCAGGAGGCGATGCAGGAGCTGTACCTCTCCGCCGAGCTCGCGCCCAACCAGGTCATCATGAACCTGCGCGAGGACTACTCCATCCGCTCCTACCTGGGCTTCTACTGCACCCGCCAGCTCACCGTGTCCGGCGACGTGTTCGAGCTCACGCCGTCCAGCGCGGCCGGACGCCCGGTCACCAAGTAGTCCAGCGCCACGTAGTCCAGCGCCACCCCACCTCCTGCGGCGCTCAGTCCACTGGAGTCGCCGCGGGCAGGTTCCACTCGAAGTCCCGCACCTGGAAGCCCATCCAGGGGCGCACCCCCGAGATGCCCAATGAGGCCAGGGGGCTGTCCTCGGGGATGGACCACTCGGTCCGCAGCAGCCGGGGCGAGAAGTGGATCGCCGTCTTCGGAGACTGCACCTTCCCGTCGAGCATCTGCAGGTTGGGCAGGCCGAGCGGGATGCGGACACCCGGGGGCAGCCCGGCGAGCACGTCACAGCTCACCCGCGCCAGCTCCTTCTTCCGCGAGTCCCAGCCGATTCCCCTGAAGGCCCCCTCGGGCGGGTGATGGTCGAGTTCGAAGCGCGCCATCTCCTTGGGCATGCCCCACAACGCGCGGCCACCCCGCTTGGAACGCTCGCTGTCCACCCACATGTGGGAGACGGTGAGTCCCCGGCGGCGCGACGCCCGCGTCCTCACGCTGACGGCGCCGAAGAGCTCGCCGTAGGTGAGCACGCTCCCCTCCTGGTAGTCCACGAAGCAGGCGACGACGCACGCGCGGCCCGCGAAGGTGAGCAGTTCGAACGCCGGGTCCACGCGGAACTGGATGCGCTCGGCGGGCACCATCCACAGGGAGCCGTATATCTGTCCCCGGAGGAGCCAGGGGGCGGGAGGAAAATCGTTCGACGCCGAGGACCTGGACACGAGCGGAGCTCCTTTCACGGTGAGGACACGAAGCGGGCGCGCAGCGCCGCGAGCCCATCCTCCCGCAGCCGACGCGCGGTATAGCGTGCCATGGGCAACAACCGTGGCGCGAGCAACAGCTTCGCCACCACCCATGCCGGCTTGTGGTTCATCAGCTCCGTCTCCAACAGCCGCTCGGCGGTGAAGAAGCGCGCCGCCATCATCCGCTGCCACGAGGGCGGAGCCAGCGCCGCCAGCGTCTCCTCCGGCACCGGCGCGCCCACGAGCCGCCGCGCCGCGTCCAGCGCGTACCACGCCAGGTGGGGGAAGGCCGTCCCGCGCGCCACCTCCACCACCCGCCCCCAGTCCAGCCCGGGGTGGGCCCGCATCAGCAGCTTCAGGTCGAAGAGCCAGGACAGCCGCTGCAACAGGTGGTTGCTCGCGTGCAGCGCGAGGTAGACGAGCTCGTCCTCCGCGCGCAGGTAGCGCACGCGTCGGCCCTCCAGCACCGCCTCCTGCGCGCGGGCCAGCAGCGCGTCCGCCTCCAGTGCCTGGCCGTAGCCGACGAGGGCGCGGAAGTGCAGCTCCACCAACCCCGCGGCACCCGAGAAGGTCAGGTGGTGCTCATGCTCCCGCGCATGCGCCGCCGCTTCCTCGGCGAGCGGCTTCAACCTCAGCCCCTCCAGGACGCGCGAGGCCGGCGCCACCTCCGCGTCCGCCACCAACAGGTCCACGTCCGTGGTGGCCCGCTGCAGCGGCTCCGGGTAGAGGCGCACGGCCAACCCGTGGCCCTTGAGCAGCACCGGCACCACGCCCACCTGGGCCAGCGCGTCCAGGCTCCGCAGCAGCAGTACCTTCACCCGCATGCCCCGGGCGGCCTGGGCCAGGGCCTCGCGGCGCAGGCGCGTGCGCACCGGCTCCTCCAGCCTCCAGCCCGAGCGCCCCAACGCGTGCTGCACGAAGCCCGCGAGCCCATGCCGGGCCGCCGCGTGCACGAAGGCCTCCACGTCCTGGGGCACGGGGCCCACCGGGGCCTCCGGCCACGCCCGGAGCACGTCCAGGAGCGCTCGCGCTCCCACGCCGCTCACCGCAGCAACGAGACGACGCGCTGAGGATCCGCCTCCGCCTGGGCCAGCAGCTTCCCGGCCCGATCCCCCACCGCGTCCACCACCACTTCCAGCGCCAGCTCCTCATCGCGGTTGATCTCCGAGCGCCCATCACTCCAGGCGATCAGGAACCGGCCGAGCCACCCACCCGAGCCCTCCACCCGCAGGCACACCTCCAGCGGCAGCGCCGAGCCGGCGGGCCGCTGCGTCTCGAAGGTGAGTCCGTCGCGGTTGCCGTCGCGGTTGCCATCGCGCTGGCGCTCGAGGCGCAGCTCCAGGCGGGAGGCGTCGAGCTCATCCGCCAGCGGGCGCACCGCGGCCCAGAGGTCCTTCGGCCCGCTGGCCGCGCGCACCGCTTCGGTGACGTCCTTCACCAGCGAGCGCAGCCGGATGTTCCTGCGCCGCACCTCGCCCACGCCGCTGGCGTACCGCAGGTCCAGGTAGCCCAGCTTGCGCATCAGCACCGCCACCACCACCCCCATGCCCGTCAGCAGCATGGCGCTCTGCGCTCTGTTGGCCCAGTGCAGGCCGAGCGCCGTCAGCATGAAGAGGGCGCACAGCCCGTACAGCACCAGCACCGCCGCGCGGTGGCTGAGCACCAGCCGGCTCATCATCCGGTGGTGGATGTGCTCCTTGTCCGCGCTGAACATGGGCCGGCCCAGCACCGTGCGCCGCACCATGGCCAGCAGCGTGTCCATGATGGGCAGGCCCAGCGCCATCACCGGCACCAGCATGGCCACCGCGGTGCCACTCTTGGCGCTCGTCTTGATGGAGACGGCCGCCAGCACGAAGCCCAGGAACATGCTGCCCGTGTCCCCCATGAAGATGGAGGCCGGGTTGAAGTTGAAGACGAGGAAGCCGAGGATGGCGCCCGCCAGCGCCGCCATCAGCAGGCACAGCAGCACGTCCCCGCGGCTGAGCGCGAGGATGAAGTTGGTGCCCACCCCGAAGAAGGCCGCCCCACCCGCCAGCCCGTCCAACCCGTCGATGAGGTTGAGCGCGTTGATGACGCCCACCACCCAGAACACGGTGAAGGGCAGGCCCAGCAGCCCCAGCGGCACCTCGGGCCCGAAGGGATTGGCGAGCACTTCGATGCGGAAGCCCAGCGCGTACAGCCCGAGCGCCACCAGGAGTTGCACGCCGAACTTCAGCTTCGCGCCCGCACCACGCAGGTCGTCATAGAGACCCAGCACCGCCACCAGCAGTCCGCCGCCGAACAGGCCCCACACCAGCGCCGTCTGCGCCCGGAATTGCATACCCACCGCCGAGTCCACCAGGAAGAGCGCACACAAGGGCGCGAAAAATCCGCCCACGATGCCGATTCCCCCCAACCGGGGAATGGGCCGGACATGGACCTTCCGGCTGGAGTTCGCCTGGTCCACCCAGCCCCAGGCCAGGGCGCGGTTGCGCACCACCAGCGTCAGCACCAGCGCCACCATCAGCGCGACGAGGAAGGCCACCAGATAGGTAATCATCTCGACCCCTTCACCCCCAAAGGCGGCGCATGGTGCCGAGAGAGTCGCAGTGCGTCAATGACCCAAGGTATGACGCATGTGTCGTCCGGATGGAGAGGGGTCAACCGGACAGTTCCACCATCCTTTCACACAATCCACTGTACCCAAGCCAGGATGGGATTGGGTAAGAGGGGTCGCCGTGAACGAGAAGGCTCTGGTCCTCGCAGCCAATGCCGTGGCCCGACAGGGTGGCCAGGGCCTCAACCTCCAGCACATGCTCGAGGCGCTCCGCGAGGACTTCTCGCTGAGCGTCTTCTGCCGCGGCTCGGGAGAACCGCGCACCCACCAGGTGCCCGCCTCGCCCCTGTCCACGTGGATGGGGCGCGTGCCCCTGCTGCGCCGCCGCCGCGACTGGATGGTGCTCGCGAGCGACCTGCACTTCGACCACTACGTGGCCTCGCACCTGCCCGCCGCGGACGTCTTCCAGGGCGTGGTGGGCCAGTGCGCCGAGAGCCTCCACGCCGCCCGGCGCCGGGGCATGCGCACGGTGCTGGACGTGGTGAACACCCACGTGGAGGACTTCCGCGCACACGTGGACCGCGAGTCCCACAAGTTCGGCCTCAAGGGCAACATCGGCCCGCGCATGTACCGGCGCATCCTCGACGAGTACCGCACCGCGGACGTGGTGCGGGTGATGTCCGAGCGGGCCCGGCGCACCTTCCTCGCGCGCGGCTTCCCCGAGGAGAAGCTGGTGGTGGCCACGCCGCCCCTGGAGCTGTCCGAGTTCCCCCAGGCCACCTTCCCGCAGGATGTCTTCCGGGTGAGCTTCGTGGGCCTCATCGAGCCATGGAAGGGCTTCCACTACCTGCTGGAGGCCTGGGACTCGCTCAAGCCGAAGGACGCGGAGCTGGTGCTCTGGGGCGGACCGGGCTCGCGCGCGGCGACGAACATGCTGCGCGAGTTCCAGGCCCGTGACACCTCGCTCGTGGTGAAGCCGGTGGAGGTGCGCAAGGTGGGCTACGGCGAGGTGTACGGGAAGACGAGCGTCCTGGTGCACCCCTCGCTGGCCGACGGCTTCTCCTATTCCGTGGCCGAGGCCATGGCCAGCGGCGTGCCCGTCATCGTCACCGACAACACCGGCGCGGCGGACCTGGTGGAGGACGGCGTCAACGGCTACATCGTCCCCACCGGCGACGCGCGCGCCATCCGCGAGCGGCTGGAGCACCTGCACCGCCACCCGGAGCTGCTGCCCGGCATGGGCGCCAAGGCCCGCGAGGCCGTCCAGCGCCACCTCACCCCCGAGAACTTCCGGCGTCCGCTCGTCACCCGCATCCTGCAGGCCCTCGCATGAGCACCCCTCCCAACACCACCGGCTCTCCCCTCTCGGACGTCACCGCCGTGCTGCTGTGTGGCGGCAAGGGCGAGCGCCTACGCCCCTTCACCGAGCACCTCCCCAAGCCCCTCGTCCCCCTGCGCGGCAAGCCGCTGCTCCAGCACCTGCTGCGCTACCTGTCACTGCAGGGCGTGCGCCGCTTCGTCCTGTGCACCGGCTACAAGGCCGAGGCCATCGTCCGCTTCGTGGAGGAGCTGTCCCTGCCTCTGGACCTCGAGGAGGTGGTGTGCGTGGACTCGGGCGAGGACGCCAACATGGCGGACCGCGTGCTGGATGCACGCCGACACGTGCCCGGCCGGGCGCTCATCTGCTACGGAGACACCCTGGCCAACGTGGACCTGGGCTCGCTCGCCCGCCACCACGCGGACTCCGGCGCCCTGGCCACGATGACGGTGTACCCGCTGCAGAGCCCCTACGGCATCGTCTCCCTCGACGGGGACACGGACCGGGTGTCGGGGCTGCTGGAGAAGCCCGTGCTGCCGTATTGGATCAACATCGGCTTCATCCTCTGCGAGCCCGCGGCGCTGGACGAGATGCGGCGGGGCACGGACCTGATGATGTTCCTCGGCTCGCTGACGAAGCGCGGGGCCGTGCGGGCACACAAACACCAGGGCAAGCACCTCACGGTGAACACCGAGAAGGAACGCACCGAGGCCGAGGGCGAGATCGAATTCTTCACCCTTCTGGAAGGGACGGGCACATGAGCGGGATGAAAGACAAGCGCGTGGTGGTGACGGGCGGCTCCGGCTTCATCGGCAGCCACCTGGTGAAGCGGTTGCTGGAGCAGGGCGCCAAGGTGGCCGTCACCATGCGCTACGGCAACGTGATGAAGAACGAGCGCCTGCGCGAGGAGTGGACGCGCATCAAGGTCATCGAAGCGGACCTGCGCAACCGCGGCGCGCTGGACGAGGTGGCGAAGTTCGACCCGCAGGTGGTGTTCCACCTGGCCGCCTACAACCACGTGGGCGAGAGCTTCCGGCAGGTGGAGGAGTGCTTCGACGTCAACGCCAAGGGCACGGCCAACCTGCTGGACGTGGTGCCCGGCACCGAGGCCTTCGTCTACATGTCCACCTCGGAGGTGTACGGCCACCAGTCGGGCGTGCCCTTCGTGGAGACGATGAACCCCGAGCCCATCTCCCCCTACGCCATCACCAAGTACTCCGGTGAGCTGTACTGCCGCATGAAGCAGCGCATGAAGGGCAGCGGGCGCATCGTCGTGCTGCGACCCTTCAACGCCTACGGCCCCTACCAGAGCAGCAAGGCCATCATCCCCGAGCTCATCATCAACTGCCTCAAGGGCAAGCCCATCCGCACCACCAAGGGCGAGCAGACGCGCGAGTTCAACTACGTCGGCAACCTGGTGGACGGGCTGCTCGCCGCCGCCGAGCACACCGGCACCATCGAGGGCCCGGTCAACCTCGCCTCGGGCGAGGAGGTGGCCATCCGCGACCTGGTGAAGAAGATCGCCGCGCTCACCAACACGAAGTCCTCCATCGAGATCGGCGCGCTGGAGTACCGGCCGACGGAGATCTGGCGCATGTTCGCGGACAGCTCGCGCGCGCGCTCGCTCTTCGGCTGGACGCCGCGCGTGAGCCTGGACGAGGGCCTCGCGCGCACCGTGGAGTGGTACCGGCAGTACCTCGCCAGCGGCGGCTCGCACCTCGAGTAGTCCTCCGCGCTCCGCCCGCTCGACTCCCCCGCCTTGCCCCCCGGGGCCGCTTCCCTCGAAGCGGCCCCGGTTTTTTTCCGGCACGAACTGTCTGTCATTGAACGGGCGCTGGAAGTGTCCTCGTTCCGGACAGGGGCGTCCTGCTCTCGGACACCGTGCTTCATTTGCAACTGCGTTGCACTTTATCAACCCTTCATGACTTTCATGCTTCGCTGGTTGATTTCGAAAAACGGCGCTCGCCTTGTTGCAACTGAGTTGCTGTTGATATAGGGTTCCATCCGCTTCACTCGTGAAGCAAATCCCCCCCCACATCAGCAGTCATTCAAAGGAAGACTCCATGCGCGCGATGCGTAATGTGCTGTTCCTTGGCTCCGTGCTGTCCCTGGCGGCTTGCGGTGGCAACGAGATGGACATGGCGGCCGAGACCGATGAGCTCGGCCAGAGCGTGGCGCCGCTGCATCAGGCCGCGCCGGGCCTGCGCATCGATGGCGACTACATCGTGAAGCTGAAGGACGGGGCGAACGCGCGCTCCGTGGCGGGCATCCTGGGCGTGTCGCCGAACCTGGTGTACTCGCAGGCCATCAACGGCTTCTCGGTGACGCTCGATGAGAACCAGCTGCGAGCCCTGCGCCGCAACCCCAGCATCGAGTATGTCGAGGAGGACCAGTTCGTCTCGTCGAGCGCCAGCCAGAGCGGCGCCACGTGGGGCCTGGACCGCATCGACCAGACCTCCAGCACGCTCAACAGCACCTACACGTACACCAGCACGGGCGCCGGCGTGCACGCGTACATCATCGACACGGGCATCCTGACGACCCACTCGAACTTCGGTGGCCGCGCCAACGCCGTGTATGACGCGTTCGGCGGCAACGGCCAGGACTGCAACGGTCACGGCACCCACGTGGCCGGCACGGTGGGCAGCGCCACCTACGGCGTTGCCAAGGGCGTCTCCCTGCACGGCGTCCGCGTTCTGGACTGCAACGGCTCCGGCACCAACTCGGGCGTCATCGCCGGCATCGACTACGTGCGCACCAACCACATCAAGCCGGCCGTGGCCAACATGAGCCTGGGCGGTGGTTACTCCGCCACCGTCAACACCGCGGTGACCAACCTGTCCAACGCCGGCGTCTTCGTCGCCGTGGCCGCGGGCAATGACAACGCCAATGCCTGCAACTACTCGCCCGCCAGCGCGCCTGTCGTCACCACGGTGGCCGCCACCACCAAGACCACCGCCCGCGCCTCGTACTCCAACTACGGCAGCTGCGTGGACATCTACGCCCCCGGCTCCAACATCACCTCGACCTGGTCCAACGGCGGCACCAGCACCATCAGCGGCACCTCCATGGCCTCTCCGCACGTGGCCGGCGCGGCCGCGCTCTACAAGGCCACCTACGGCGATGCCTCCCAGGCCACCATCGACGCGTGGCTGAAGAACAACGCCACCAACAACGCCGTCACCAGCAACATCTCCGGCACGCCCAACAAGCTGCTCAACAAGGGCTCGCTGTAAGCCGCCTCTGAAACACGACTGAGCCCGCTGGGGGCCGTGGCCTCACGCCACGGTCCCCGGTGTGCATTGCGGGTAGACTGGGAGGCCACCGCCATGACCGATTTCATCGAAGTCCACGACGACGTCCTTCCCCCCGGGCTGTGCCAGGACATCATCCAGCTCTTCGAGCAGAGCCCCCACAAGCACCGGGGCAAGACCGGGGGCGGTGTCGACCTGAGCAAGAAGGACAGCCACGACCTCCTCCTCAACGCCCACCCGGAATACCAGGAGCTGCTCCGCATCCTGCTGGACCGCGCCTTCCCTCCCCTCAGGAGCTACCTGAGCAAGTACCTGTATGCCCTGGTCGGCGCCGTCTCGCTGTCGATGAAGCACCCCCAGACGGGCCAGCTGGTGACGATCACCCGGGAGAACTTCTCCCAGTTGCAGGGCCCCGCCCTCGACCAGCTCATCGGCACCCTCTACCGCTACGGCAACCTCCAGGTGCAGAAGTACCTCCAGGGCTCCGGCGGCTATCCGCACTGGCACTCGGAGATATTTCCCAAGGACGCCAGCTGCGAGCCCCTGCACCGCGTCCTCGCCTTCCAGTTCTATCTGAACGACGTGAGCGAGGGCGGCGAGACCGAGTTCTTCTACCAGGAGAAGAAGGTCCAATCGAAGGCCGGCCGGATGCTCATCTTCCCCGCCGGCTTCACTCACACCCACCGGGGCAACGTGCCTCGCTCGGGTGACAAATACATCATCACGTCCTGGGTGCTGTTCCACCGCGCCGAGACGCTGTACGGCGGCCAGCCTCCGGCGTGAGGCCCGCCCGCCCCGAAGGGCGGCTCCCCTCTCCCCGTTCCCCTGATTCCTGTCAGTCATCTTCCAGTCACGCTTCGCGTGCTACCCCACGCGTCGAAGCAGAACAGGAACAGCTCGGAACGAGAGAAAAACCCACTTGATGAGAGGGAGCCCTTTCGGGGTCGAATACAATGAGAAAAATCGCCGCACTCATGGCCTTCGCAGGAGTCTTGTCCGCTTGTGATGTTCCCGCCGACGTGGGGGTGAGCGAGACGGAGAGCCCCAGCACCCAAGCCCAGGCCCAGACGGAGTCCTTCTACAAGGCCATCAACCTCGCCGGGAGCGCGGTCACCGTCGAGGGAAGGACATTCAGCTCCTTCGCGGAGGCGAAGACGCAGGGCCTGAGCATTCCTTCCGGCTACATGGAAGCCCAGTCGAGCTACACCGCCTCTCCCCAGGTGGACTCCGCGACGGGGGCGATGCTCAACAGCGGCATCTGGCAGAGCGGTACCTTGAAGCTCGCGCAGACGCTGCCCTCCGCCCGCTACAACGTCTATCTCTACATTCTCGAGAACTACCAGAGTCAGTATCGCTCGCTCACCCTCTCCCTGGAGGGCCAGCAGGTGGCCCAGGGGCTGGGCGCGCTGCAGAAGGCCGAATGGAAGAAGTACGGCCCCTACACCGTCCAGGTCTCCGATGGCGCCCTCAACCTGGACTTGAGTGCCTCCGCCGGTGACCCGCACCTGATGGGCCTGGCCCTCTACTCGGTGGGCGCCAATCCAGAGCCCATCCCGGGTGCCCGCACCTACTACGTGAGCCTGAGCGGGAACGACTCGACGGGAGACGGCTCGCAGGCCAGGCCCTACCGCACCATCGCCAAGGCCGCGGAGGTGGTGCCCGCCAACGGGGGCCACACCATCCAGGTGGGCGCCGGAACCTTCGACGAGACCGCGCAGATCCGCCTGAAGGAGCGGGTCAACCTCATTGGCGCGGGCCAGGAGTTCACCGTCATCCGCGGTGGCCGCTTCGACTGGAACGCCAACGGGCTCATCCAGCTCGAGTCCCGCGTGCCGCACCCCAGCGGCGAGAAGATCCCCGCCTTCGTGCACGAGGACGGCAAGACCTACGGCCCGTTCGACCGCTACGTGTCCGTCGACTCTCCGCAGGAGCTCGCCTACTTCTCGATGGAAGGCCAGAACCTGGCGTCCTCGGGCATCAAGCTCGTCAACCGCAACCACGTGAAGATCCACCACGTGAAGATCAAGGACTACACCTGGGCCGGCATCCTCAGCGAGAGCGCGGGCTACGCCGAGGTGAAGGACCTCCAAATCTCCAACTTCCTCATCGCGGAGTCCTCGAAGGAGGACACGGGCTCCTCGTGGGGCAACATCACCCTGCGCGGCACGCACGAAGGGCTCCTCATCCAGGACGGGCGCATCGAGCACCTAACCAACCCGACGCGCCCCGAGGGCTACTTCAAGGGCTCCGGCTACGCCATCAAGGCCTTCCGCTCCTGGGAGGACACCGCCCGGAAGCAGGATGAGCTGCGAAGCTCCAGAATCCTCAACATCGTGCAGCGCGGCAAGGACAGCGCGCCCTGGGCCAACTACACGGCCGCCAACATCGCCTTCGAGTTCTGGAGCATCGGCGCGGACGGCGTGGAGATCGCCAACTGCGACCTCAACGCGGCACTGTCACTCGAATACAACGCGGCGATCGACCAGAACCCCTACAGCTTCTACGTGCACCACAACCGCATCAAGACGGTGAAGTCCGGCCTCGTGGAGCTGGCCAACAGCAACATCATCGTCGACAGCAACTCCTTCGACCTGACCGGCAACGCCAACCCCTGGAACGTGATGGGCGAGTACAACAACGGCGGCCCCTCCAACCAGGGCCCCGTCCTCAAGAACATCCGGGTGAGCAACAACGTGTTCAACCTGGCCTCGTTCAGCCCCGCCATGTTCGTGTTCACCACGCGGGTCGAGAACTTCAAGTTCTACAACAACACGGTGATCAGCTCGGGTGCCCCGGCCCTCTTCGAGTTCCGCCGCCCCAGCTCCCAGGGCAGCGGCGCGATCGACATCCGCAACAACATCTTCGAGTCCGGCTCCGCGATGAAGATGTTCGTGTTCACGGAGAACAACAACGGGACGGCGCCCTCCTCCGTGGCCTACACGAACAACCTGCACAAGGCCGCGCCGGTGAACCTGCCCGCGACCACCACCCAGGCGGGGAACATCCTGGGCACCGCCCAGCTCGCTCGCACGGGGGCGATGCCCTTCCCCTACTTCGAGGCCTCGAGCGCCAGCTCGAACGTCGTGGATCGGGGAGTGAACGTGGGCCTGCCGTTCACGGGCTCCGCTCCGGACATCGGAGCCTCCGAGTACGGCAGGCCGGCGGGCACCATCGGCACGCCTTGAGCACGGCGCCCGTGCTCAGGGAATGGCGAGCACGGGCGTGTCGTCCAACACCAGCGGGTCCGTGGCCCCATCGCCGCCCCAGAACTTCCACTGTTCGGCGGTGGGGACCAGCGGCCGGTAGCCTCCGTCGTAGTCCCAGGTGGTGACGTACACCTTCACGCCCTTCAGGTTCGTCAGGCCGCTGAACAGCTCCCCCGACAGCGTGAGGGTGACGGTGTTTCCGGCCATGTCCACCTCGATGGCGGCGGCGGGAGAGACCGGGGTGCCTTCCACGGTGGCCGAGGCGCCACGCGTGTCGAACAGGGCGTTGGACCAGCCGTGAACGCGGGCGCGGTAATCCCACTCCATCCCCGCGGGCACGGAGGCGTTCTGCTGCGGCATCACCGTGATGCCGGTGCGCCCGGGCACGTCGACGAAGACGGTGAAGGCCACGTGGTCGAAGCCGTTCTGCGGATTCCAGATGGTGGTGACGCGGTTCGTCTGGAGGGCGATCTTCAGGACGTTGCCCGAGCCCAACAGGGTGACGCGGCGCAGGTCTCCCTGGTGGTTGTCTCCCCAGGAGGAGTCGGTGGGGTAATGGTAGTTGCCCCCCGGGCCGATGTCGTCGCCCGCCGGATCCTCATGGGTGAGCAGGGGCGAGAAGGAACGGTTGACGCGGAAGGTGCGCGTCTCGGAGAAGACCTGGGCGTCCTCGGCCCAGGCCACCAGAGAGTGCTGGATGTCCGGGTCCACCATGCCGGCGACGCTGACGGTGGTCCGCCAGGTGCCACCACCCCCGACCGTCACCGTGCTCGCCGACCCCAGCGCTCCATCCACCACCACCTTGAAGGTGGACACACCGGTGGCGGTGCCGGACAGCTCGAAGTCTCCGCTCACCGTGTCGCCGCTGGACGCGGCCAGGGTGATGCGGGCGGTCTCCGCGGGCGGCGGCGTCACCTTGCCGGTGGGCATGAAGACCCGGGCCGCGCGCGCGGGCAGCTTCAGGGAGAGCTTCCCGCCACGTCCCACGGCGGCGTCTCCGGCCGCGGGCCCGAGGCTCGCGAGCAGCTTCAGCTCGCTGCCATCGGCCAGCCCCGTCCCCAGGTTGTCCAGCAGCGTCTCCTCGTCCGAGGTGTTGAAGACGACGAAGGCCACCTGCCCCTCGCCCTCCATCTTGTACGCGAACACCCCGCCGCGAGCGTCGTTCTGCCGCAGCACGGTGGGCGTGCCCCGACGGAAGACGGCCTGGGACTTGCGCAGGGACGTCAGCTCCCGGATGAGGCCATACAGCGGCGCGGAGGTATCGAAGCGGTCCTTCCCGCCCGAGCCGTAGCCCCGCTGGAACATGGCGCCACGCTGCTCGGTGAAGCCCTGCTCGGTGCCGTAGTAGAGGACCGGGATGCCGGGCACGGTCATCATGAACAGCAGCGCCTGGCGCAGCGCGGCCTCCGAGCCTCCCGCCAGGAAGCGGTCCACGTCATGGTTGTCCAGGAAGGTGGGCATCAGGTGCGGCCGCGCGAACAGCTCCCGCGAACGCGCCATCCGGTACGCCAGCTGCGACGTGGGACGTCCCCGGGCGAAGACATCCCCCATCGTGCCGTACAGCGGGAAGTCGAGCATGCCCGGCAACAGGTCCTCACCCGTGGCCGGATTCTTCATGTACGAGGCCACCTTCCTGGACGCGGCGTCATCGAAGGGCTTGTCGACGGCGAACCCCTCTCCGAACGCGAGGAAGCCCTCCTTGCCCAGACTCCGCGCGTGCTCGATGACGCCCGGGTGTTCCTTGTCCTGGGAGTAGAGGAAGTCCTTGAAGGTGGACGAGGGCACGTAGAAGACGGTGTCCACGCGGAAGCCATCCACGCCCACCTCGCGGATCCAGAAGTTGTAGCTGTCCTTGAGGGCCGCGACGACCGCCGGGTTGTCCGTGTTCAGGTCGTCCAGGTCGGAGAGCTGCCAGTTCGCCTCCTGCTCGCGGTTGCCGTAGTCCGCGATGGTGGGCGTCCAATGGAAGATGTTGGCCTGACGGTGCGCGGCGTTGGTGGGGTCCCACTGGTCGAACGGCGCCTGGATGGGGCCACACGCCGGCCTGGCGCCCGTGTTGAGCACCACGTGGGCCGTCACGTCCGAGGGGTCGTAGCTCGTGTAACGGAAGCAGTTGGCCATGTGGTTGAGGACGATGTCCTGCACCAGGTACATGCCGCGCGCGTGGAGGCCTCGGGACAGCCGCTGGTAGTCCTCCAGCGTGCCCAGGTGGGGATCCACCTGGTTGAAGCTCCGCGCCCAGTAGCCGTGATAGCCGCCGTAGTTGACGAGCGGATCCCACCACTGGTTGGCCACCGGCGGGGTGATCCAGATGGCCGTGGCCCCCAGCCCCTGGATGTAGTCGAGCCGGTCGAGGACGCCCTTCAGGTCCCCGCCGCTGTACTTCGCCCCATTGGCCGGATCGAACTCGCCCGCCCCCTGGTTGTCATTGTCCGGGTCGCCGTTGGCGAAACGGTCGGTCATCACGAAGTAGAGGATTTGATCCCTCCAGTCCGGTGAAGGGACATGGAGCGGATCCGCGGGAGGCGGCGGAGGTGGCGGCTCCTCGTGGGATTTGCAGCCCAGGAGGGTGGCGGCACCACACACCAGTGCCAGGAGTGTCGGGGAGATGGGACGCATGCCCCGGAGACTACACAGAAGGCCGGAGACTTCCCGCGTGGGAAGTTCCGAAGCATCCAGAACACGTCTACGTCTGAAGGAGCCCTCCGCTCAGCGCGGTGGGGGAGTAGCCGAGCATGCGGCGACAGGTCCTCGAGAAGTGCGCGAGGTCGGCGAACCCGGCGAAGTGTGCGGCGTTCGTCGCATCGAGCCGCGCGGACGCCCCCACCGCGACGAGGAGCCGGTGCCAGAGTTGGAAGGTGCGGATGGGCAGCCCCACGTCGCGAACGAACAGCGCCTGCAGGTGCGCCTGGGAGATGCCGACGCGCGCGACGACGGGACGCCGATCGACGGCTGGATCGCGCAAGGCCTCGAGGACACGGGCGACACGTCCGTCGGGTTCGCGGCGTGGTGACTCCTTCGCGAGCCAGGCCGCGTACTCGCGCGCGAGGCCGTCGAGGCTCTCGGGGCGGGACAGGGACGCGCGGTGCGCGGCCACGGCCGCTCCGAACCGCGAGGCAAGGCGACCTTCGAGCGGAAATGCCCCGCCACGCAGGCGCGAGTAGACCGCGACGTGTGAGGCCCGCTCCGGGTCGTAGAGGAACCCGAGAGTAGGCCCGGGACAGCTGGCGGCGTGCGGCAGGTGGGGAGGCACCACGACCACGCGCCCGCTCACCCGTGCGCCGTCCGTCTCAGTCACCGTCACGTCGCTGTCCAGTCCGACGAGCAGTCCCACTCCGTGCTGCGCGTGAAGAGACGAGGCCGTCCCCACCGAGGCTCTCACCGCGAACGTGTCCGTGAGCACGGCACCGATCCGCGATTCGTTCAAGCGGTCCATGGACCCGGGACTGTACCGTCTCTTCATGCCCCTCGATCCAGGGCCATGGAGGTCGTGAGCGATGATGAACCTTCTCTCCGACGAGACACGCCGCAATCCCTATCCCGAGTACGACCAGCTCCGGAGCCGCTCTCCCCTGCTTCACGAGCCACGCTCCGATTCATGGATGATCTTCGATTACGAGGGCGTGAAGCGCGTGCTCCATGATCATGAGGCGTTCAGCTCCATCGTGGCGCCGCCGAGCTCGCAGACTTCTCAGTGGCTCATCTTTTCCGACCCGCCGCGCCACACCCAGCTGCGCGCCCTCATCATGCGGGCTTTCACCTCGCGGGCCGTGGCGAGCCTCGAGCCCCGCATCCGGGAGCTGTCGCACGCGCTCCTGGCCCCGGCGCTCGAGCGGGGAGAGATGGACCTGGTCACGGACTTCTCCGTCCCCCTCCCCCTGATGGTGATCGCCGAGATGCTCGGTGCCCCCGTCGAGGACCAGCCGCGGTTCAGGCACTGGAGCGATGTCATCCTGGCCCTCAGCCACACCACCGCGGGCGGTGAGGAGGCAGCCCGGGTGCAGGGTGAGTTCAGGGCCGTGACGGATGAGATGAAGGTCTACCTGCGGGGCCTGGTCGAGCAACGACGGGTGTCGCCAAAGGACGACCTGCTGACCCGGCTCATCGAGGCCGAGGTGGACGGCGAGCGGCTGACGGAGGAGGAACTGCTGGGCTTCTTCCAGCTCCTCCTCGTGGCAGGCCACGAGACGACCACGAACCTCATCAGCAACGCGATTTTGTGCCTCATCGAAAACCCGGACCAGCTTGCCCGTCTGGCGGCAACGCCCGACCTGCTGCCCTCGGCGATCGAGGAGGTCCTGCGCTACCGCTCACCGGTCCAGGCGATGTGGCGCGTGACGAGGCACGACGTCCAACTGCACGGCCAGGAGATTCCCGCCGGGAAGATGGTGATGCCGATGATCGGCTCGGCGAACCGGGATCCGCGGAAGTTCTCCGATGCGCACCGGTTCGACATCACGCGCGATCCCAACCCGCACATCGCGTTCGGGCACGGCATCCACTTCTGCATCGGAGCACCGCTCTCGCGCCTGGAGGCCCGGATCGCCCTCTCCGCGTTCCTGGAACGGGTGAAGGGCTTCCAGCTCGCGAGTGACGCGCCATGGGAGCCGCGCAAGGCCATCCACGTGCACGGCCCGGCCCGCCTGCCCATCCGATTCGAGCCGGGCAGGCGGGCCGCTGTACCGGCCTGACGGTGCTACATCATCCGCCGATGGACTCCGGCTCACCCCGCCGTGCGCACGAGCTTGGGTGAGAGGCTGTCCAGGAGCGCCTCCGCGAGCCGCTCCAGGTCATCCAGCGGCACGCCCTGGATGGTGACGAGCGTCTTGCCGCCCTGGACGCTCGTCTTGAGTTGCACACGGGCGCCCTGGGCGAAGTGCCGCGAGAAGCTCTCGCGCACGAAGTCGACACGGGCCACGTCCGGCTGGGGCATGGATGGCTTGAGCGGCTTGCGCTTGTTCTTCACGGCATTCTTCAGCTCATCCAGGCTGCACTCGGTGAAGGGCTTCTGGCTCACCGCACCGCCCTCCTCGGGAATGTCGATGGGCATGTCGTCCAGCTCGCTGGGAGCGAAGTCGAGCTCCGCGGCCTTCGCGTAGCTGCTCAGCGTGGTCAACTTCATCACGCCGTGCTTCTTGCATGCGTCCTCGGTGAACGCCCGAGCCACGGCGCCGTAGCGGCTCAGGGTCGCCTGCGACAACTCCTTGAAGTTCTGGCTGAAGTAATTCTGAGCAGTGCCGAAGCCCTCCTTCTCCGCCAGCTGGTTGGCCACCGTGTAGTTGTAGAGCTTGCCGATGCTGTATTGCCCGGCATTGCCCTGGGTCAGGTAGGAGCGGATGGAGTTCGTCACCTGTTCGAGCGTCAGCTCGGGCAGGGTGTTGCTTGCGTTCGTGTCAGTCATATTGCCCCCTCGATGTGTGGAGCGGACCGCGGAGATCGCGGCCGGCCTCGCCATGAGCAACGTCCAGGCCAGGGCTGATGGCTCGTGGATTCGCACACTTACGAGGCGCTGGCAGGCCGAGGCGGTCTTCAATCCAGACGAGTCATCCGCGCTCTGGGACTGCGAGCCGCACCCATCGAATCCACTTCTCACCGGTGAGAAGTGAAAAGTGGCATTTCAAATGCACTTCTCACCGGTGAGAAGTGAAACCGGGTGGGTCAAATCCACTTCTCACCGGTGAGAAGTGAAACTGGGCGGGTCGAATCCACTTCTCACCGGTGAGAAGTGAAACCGGAGGCCTATGTCCCAGTGCGATCCCTGATGCCGTCACGCACGCCATGGACCTGGCTCCCCTCACCCGAGGAGGGCTCGCACCAGGAGGAGCTCGCCAGCAGGTTCCGCGCGTAGTCGTGGAGCCTCCGCTGCCACGCCTGGGCCCGCGCCAGGATGGGGGCGCGAAGACCGTCGGCCACCTCGGCCAGTTCCAGGGCCCGCTCGAAGATGTCCTCCTCGGGCACCGACAGGTCCACATGCCACGCATCCAGTCCCAGCGAGGACATGAAGTCGAGGCACTTCTCCCGGTAGCCCAGGGAGAGGGTCGGTGTGCCGGCGCAACACGAGAGCACGGCCGCGTGCAGGCGCGTGGCGAACGTCAGCGTGCACGGGCCGACGAGCTCCATGTACTCCTCGGCGGTCCGCGGACTGTGCGTGAGGTCCTCCGCCCGCCCCACCGCGACCTTCAGGCGGTACAGCGCCTCGACGTCATGCTCATGCATGGCCACGAAGAGGGGCTCCCACTTCCGCGCCATGAAGTGACGGATGGCGCGCTCCAGTCCCTCCAGCCGCTCGTAGGCGAAGCCCTCGCGCTCCTGCCGTGGCGGGAGGACCAGATTGACGGCGAACCGACGCGGCTCCAGGGGCCGCACCGGCGCCTCGCGCGCCAGCACCAGCGCCAGATCTCCAATCACTTCCGCATGGGAGACGCCCAGGTCCTCGAGCAGGGCCTTGGAGCGGGGCCCCCGCACCCCCACCGCCTGGAAGTCCCGCAGCAGCGCACGCCACTCCGCCAGGTCCGGCTTCCGGCTCATGTTGAAGCCGGCGCTGCCCACCCCGGTGCCAAGCGTCCACGCGGGAAGTCCCTGCCGGAGGGCCGCGCGCACCGTGCCCAGCCCGTAGGGGTTGATGAATGTCCCTCCACCCAGGACGAACCGCTGGAAGAAGGGCCGGCCCGAGAGGCCCAGGTGAGCGAAGCGCTCCTCGTGTCGAGGGTAGCGGAAGGACACGAGGTGGACCCCCTCGAGCACCCGCTGCGCGGCCTCGAAGAGGGCATCATCTCCGAGGTTCCGCCAGCCATGGCCGCCCGCGTACGCCACCCGTTGCCCCCCCTCCCTCAGCAGGGAGAGCCGCTCCCGGGCGACGAGAGCATTGCGGTGGAGCGCGGCGAGCAGGGAATGCATCCGGGAGGAAGCCTGCCCCCCCGTCTGACGGATTGCTCATCTCGAACACCCGCGCACCCGGAACCACACCACTGGAGAACGAATGAGCGCGGAAGAGTTTCAACAGTCGACAGAGCCGCTCGTCACCGCGCGGGCGCACCGAGAAGCGCACACAGGGCGTCCAGGTGGGTGTCGGTGCTGAAGTGCCGGGACATGCGCCAGGCGCCCTCACGCAGCCGGGCATGGTGGTCCGCATCGGCGAGCGCCCGGACGATGGCGTCGGCGAGTCCCTCGGGAGTGGGCGGCTCTCCCGGGGCGAGCTCGCCGGACACGCCCGGCTCGCACCAGTCGGGAATGCCCCCCACCGCGAAGGCCACCGAGGGCAGACCCACCCCGCCCGCCTCCGCTCCCACGACCCCGAACGGCTCGGGCCAGACGCTGGGCACCGCGAGCAGGTCCGCCTGACGCATCAACCGCTCCCGCTCGGCCCGGTCCACCCATCCCGTGAAGCGCACCAGCACGCGCCGGGACTCCGCCTCCGCTCGCATGCGCGGAAGCTCCGGCCCGTCTCCCGCCACCACCAGCTCCAGCTCACGCCCCAGCGCCGCGCGGGCCCGGGGCAGGGCACGCACCAGCTCCACCCCACCCTTCAGCTCCGTGAGCCGCCCCACCATCAACACCTGTCCGGAGAAGGGACGGGGCGCGGGAGGCTCCGCGTCCGGCAGGCTGTCACCGAAGAGCGTCAGGCGCACCACCTGGGACTCGGAGAGCCCGTGCCGGAGGTACTCCTCGCGCATCGCCCGGCTGCCCACCAGCACGGTGCCATAGCGCCGGGCCAGGGCCAGACGGCGCTGCTGGTAGTGGTACTCGCGCACCGCGGTGAGGGGGCTGCGTCCGCCGCAGCGGCGCGGGAGGTAGTGCACGAGACACCCGGGACCGAGCACCCGCTGGCACGGCACGGGCCGCGGAAAGGCGTGGCGCTTCATCCCGCTGATGCAGGTGCCGTAGTAGGCGTGGAGGAAGAGCAGCGCCGGGTAGCGCTCCAGCAACGCCTCCTCCAGGTCCAGGTCCTGCACGCCGTGCTGGTACACGCGCGCGGGCCTCCACACCGCCACGGCGTCGAGCACCCCCTGGCGTCCGAGCGCGGCGAGGCTCCACACGGGAATGCCGAGCCCCTCGTCGATGCGGGCCTGGCCCGGGGTGGCGTCGTGCTCGAAGAGGAGCCCGGGGGAGAAGCCACGGGACTGGAGGAGCGGCAGCAGCGTGCGCAGGTGCGTCTCGACGCCTCCCACCACGGCGCGGTGCCGCGTGACGAAGAGGATGCGCGCACCGTGGCTCATGGGCTTCCCGAGGGCTTCGAGCCCGCTCGGGCCACCCAACGCGCCGGCATGCGCGCGAGCACCGCGTTCCACCGGGGCCGTACGTAGGCCTCCAGCGGCCCGCGGAAGGCCACGGGGCCCACCACGACGAGGTACAGCAGCGCGGCGGCTGCGGACAGCGCGACCAGGCCCGGGAAGTGGTCGGGAGACCAGAAGAGGGCCGCCGCGGCGCCGAGCACCATCAGGGCCCCGGTGCGCAGGCCCCAGGGCGCGAGCGGCCGCAGGAGCTGTCCCACCGAGGTGCCCGAGTGGCGCGCCAGCGCGCGCAGGTGGCCGGGGAGGCTCACCAGCACCAGGCCCGCGAGCGTGCCGAGCGGCGCGCCGATGAAGCCGAAGAGCTTCAGGCCCACCGCGCCCAGCACGAAGGCCAGCGAGCCATCCACGAGCGTGGTGAGCGCGATGCGGCGCTCGTCTCCGAAGCAGAACGTGGCCAGCGCGGTGGCGTTGGCCAGGTGGCGCAGCGTCATGTTGAGGGCGAACAGCACCGTGACGGCGAGCCCCAGGTGTTTGTCCGCGCCCACCCACCAGCCGACGAAGGCACCATTGGCGGCCACCACGCCCGTGGCGAGCAGTCCGCTGACGAGCAGCGTGGCCTGGGTGAGGCCGGTGGTGACATGCAGCAGGCGCTCGCGAGACTCCCCGGTGCGCATCTGGCTCAGGCCGGGCAGCGCCGTGTTCACGAGCATGCGCGGCTGGTGGATGAGGATGCTCACCGCCTTGCCCGTGCACGCGTAGGCGACGGTGGCTTCGGGCCCCAGCAGCTTGCCCACCAGCAGCAGGTCCGTGCCACTCACCAGCAGGGTGGCCAGCTTGTCGACGCTGATCCACGCGCCCCGGCGCAGCCAGTGGACCACCTCGGACCAGGCGAGCACCGGCAGCCGCCTCGGCAACAGGTGCCGGTGGTGCCGCCACAGGCGCCAGCCGGCCAGCACCGCCACCACTCCCTGCTGGACGATCCACCCCCAGGCGAGCGCCACCAGGCCATGGCCCAGCAGCACCAGTCCCACGGTGGTGGCATTGCCCAGGAGGAAGGCCACCATCTGGGCGCCCGACTGCCAGGCCAGGTCCTGCAATCCCTCCAACAGCGCCGGCAGCAGGCGCAACGGGTATTGCAGCACGAAGGCCAGCAGCGTGGGCCCCAGCGCCGGACGCAGCGCGTCCCAGTCGGAGGGCAACAGCAGCCAGAGGACGAGCGCCGCCACCCCGACGAGCACCGTCTGCATCAGCGCCAGCCGCGCGGAGAAGCCCACCAGCCGCGAGGTGGCCTCCGGGTCGTCCGCGCGGCCGGTGGAGATGGCGATCTCCCGGGGCACGAGCGCCACCACGCCGACATCCAGCAGCAGCAGCCAGCCCAGCAGCTGCATGCCGACAATCCAGAGGCCATACTGCTCCGAGCCCAGGCGCTCGAGCAGGAAGCGGGTCAGGTAGAGCCCCACCCCCATGGACAGCAGCTGGTGGGCGTAACCCACCCCCATTCCACGGAGGTACCGGCGCGTTCGACTCATGAGCGCCTCCTATACTGCCATCACCCCGCCCGGGAACGGTCGAGACATGTCAGGGTCCGCGGGGACCCCCGAGCGCCCGACAGTCAACCGAGCGCCCCGACCCCCCGGAATGGCCTCATCCGCGCCTTGACCTGACCGGTCCACTCTGGTGGCGTCCGCCCGGTGCGGTTGCTCTTCCTCAGTCCCGTGGGGGTGGTGGGCGGTGCGGAGCGGACGCTCCTGGACCTGATGGATTGTCTGCGCCGTGCTTCCGACGCCCCCTGGCTCGGGCTCATCGCCGGAGCGGAGGGACCGTTGACGGAGCAGGCGCGAGCGCTGGGCGTGGAGACGCTCGCCCTGCCCCTGCCTTCCGAGCTCGCCGCGCTCGGGGACTCGCAGCTCCGGGGGGCGGGAGCGGACCGCTTCCTGCGCTTCGGCGCCTCCCTGGCCCGGGCCACCCCGGCCGCGGCGGGCCACCTGCTCTCCCTGCAACGCGCGCTCCGGCAGCTCCGCCCCACCCTCGTCCACTCCAATGGCCTGAAGACGCACCTGCTCGCCGCGCTCTGCGCCCCCGGAGCCCCGGTGGTCTGGCACATCCATGACTTCCTCGGTGAGCGGCCCCTGCTGCGGCGGGTGCTGCGGGTGGCCGGAACGCGCGCGGCGGCGGCCATCGCCAACTCGGCGGCGGTGGCGGAGGACGCCCGGCGCGTGCTCGGCCCCGTCCCGGTGCACCCGGTGCACAACGGCGTGGACACGGAGCGCTTCGCGCCCGGCCCGGCTGAAGGGGGGAGGCTCGATACGCTCGCGGGCCTGCCCCCGGCGCCCGAGGGCACGGTGCGACTCGGGCTGGTGGCCACGTACGCGCGCTGGAAGGGCCAGGAGGTGTTCCTCCAGGCCGCGGCGCGGCTGCGGGCCCGGCTCCCCGCGCACGCGGTGCGCTTCTACGTGGTGGGCAGCCCCGTGTACCGCACGCCCGGCTCGCAGTACTCCGAGGCGGAGCTGCGCGCCACCGCGCACGCGCTGGGCCTGGAGGGCCACGTGGGCCTCATCCCCTTCCAGGCCGAGCCCTCCGCCATCTACCGGGCGCTCGACGGCGTGGTGCACGCCAGCACCCGGCCGGAGCCGTTCGGGATGACCATCGTCGAGGCCATGTCCTGCGCCCGGGCGGTGGTGGTGTCCTCGGCCGGAGGGGCCGCGGAGCTCGTCCGGCCCGGGCACGACGCGCTGGCCTTCTCGCCCGGGGACGTGGAGGGCCTCACGGAGGCGATGGCGCGGCTCGTCCGCGAGCCGGAGCTGCGCGCGCGGCTGGGCGGGGAGGCCCGCCGCTCGGTGCTCGTGCGCTTCACCCGCGAGCGCTACGCCTCACAGGTCAGGGACGTCTACACGCGGGTGCTGGGAGGGAGGGAATGAGCGGGCGGCGAGAGGACGCGCACGGCGTCTCCTGGCACCTGCTCACCGGCGAGTACCCGCCCCAACCCGGCGGGGTGAGCGACCACACGTGGCAGGTGTCCGAGGGGCTCGCGCGGGCGGGCTGCGCCGTCCACGTCTGGGCGCCGGGTGAGCGCCAGGACACCCCGCCTCCCGAGGGCATCACCGTGCACCGGCTCCCCGAGGGCTTCGGCCCGCGAGGCCTGCTGCGGCTGGAGCGCGAGCTGGCGAGGCTTCCCGGCCCGAAGCGGCTGCTGGTGCAGTACGTGCCCCATGCCTTTGGTTACCGGGCGATGAACGTCCCCTTCGCGCTGTGGCTCGCCAGGCGGTGGGGAGACGAGGTGTGGACGTTCTTCCACGAGGTCAGCTTCCCCTGGGGCTGGGACCGGCCCTGGCGCCACAACGTGCTGGGGGCCGTCACGCGGGTGATGGCGGCGCTCGTGATGGCCCGGACGGACCGGCTCTTCGTCTCCACGCCGTGGTGGAAGGAGCGCCTCCCTCAGCCACCGCGCCGGGTGCCCATCGAGTGGCTGCCCGTGCCGAGCAACCTCTCCACGCGACCGTCTCCGGACAGGGTGGAGAGCGCCCGGGCCTCGCTGCGGACGAGCCCGGACGCCGTGCTGCTCGGCCACCTGGGGACGTACGGTGAGCCCCTCGTGACGATGCTGGAGGAGGCACTGCCCGGGCTACTGCGGCGGGACACGCGCCGGCTGGCGGTGCTGACGGGCCGGGGCAGCACGCGCTTCGCCGAGCGACTCACCGGCCGCTACCCGGAGCTCGCCGGACGCGTGCACGCGCTGGGAGGGCTGCCCGGGGACGAGCTCGCCGCCACGCTGAAGGCCTGCGACGTGCTCCTGCAGCCCTTTCCCGATGGGCTGAGCACGCGCCGCAGCAGCGCCATGGCGGGGCTGGGGCTGGGCGTACCGCTGGTGTCCAACGCCGGCTCCGCCACCGAGCCCCTGTGGCACGGCTCGGGCGCGCTCGCGCTGGCCCCCGAACCGACGAGCGCCTCCATCAGGGAAACGGCCGAGGCCCTGCTGTCCGCGCCGGACACCTGGCCCGCCCTGGGCCAGCGGGGCGCCGATTTCTATACGGAGAATTTCTCACTCACGCATACGCTGGAGGTGCTGCTGGACCGAGCGCCCGCGCGCGTGGTGGAGGACACATGAGCCGCACCGAGAGCCCTCTGCGTCTGGCGTTGCTGATGGATCCGCTCGATGAAGGTTGGCCGAGCATGGACCTCGCGGGCGAGGCGCTGCACGAGCAGTTCCATGGTCCCCTGGCGCAAGCGGTGTACGTGACGTCGATGCGGCCGAAGCTGTTGCCCCTGGCGCGGAAGCTCCCGGTGCTGCGGGACAGGCGGGAAGCGCTCAACGTGGACCGGGTGCTCACGCGCTTCCTCGCGTACCCGGCCCGGGCGGCCCTGCGCTCGCGGGGACAGGATGCCTGGCACGTGGTGGACCACACGTACGCCCAGCTCGTGCACGCGCTCCCGCCCGGCCGCGTGGGCGTGTACTGCCATGACCTGGATGCCTTCCGCAGCATCCTCGAGCCGTGGAGGGAGCGGAGGCCCGCATGGTTCAAGGCGATGGCCTGGACCACGCTGAAGGGGCTGCAACGGGCCGCCGTGGTGTTCCACAGCACGGGCGCGGTGCGCGAGGAGCTGCTGCGTCACGGTGTGGTGCCCGCCGAGCGGCTGGTGCACGCACCGCTGGGAGTCTCGGAGGAGTACAGGCCCGAGCCGGTGCCGGGAGACACGAGCGACGAGGTGCTGCGCCCCCTGGGTGGCCGGCCCTACGTGCTGCACGTGGGCAGCGGGATTCCGCGCAAGCGCATGGACGTGCTCTTCGAGGTGTTCGCGGCGCTGCGCCGCCGGCATCCAGAGCTGCGACTGGTGCAGCAGGGCGCGGCGCTGAACGAGGCCCAGGTGGCCCAGGTGGCGCGGCTCGGCATCGGCGAGGCGCTGCTGCAGCCGGCGAAGCTCGACCGGGCGACGCTGGCGGGGTTGTACCGGAAGGCGAAGGCGGTGCTGGTGACGAGCGAGTCCGAGGGTTTCGGGCTGCCCGTCATCGAGGCCCTGGCCTGCGGCACGCCCGTGGTGGCGAGCGACATCCCGGTGCTGCGCGAGGTGGGCGGGGATGTCGTCAGCTACGCCCCGGTGGGAAACGCCGCGGCGTGGACGGAGGCGGTGCACCGCGTCCTGGAGTCACCGGAATCCGACGCGGCCCGGAGCCAGCGCATCGCACGCGGGCAAGGCTACTCGTGGACGAACCACGCGCGCATCATCCTGGACACGTACCGCCAGCTCGCCGGGCACTGAGCCCCCTCCCCCTCAGCGCCGGGAGGCCAGTTCCTGTTCGACCAGCCCGGCGAAGGCATCGAAGCAGCGCGAAGCCTCGAAACGCTCCTGGACCATGCGCCGCCCGTTCCGGGCCAGGGCGAGGAACGTCTCCGGCTCATCCATCACCCGAGCGAGGGCCGCGGCGAGCCTCCGAGGCGAGCGCACCGGAACGGTGAGGCCCGTCTCGCCATCGACGATCGTCTCCCGCAGTCCACCGACGGCCGTGGCCACCACGGGCACCTCGCACGCCAGCGCCTCGAGGGGAGAGAACCCGAGCCCCTCCTCCAGCGACACCTGCGCGCACACGTCCGAGGCCTGGTAGTACGCGGGCAGCTCGCGCATGGGGTCCACCGCGTCACGGGCGAGGGTGCGGTCTCCCAGGCCCCGCTCCATGGCCAGCTCCCGCAGCCGCTTGTGCCCGCCACTCAGGTTGAGCATCCAGAAGGCACGGCCCTGCGCTCGCAGCAGGGCACAGGCATCCAGCAGGGACTCGGTGTCCTTCTCCGGGGCTACCCGGCTGGAGAAGAAGACGAGGAAGCCCTCCTCGGGCAGGCCCAGCTTCGCGCGCAGCCGCCGCTTCTCCTCGGGCGTCACCGGCGTGAAGCGCGACGTGTCCACCCCGTACAGCGGCACCAGCCGCACCTTCTCCGTCCGACCGAGTGACACCTCGCGCCCCAGGTAGTCACTGAGGACGAGGTAGCGATCCGCCAGCAACGCGTTGGCCGCACGCGCCGCCTCCAACAACGTGCGCCCGGCGAGGTAGGCCGGCAGGCCAATCTCCCCGCGCGAGTAGCGGCACTGAAAGTAGGCGATGTTGGGGCTGCAGATGAGCAGGTACGTGGGAGCGCGGGTGACACCACGCGCGACGTTGGCGGCCAGCGAGGCCACTCCCGCGTTCTGCGCCAGCACGGCGTCGAACTCCGCGCGGTGCCGCAGGAGCCACGCCCCGGCGTACGCGGCGAAGGCGACGCGCCCGGCCGGCCCCTCCACGATGCGGACGGGCTCGGGGCCCTCGTCCTTCCAGTTGATGGTGCGAGGCCCGAAGGCGGGGCGCAGCAGCAGCGTCAGCTCGAAGCGCTGCTTCAGCCCCGTCACCAGACGCACGTCGGTACCACTCTCGCAGATGAACACCAGCCGTCGGCGGGTGGGGGTCGTCATGCACGCCTCTCCAGCACCTGCTCGTACACCTGGAGTGTCCGCTTCGCCACTTCGTCCCAGGTCAGCGTCTCCGCACGGGCCCGCGCCGCCCGGCCCACGCGCTCCGCGAAGTCCCTGTCCACGGCCAGCTCGCGCAGGCCCGCGGCGAGCCCCTCGATGTCCCCGGCGTCGTCCAGCAGCAGGCCCTCCTCGCGGTGGGTGATGAGCTCGGAGGCCCCGGCGGCACGCGAGACGATGACGGGCAACCCGCAGGCCATGGCCTCGGTGACGACCATGCCGAAGGCGTCATACGGCGTGGGGCAGACGAAGAGGTCCGCCGCGGCATAGAAGCGCTCGACGGTGGCCGTGGGAGGATGGAAGCGCACCCGCTGGCCCAGCCCGAGCCGCTCCACCCTGGCGCGCAGCGAAGCGGTGTCGCTCCGGGTGACCACGTCCAGCGAGAGCTCCGGGACGCGGGCGAGCGCCTCCACGGTGACGGCGGCCCCCTTGCGCAGGTCTCCCACGAAGAGCGCGCACCGCTCCTCCGGCGCGATGCCGAGCTCCGCGCGCACCTCGCGCCGCACCTGACCGCGCAGCGCGGGGTGGAAGCGCTCCACGTCCACGCCATGAGGAACGACGTGGATGGGAGCCCGGCACCCGTGCAGGGTACGCAGCTCCTCCTCCAGTCGGCGGGAGATGGCGATGACGGAAGCACCTGACTTGCGGTAGAGCCGGTCCTCCAGCGGCACCAGCACGTTCTCGAAGATGCGCTGGCGCGGGGTGTAGTCGTAACCGAGCGCGCGCTGCGCCTGGAACCACGAGCGGTTGCAGATGTGCGCGGTGAGGACGTTGGCCTGCGCGGCGATGAGCCCCTGGCCGTGGATGATGTCGAAGCCCCGGCCACGCCCCAGTTGAAGCGTGGCGGACGCATAGAAGGACAGCACGCTGACCAGCGCGGTGGTGCGCACCGCGGGCACGTGGTGGAAGGTGATGCCCTCGGCTCCGCTCCGGTCGATGCGGTCGGCGAAGACATGCACCTCGTGCTTCTGGCGGAAGCGCTCGGCCAGCTCGACGACGTAGCGGCTGTGCCCGAAGCCGCGCTCGTAGTCGTGTACCACCAGGGCGATCCTCATCGGCGCACCGCCTCCAGGGGGCGCACCGGCAGGGCCGGTGGAGGCGACCCGGTGGGAGTGGAAACGGAAGCGCGAGCGGCCACCTGCCGGGGTTTGACCACGGGAGCCGGACGCCGCATCCCCACCACGGCCCCCATCCAGAGCAGCAGCAGCGCGGAGCCGGGGACGGAGGAGAGCAGGCCCGTGCCGATGAAGGCCGTCAGCCACATCACCCCCATGGTCAACCAGATCATCCGGTCCGCCACCAGCGAGGCGCCACGGCGGCGCGGCGGGATGCGGGTGACGAGCCAGACGAGGAAGCTCATCCAGATGATGAGCCCGAGGATGCCCTGCTCCATGGCGATGCGGCCGAACTCGTTCTCCAGGCCGTGCTGCGGCCGGGCCAGGTCCAGCAGGAAGAAGGGGATGCTCGTGCCCGCGGCACTGCCCAGGCCGTTGCCCAGCGGGTAGTTCGTGACGACATCCAGCAGGCTGCTGTTGACGCTCCAGGACACGCGCTCGGACACGTACTCGGTGTCCTGTAGCGTCGCGAAGCGCTGGAAGCGCGGGTTCTGCATGACGACGAGGCCCACCACCAGACCGAGCCCCACCACCGCGCCAATCACCTTGATGGAGACGCGGGTGAAGAACAGCAGCAGCAGGATGATGGCCAGGAGCTGCACCACGGGCTGGCGCGCCGCGCAGATGAAGAGACACAGCACGCTGCACACCAGCACGGCGGCGGTGAGGACTCGGCCGCGCGGGCGCCGGTGCCACCGGCGCAGGAGCATCGGCAGCGTCATCAGCACGGTGCCTCCGAAGGCGTGCGCGTTGTTGAAGGTGGACGGGATGCGGGGCAGTCCCTCCTCCCCCACGTCCGTGGAGAGATAGATGATGGCGGTGGAGGCGTTGCGAGGGAAGAAGGGCTCCAGCCCGTAGCGCAGCTCCGCCAGCGCGAAGGCGAACGCCACCACGTTGAGCCACAGCATCCACTCGCCGAGCCGATCCAGGTCATCCTCGTCCAGGCTCGCGCCGATGGTGATGAGCGGCAGCAGGAGGATGGCCACCCGCAGGCCGACGATCTGGATGAAGAAGTGCTGCGAGTCGAAGAGCGGCGACAGCACCATGGTGCACAGGGGCCAGACCATCAGCACCTTGACCCAGAGCTTCAACGCCAGACCGTCCCGGCCGACCCGCACCGACTTCTTGCGCCGCCGGGTGAAGAAGGCCAGGTAGAGGCCCAGCACCGCGCCGTCGCAGATGAAGTGCGAGAAGCCATCCAGGAAGCGCGCGCGGAGGATGCCGTAGAAGTAGCCGAACATCATCAGCGCGCCCAGCCCATGGCCGACGGCGCGCCGCGTGGCGAACATCGTCACGACGATGGCCATGACCGTGAGCAGCAGGCCGATCATCGCCGCGCCCCCACCGCGTCCAGGACCCGCCGGTAGACGTCGAGCACGCGCTCGCCCATGCGGGCCTGGGTGAACTCGGCCAGCACCCGTGCGCGGCCCGCCTCGCCCCAGGCCCGCCGCTGCTCCGGGTGCGTCAGCATCCGCTTCATGGCCGCGGCCAGCGCCGCCTCGTCCCCCGGTGGCACGGTGAGCCCGCTCTCCTCGTGGCGGCTGACGAAGGGCACCCCCGAGTCCAACGCGGTGTTGATGATGGGCAGCCCGCAGGCCATGGCCTCCAGTTGCACCAGCGCGAAGGCCTCGGCGCGGGTGACGGAGGACAACACGAAGGCGTCGCACGCGTAGTACAGCGACAGGAGCGCCTCGTCCCCCAGGTTCCCGAGGAAGTGGACGCGCCCGGCCACGCCGCTCGCCCGGGCCAGCGCCTCCAGCTCCGCGCGCAGCGGGCCCTCGCCCACCAGCAGCAGGTGCGCGTCCTCCACCCGGCTCAGCGCGCGGATGGCGTGGTCGAAGCCCTTGTAATAGACGAGCCGCCCCACCCCCATCAGCAGCGGCGCCCCACCGTACCGGGCCCGCACGGCCGCGGCCGCCGCCTCGCGCTCGGGCGTGCGCGTGAAGCGCGTCACGTCGATGCCGAAGGGCACCACGTGGCACTTCGCCCGGTACGGGCGCAGCGCCTCGGACGTCTCCACGTAGTTGGGCGAGCCCACCAGGATGGCGTCCGCGCGCCCCAGCGCCCGCCGCATGAAGGGCCCGTACAGCTTCAGCAGCCGTTTCTGGCGGACCACATCGCTGTGGTAGGTGATGACGAGCCCGTGCCGCCTCGGCCGCACGCTCCCCAGGTACCCCATCACCGCCATGGGGTGCGGGAAGTGCATGTGCAGCAGGTCATACCGGCGCCGCGACAGCTCCAGCGACAGCGTGGGGTTGAACGAGGTGGAGGCCACCTTGACCAGCTCGGCGCAGCGGGTGACGGACACGCCGCGCACCACCTCGTGCACGGTGCGCGGGGCCGTGTTGGAGACGAGTACCTCCAGCTCCACGCGCCCCCCGAGCTCCTCGCACAGGCCCGACAGGTGCGTCTCCATGCCGCCCCGGTAGGGGGCGTAGTACTTGCCGAGTTGGAGGACCTTCATCGCCGGAGCGCTTCTCAGGTGGCGGTGCGCTCGTCGCGCTCGCCGCCGTAGGAGTTGTAGCCGCCGTATTCGCCCTCGTACCTACCACTCTTCAGGTCCACGTGGTTGAGCAGAGCGCCGATGATGTGCGCCTTCACGTCGCGCAGCGAGCGGATGGCGCGCTTCGCCTGCTCGCGGTGGGTGGTGCCGGCCTTGAGCACCAGGAGGATGCCGTCCGTCTGCTTGGAGAGGACGAGCGCGTCGGACACGGGCCCCAGGGGAGGACTGTCCAGCAGGATGCAGTCGAAGCGCTCCCGCAGCTTGCCGAGCAGCTCGGAGAAGGCGCGGGTGTGGAGCAGCTCGGCGGGGTTGGGCGGCAGCGGCCCGCAGGGCAGGACGAAGAGATTGGGCACGTCGGTGGACTTGATGGCGCCCTCCAGCGAGCCCTCGCCCACCACCAGGGAGCTGACGCCCATGTCGTCGGGCAAGCCGAAAGCCCCGTGCAGGCGGGGCCGGCGCATGTCCGTGTCCATCAGCAGCACCCGGGTGCCCGTCTGGGCCATCACCATGCCCAGGTTGATGACGACGGTGGACTTGCCCTCGGAGGGCCCGGCCGAGCTCACCACCACCGTGCGGAAGGGCTTGTCCGGCGACATGAAGAGCAGGTTGGTGCGGATGGCCCGGCACATCTCCGCCGCTGGCGAGCGCGGGTGGCGGTGGATGTACAGGTCCACCGGACCTCCATCCCCGGGCACCAGCGGTGGCATGGCGCCGATGAAGGGCAGGCCCAGCCGCTCCTCCACGTCCGCGCGGCTGGCCACGCTCGCGTCGAGGAACTCCAGCGCCAACACCACCGCCACGCCTCCCAGGAGGCCCAGGATGAAGAAGAGCATCACCGAGTTGCGGGTGTTGGGCCGCACCGGCACGGGGTTGGGCAGCGCCGCGTCCAGCACGCGCACGTTGCTGGTGCGCAACAGGCCCGACACCTCCAGCTCCTTGAAGCGCTTGAGGACCATCTCGTACATGCGCTGGTCGTTCTCCGCCTCGCGCTGGAGCTTCTCGTACTGGATTTCCTTCTCCGTCACCTGGAAGGCCTCGGTCTTGGCCTTGTCCACCAGCGCCAGGAGGTTGCGCTCATTGGCCTGGGCGGCCGCCAGGTCCGTCTCCGCGCCGAGCACGAGGTTCTCCAGGCTGCGCCGCAGCTCCTGCTGCAGGACGGTCAGCTTCTGCTGGCACTCCTGCATCTTGGGGTGCTCCGGCAGGTAGCGCCCGGACAGCTCCACGCACGCGGTGCGCTGCTCCAGCACCCGGGTGCGCAGGTCGCGCAGCGAGCCCTCGCTGGCCTCCGAGAGGCCCTCGGCCCAGTGCTCCGACTCGGGGCTGGCGCTCTTGCGCAGCTGGCGCATGGAGTCCACCCTCGCCTGGAGCGCGGCAATCTTGGTGCGCACCGCGATGAGCGTGGACATGTACGTGTCGTGCGCCAGCTTCGCCGTGCTCTGCTGCGGCCCGCCCTTCTTGTCGAGGGACATGGAGAGCATGTCCGCGCCGCGCTTGAACTTGAAGAGGTTGAGCTCGCTGCCGTTGGCGCGCGCCCCCAGCTCGCTCATCCGCTCCTCGAGCCAGGCGCTGGCGCCCTCGGTGGTCTTCAAGCGCAGGTTGAGGTTCTCCGCGATGTAGGCCTCGGCCACCTCGTTGGCCAGCCGCGCCGCGCGGTCCGGGTCCACGTCCTCCACGGCGATGCGCACCACGCGCGAGTTGACGGAGGGGATGACGTTGATGCGCGAGCGCACCAGCCCCACCGCGTCGATGGAGGCCATGGCCTTCTTGCGCTCCTCCTCGTCCTTGATGCCCTCCACGCCCAGGAAGGCCGCGTCGTTCTGCAGGCCCAGCCTGTCCACCACCCGGGAGGCCACCGCGCGCGAGGTGATGACCTCGTTCTGCGTCTGGTAGTACTCCTTGTTCGCCCAGTAGTTGCTGCGCTCGTCGCCCATGACCTCCTTGACCTCGGTGTCGAGGACGCGGGGCGCGGCGACGTCGATGATGAGGGAGGTGCTCGTCGAGTAGATTTTCGGCTGGCGCAGGGTGTAGAGCGTGCCGACCAGGGCCATCACGGTCGTCACGCCGACGATGAGCCACTTGCGACGCCAGAGCGCGCGGACGTACTGCATGACGTCCAGCGCGGGCTCCTGGGCCTCGGGGGCCTCGTTGGGGGTCTCTTCCACGTCGCTCTCCTGCCGGGACGCGGGCGCGCCCGCTCCGTGGCGAAGGGGCCAGAGTGCCCCGGGAGGACGGGTGGGTCAATCTTCACCGCCTCGCCCGGATGCCCTCCTGCCACGCACTGTTCATCCGCCCGCGCACCCGCGCCCGCCGTGTGGTAGTCACGCGGGCGTGAGTCAGTCTCCGTCCTACGTCATTCCCTTCACCCCCGCGTCCGCCCCGGCCGCCTCCCGCTTCGCCCACTCGCTCGCCGCCCGGGGCGCCGAGGTCATCCTCGCCGGAGAGGGGCCGCTGGATGCGCCCTCCGGGCCGAACGTGCACGTGCTCCAGGGGCTGTCCGGCAAGGGAGCGGCCATCCGCGCGGCGCTCGGCCGGGTGACGGGCGACATCACCGTCCTCCAGGACGCGGACACGGCCTATTCGCTGGAGTCCTGCGAGGCGCTGTGCCGCCCCATCCGCGAGGACGCGGCGGACGCGGTGTTCGGTAGCCGGCGGATGCCCGCGCGGGACGCGGAGGTGCTGGCGGACCGGGCCCTGGGTCACGTCACCCGCTTCGTCACGGACGTGTCGCTGACGGATCCGCTCTGCGGCCAGCGCGCCTTCCGCACCGAGGCGCTCAAGTCGGTGTCGCTCACCAGCGATGATGACTCGGTGGACGCGGAAATCGTGGTGAAGCTGGCGGCGCAGCTCTTCCGGCTGGCCGAGGTGCCGCTGGTGCTGGACACGGCGCCGCACCAGCCGCTGGCCTCGCAGCTGGCGCGGCTGCGCACGCTGGTGCGCTACGCCACCGTGCGCAACGACGCGGACAACCAGCACGAGGGCTACAACACGCTGGAGCGCATGGACGGCGCCAGCAACTACAACGCGTGGCTGGGCCAGCGCTTCCGCGAGCACCTGGGCCGGCGCGTGCTGGAGATTGGCGCGGGCATCGGCACCATCACCGAGCAGTTGGAGCCGGGGCTGGAGCTGCTCATCGCGCTCGAGGTGGACCGCTTCTACGTGGACCGGCTGCGCAACAAGTTCCGCGGCAGGCCGCACGTGCGGCCGTACCTGTCGGACGTGGCGCTGGCGGACTGGGAGTCGCTGAAGGCCGAGCGGCTGGACACCATCGTGCTGTCCAACGTGCTGGAGCACATCCCGGACGACGCCTCGGCGGTGCGGCGCTTCCGGCAGATCCTGCCGCCGGGCGGCCGGGTGGTGGTGCTGGTGCCGGCGCTGCCGCAGCTCTTCGGGGCCATCGACGAGGCGGTGGGGCATTACCGGCGCTACACGATGCCCGGCCTGCGCTCCGTGCTGGAGGGCAATGGCTTCGAGGTGGAGCGGCTCGAGTGGATGAACCTGGTGGGGATTCCGGGCTGGTTCATGAACAGCCGGGTGATGCGCCGCCGCTCGGTGCCGAAGTTGCAGCTCAAGGTGTATGACCGCATCGCGCCGTTCTTGGCGCGGGCCGAGAGTCAGGTGAAGCTGCCCCTGGGAATGAGCCTCTTCGCGGTGGCGCGAGCCACTGGAGGTACCGCATGAAGAAGATCGAAGCCATCATCAAGCCGTTCAAGCTGGATGACGTGAAGGACGCCCTGCACGAGGTGGGGGTGCTCGGTCTCACCGCGGTGGAGGTGAAGGGCTTCGGTCGGCAGAAGGGCCACACGGAGCTCTACAAGGGCGCCGAGTACGTGGTGGACTTCCTGCCCAAGGTGAAGGTGGAGGTGGTGGTGGACGACGACATGGTGCAGCGCGTGGTGGACGCCATCGTGCGCGCGGCGCGCTCGGGTCCCGACGGGAAGATTGGCGACGGGAAGATTTTCGTCCTGCCGGTGGACGAGGCCGTGCGCATCCGCACGGGGGAGCGCGGTAGCGACGCGCTGTGAGTGCCCTGCCCTCGCGAGCACCGCGCGCGGTGTACGCGGTGCTGGTGGCGCTGTACGTGCTGCTGTTCCCGTATCACCCGGGCCTGCGCTCGCCCAACGAGCTGTGCCGGTTGTGGCAGACGCGCGCGCTGGTGGAGTACGGGACGCTGGACATCAACCGCGCCCTCCAGGACTTCGGCTACGTGGGGGACCTGTCGGTGAAGGACGGAAGGTACTACCCGTCCAAGGCGCCCCTGCTGTCCTTCGCCGCGGTGCCCGTGTACGCGGTGCTGCGCTGGTGGGGCGGTGGCTTCCTGTACGCCGTGCCCGAGGTGCCGCTCGTCTTCTTCAGCCGGCTGTTCCTCACCGTGCTTCCCACGCTGTTCATGCTGTGGCTCGTGCGCCGCTTCCTGCGAGCGTACCTGTCCCCGGCGGTGGCGGACGCGGTGACGGTGACGTACGGGTTGGGCTCGCTGGCATTCAGCTACTCGCTGCTCTTCATGAGCCACCAGACGACGGCGGTGCTGCTGTTCGGCGGCTTCTACGCGCTGTGGCGGCTGGCGCGCGGCGAGTGGCGCGAGCGGGGCTACCTGGTGGTGGGCGCGTGCGCGGGGGCCACGGTGGCCGCCGAGTACACCGGTGCGCTGGGCGTGCTCGGGCTGGTGCTGTACGCGGTGCTGACGGTGCTGTGGCGCGAGGAGCCGATGCGCGCGCGGTGGGTGCGCCTGGGACGCGGGGCCGCGCTGGCCACGCTGGGGGCGCTGCCCTTCGTGGTGGGGCTGATGCTGTATCACCAGGCGGCCTTCGGGCATCCGCTGGAGAGCGGGTACAAGCACCTCAACGACGCGGCCTACCAGCCGTGGCACCTGGGCGGCTTCCTGGGCATCCGCTATCCGGATCCGCGCGCCTTCGTCCTCTCCTTCTTCTCGCCGCTGCGGGGGCTGTTCACCCTGTCGCCCTTCCTGCTGCTCGCGCTGCCCGGAGTGGTGGTGATGCGGCGCGAGGCGCGCACGAGCGGGGAGATGCGGGCGCACCTGTGGCTCGTGGTGGCGCTGCTCGCCGGGTACACGTACTTCACGTCGTCCTTTTCGTATGACTCGTGGGGCTGGACGACGGGCCCGCGTCACCTGACGGGACTGGTGCCCTTCCTGCTGCTGCCCGTGGGCCTGCTGCTGGAGCGGCTGCGGACCGGGGGCCGGCTGGCGCTGCTGGGCGCGAGCGCGGCGCTGTGCACCGCGTCCCTCGTGTTCACGGGCGCGGCCACCTTCGTCAACTACATCCCCGATGACGTGTCCAACGCGTTCCTCGGGCTGGCGGTGCCTCTGTTGAAGGACGGCTACCTGCCGCCGAGCCTCCCGCAGTTCATGGGGCTCGGGAACCCCGCGGCCGGCGTGCTGCTCGGACTGTCACTGCTCGGACTGGCGGGGTGGGTCTTCGTGCGGCTGGTGTGGCTCGAGACGCGTGTGCCCGGCCCGGTCCCCCTGGTGGCGGGGCTCGCGATGCTCGCCGTGCTGCTCAGTGTCCAGGTGGCGACAGTGAAGCACCATGACGCGGACCGAGGGGCGGTGCGCTTCCTGAAGCAGCAATGGCTCGTGCCGCCCGGGCGGACCGTGGAGTTCTGGCCATCCCCCTCCGGCAGTTGATGGAGAATCCACGAAGCCCTTGGGCATACTGTGCATGTCCCCTCTCCCTCTGGGAGAGGGCTAGGGTGAGGGTATTTCCATCCCGCGGGCCACACGGGAATCTGAACACGGAGGCGACTACCCTCACCCCCCGCCCTCTCCCAAAGGGAGAGGGAGCATGCGAAACCCAACCCTGTCCACGAACTTCTCCGAATGTCCGCGCTGCTGCTCCCGCTCGCCCTCACGTTCCTGTACCGGGTGTGCAGGCACCTCGGTGCCGGACGTCGCCCGGCGCTGCTCTGGGCGGTCCTCGTGTGGACGCTCGCGCTGACGGCCGTCACGGAGCTGCTGAGCCTCTTCAGGCTCATCACCTTCGTCTCGCTCCTCGGCTTCTGGAGCAGCGTCGTCGTGGGCCTCGCGGGCTGGCTTCTCGTGCTCCGGCGCCGGAGGGCGGCCAGTTCCACCCCGGAGGAGAAGCTCGAGTTACCGCGAGAGCCCACCACACGGTTCGCGCTCGGCCTGCTGGCGCTGCTGCTGCTCGCCATCGGCGTGACGGCCCTGGTGGCGCCGCCGAACACGGGTGACTCGCTGTACTATCACATGAGCCGGGTGGCCCATTGGGCGCAGAGCCGGAGCGTGGCGCACTACCCCACGCACGTGCTGGCGCAGCTCCACCAGAACCCGGGCGCCGAGTTCATCATCCTCCACCTGCAGGTGCTCAGCGGGGGGGACCGCTTCGCCAACCTGGTGCAGTGGACCTTCCTCGCCTTCAACCTCGTGGCGGTGTCGCTGGTGGCGGCCCGGCTGGGGGCCCGGCCCTCGGTGCAAGTCTGGGCGGCGGTCTTCGCCGCCACCGTGCCCATGGGCATCCTCCAGGCCTCGAGCACCAAGAACGAGCACGTCCACGCCTTCTGGCTGCTGTGCTTCGTCCACGGCTTCCTGCGGCTGCGAGAGCGGGTGAGTCGGGGCCTCGTGCTCGCCACGGGCGCGAGCCTGGGCCTGGCCATCCTCACGAAGATGACGGCGTACTTCTATGCCTTCCCCTTCGTGCTCTGGTTCGCCGTGGACATGCTGCGCTCGCGCGAGTCCTTCCGGCGGCTGCTCGCGCCCGCGCTGACCATCTCGGTCCTGACGCTCGCGCCGAGCAGCGGGCACTACCTGCGCAACCAACACCTCTATGGCCGGCCCACGGGCCCCGCGGGCGAGGTCAACGTCTACAAAGAGGGCGACTCGTACGTCTATTACAACGAGGTGCTGTCGCCCTCGGCGCTCGTGTCCAACACACTGAGGAACGCGGCGCTGCACCTGGGCACGCCGGTGGGGCGCTTCAACATCCACTTCACCGAGCGGCTCGTGCGCGGGGTGCACCGGCTCATCGGGTTCGACGTGAACGACCCGCGCACCACCTGGGTCACCACCTCGTTCGCCGCCGGGCTCGCGGGGGCCTTCCGCAATGAGAACTACGCGGGCAACCCCCTGCACTTCGTCCTCTTCGTGGCCACGGCCTGCGTGTTGCTCTGGCGGTGGCGCCAGACGCCGGGCGAGCAGCGGGCCTACCTCGCCTCGCTCGGGGGAGGCTTCCTCATCTTCTGCCTGGCGCTGAAGTGGCAGCCCTGGAACAGCCGGCTCCACCTGCCGCTCTTCATCCTGAGTGCCCCGCTGGTGGCCGTGGGGCTCGCCGCGCATGGGAAGCGGCGTTGGGCCGACGCCGTGATGCTCGGGCTGCTGCTGGCCTCGTTCGTCTGGGCCCTCGGCAACGAGACCCGGCCGCTCGTGGGCCACGGCTCCATCCTCACGCGGAGCCGGGAGGAGCAGTACTTCAGCGACACCGGCACCCGGGACGCCTACGAGGGAGCGGCCCGGTACATCCGGGAGCACGGGCGCACTCGCGTCGGCCTCGTCTTCGGAGGCGACGCCAACAGCCAGCGCGAGTACCCCCTCTGGGCACTGCTCGCCGGCTCGCCCTCCCCCATCCGGGTGGAGAACGTGGACGTGCGCAACGTCTCCCGCCAGCTCGCCGATCCGAGCTTCTCGCCGGACGCCATCGTCTGCTTCCAGTGTGGCGAGGCCCAGGTGGCGCGCTACCGCAGCAGCGCGCGCGAGGTCCACGCGTTCGGCTCGGCCTGGGTCTTCGAGCCCTGAGCCCTCCCGGAGCGCCGCCGAGCGCTCACCGTGTGGTGGGCTCGGCGGAGGGAGCCCGCCGCTCACCCGCCGAGAACAGGCGCTTGCCCAGGCCCACCAGCGGCTTCTCCAGCACGTAGTAGCTGAGGGCCGCGCAGGCGAAGGCGGCCACGAGGTTCAGCGGCAGTTCCTGGAATGGGCCGAAGGGCAGCGGGCGCTTCATCACCGCGCCCACCAGGAAGAGTTGCTGCCACAGGTAGAGGCTGTACGAGAGCCGCCCCACCCAGGCGAGGGCCGGGGATTCCAACACCCTGCCGAGCAGCCCCGTGGGATGGAGCACGGTGCCCACGAGGAAGAAGGGGAGGAGCAGCGCCCACCACATGGTGTTGAACGGCAGCAGCGAGCCCTCCAGGCAGATGGCGGCCAGCACCACCAGGGCGGCCCAGGTCCACCGCGAGGCGAACAGCTTCCGAAGCCACTGCTCGCGAGACCCGTGGAAGAGCAGCAGCGCCGCGAACGCGCCCCAGAGCAGACCATCGATGCGGATGTCCGTGCGCACGGACATGTCCATCTGGGTGAGCCAGGCCGCGGTGGGGTGGAAGCGGATTTCAATCCAACGCCAGAAGGCCACGCCCCCACCCAGCAGGGCGGTGAGCCAGAGCGCGCGTCGTGAGCCAGCGAGCACCAACAAGCCGGGCCAGAGCAGGTAGAAGTGCTCCTCGATGGCCAGCGTCCAGAAGTGCCCCGTGTACCAGGTGCCGACCCGCGCGGGCGACAGGTAGTTCCGGTAGAAGAGGAACGAGCTGAGCAGGTCCTCGCGATGGATGGCCAGCAGCCCGGCGCCCGTCAGCGCCGTCACCGTCAGCAGGTAGGCCAGGCACGCCGGCAGGATGCGGAGGACGCGGCGCCCGTAGAAGTGCTGGAGGCGGATGCCGCCCGTCCGCTGCCGCTCCTGGAGCAGCCGATAGGTGATGAGGAAACCGCTCAGTCCGAAGAAGAGGGCCACGCCCTCGGCGCCGTACCGGGTGAGGTTGTGCCAGAAGCCTCCCGGCCCCTCACGCGCGAGCAGTGGCGCATCGGACGCGTGGCAGATCATCACCGCGAGGATGGCAATGGCCCGCCAGCCATCGAGCGTCGGCAGGTAGCTGGCCCGCTGCAGCTCCGTCACTTCCGGCTGCTTCTCCACCGTCTGAAGTGATGTCACCCGGCACCTTTCATCGGAGGAGGGATGCTTTCCAACGGCGCCCTATCTGTCAATGCAACGGTGCCCTATCTGTCAATGAACACCGCTGACATCCAGACTGTTGCCTGAGTGGCAGGCAGCTCCCCTCGCGGGCCCCCGAGCCCGCGCGCCTCCGGCCAAGCACCCGAAGATCGGCTGCCGCGGGCACTGGCACACATGGTCTTCAACTCCCTCTCGTTCCTGGCCTTCCTGGCCGTCTGCCTCGTGCTGCATCACCTGCCGCTCACGTGGCGGGTCCGGAAGCTCAACCTGCTGGTGGCCAGCAGCCTCTTCTACGCGGCCTGGAACCCGCTCTTCCTGCCGCTGCTCTGGTACGCCATCACCCTGGACTGGTTCCTCGCGCGCGCCCTCGCCTCGGCCCGGACGCCCGCCCGGCGCAAGGCCCTGCTCGGTGTGAGCCTCGCCAGCAACCTGGGGCTGCTCGCCTTCTTCAAGTACGGGCCGTTCCTCGCGGACAACACCAACGCCCTCTTCCTCGCGCTCGGCGTGCCGCTGCACGTGCCTCGGGTGGACGTCGTCCTGCCGGTGGCCATCTCCTTCTATACGTTCGAGTCGCTCGCCTACACGCTCGACGTCTACCGGGGACACGAGAAGCCCTGGGACTCGTTCCTCGACTTCGCCCTCTTCCTCACCTTCTTCCCGCACCTGGTGGCCGGTCCCATCGTCCGGCCCCGTGACTTCCTGCCCCAGTGCACCGAGCCGCGGCGCGCCACCCCGTCCCAGCTCCAGTGGGGCCTGCTGCTGCTGGTGCTGGGCGTGTTCGAGAAGGCGGTGCTCGCCGACGGGCTGCTCGCGCCGCTGGTGGACACCGTGTTCTCCCCGGGCGCGCGGCCCTCGGCCGGGGAAGCCTGGAGCGCGGCGCTCGCCTTCTCGGGGCAGATCTTCTGCGACTTCGCGGGCTACTCGCTGTGCGCCATCGGCGTGGCGCTGTGCTTCGGCTTCCACCTGCCGGACAACTTCCAGAGCCCCTACGCGGCGGTGGGCTTCAGCGACTTCTGGCGCCGGTGGCACATCTCCCTGTCGAGCTGGTTGCGCGACTACCTCTACATCCCGCTCGGCGGCAACCGGCACGGGCCCGCGCGCACGCACGTCAACCTGATGCTGACGATGCTGCTGGGCGGGCTGTGGCACGGCGCCTCGTGGACCTTCGTCGTCTGGGGCGGGCTGCACGGGCTGTTCCTCATCGCCGAGCGGATGCTGCGGCCCTTCCTGGAGAGGCCACGCTGGACGCGGGGACCCCTGGGGCGGCTCACGGGCGTGGCGGTGACGTTCCTGGGCGTCTGCTTCGCCTGGGTGTTCTTCCGCGCCCCGGACTTCGCCACCGCCTTCACCGTGGTGCGCGCCATGGTGGGCGCCTCGGGAGTCCACGCGGGAAGCCTGTTGAGCCAGTTCGACATGGGCCTGGCGGTGCTCACCGTCGGCGCGCTGCTGGCCGTGCAGTGGCGCTACCGCGACGTGCCCCTGCCGGAGGTGTTCACGTCCGTTCCCTGGTGGGCCTCGGCGAGCGCCATGACGGCGATGCTCGTGGCCCTCGTCACCGCCACCGGAGTCGACCGTGCGTTCATCTACTTCCAGTTCTAGCAACGCGCCCGAGTCCGGCGCGCTGGGGCGGGTGTGGTGGGTGGCGCTGCTCGCGGCGGGGGTCCTCCTGGCGGGCACCGAATGGGGTTGGCGCGTCCGTGGCTTCCAGCCGAGCGTGAAGGACACCCCGGAGCTGTGGTCCCTGGCGCGGGCCCGCGCGAGCGAGGGCGACGGTCGCGCCGTGGTGATGCTGGGCTCGTCGCGGTTCCAGGTGGGCCTGGTGCCCGAAGTGCTGTCCCAGTCGCTGGGCGAAGCACGGGTGGTACAGCTCTCCATCAGCGGCTCCAGCAGCCTGCCGGTGCTGGAGGACCTCGCGGCGGATGAGCACTTCCGAGGGCTGGTGCTGTGCGAGGTGAGCCCGACGCTCTTCTTCTCGGTGGAGCCCAACGAGGTGCGCGCGAGGCCCGCCTCGTACGTGGCGCGGCACGCGCACCGCACCTTCGTGGAGGACTGGGAGACGGCGCTGCGGTTGCCCTTCCAGGAGCACCTCGTGGTGCTGCTGTCGGCGGTGCAACCCAAGGGCGTGCTGCACCACCTGCTGGTGAACCGGACGCTGCCGCCGCCCCCCCTCAACCGCACCCGGGCCGACCGCCACCAGCCGTCCGACTTCGAGGGAGTGGACCTCGCGGCACTGCGACAGTCCTGGGAGCGGCGCTACCAGGACGCGCACGGGAGGACGCCGGAGCCCGCGGAGTTGGAGTCCCAGCTGGAGCGGGTGTCCGCCCAGGTGGAGCGCATCCGGTCGCGCGGTGGAGAGGTCGTCTTCGTGCGGATGGTCTCCTCGGGCGCGGTGCGGCGCATCGAGGACACGCGCTACCCGCGCGCGCTGTACTGGGAGCGGCTCCTCGAGCGCACGGGCAGCCAGGGTTTCTCCTTCGAGGACAGCCCCGCGCTGGCCCGCTTCGAGTGCCCGGATGGCTCGCACCTCGACTCCCGGTCGGCCCCCGGGTTCACCCACCTGCTCGGGCAGGAGCTGCTGCGCCGGGCACCTGGCAGGCTGGCCGCCCGCGATCCCTGACCGACCCGGACGCGGTGTGCGGGTGCGCGGCCCCGGGAGGTTTGCCTCTGGCCACCGGCCTCCCGGTCGGTCGACACTGAGCGCCTTCCCGATCTGCCTCCTCCGAGGAGACCCCCCACCATGAAGACCCGGATCGCCCTGCTGCTGTCCTTCTCCCTGGCCACCACCGCCTCCGCCGCCGACGAAGCCGCCGCCGAGCTGTGGACGCAGAAGTGCAAGTCCTGCCACGGACCGGATGGCCGGGCCCAGACCCAGATGGGCAAGAAGGAGTCCATCGTCGACCTGTCCCAGCCGGCCTGGCAGAAGGCCCAGAGCGACGACGACATCCGCGAGGTCATCTCCGAGGGCTCCTCCCGCAACAAGAAGATGAAGCCCTACAAGGAGAAGCTGACCCCCGAGCAGATCGACTCGCTCGTGAAATATGTCCGCACCTTCAAGAAGGGCTGAGTAGGTGGTTGTAGGCCCGGGGCCCCAGGTGCCTGTCGCCAACCGGGCCCCTCGCTCTCCCGTTGACCCCCACCCCTCCGGCTCCTAATTACCCTGGGGCGCTCCGAGGCGCCCCACGGATGGACACTCCTTTTACCCAGAAGCTCGATGTGGAAGCGCTCCGCGCGCCTCCGATGGCTGGGGACCCTTTCGCCCGAGTGCTGGAGTTGCTGCGCGCCGGGCAGCGTGTCCGCACGCAAGGGCTCCAGGGGGCCGCTCGAGGCCACGCGCTCGCCCAGCTGACGCGCACCCTGAAGGCGCCCCTCGTCTGCGTCACCACCGACGAGGAGTCCGCGGATGCCCTCGCGAATGACCTCGCCTTCTTCCTGGGCGGGCGGGGCACCCCGCGCGAGCCCCACGTCCTGCGCCTGCCGGCCGACGAGGTGCTCCCCTACGACGAGGTGTCCCCGGACGCGGACGTAGTCGCGGACCGGCTCGGCGCCCTCTTCCACCTCCACCAGGGCACGCGCTTTCCCGCGCTCGTGCTCTCGCTGCGCGGCCTGTTGCGCAAGGTGCTGCCTCCGAAGGTGATGGGCGAGCTGTCCGAGCGCCTCGTCGTGGGCCAGGACTTCGACCGGGACGAGCTTGCGCGCAAGCTCGCCAACATGGGCTACCAGTCCAGCCCGCTGGTCGAGGACCTGGGCACCTTCTCCGTGCGCGGTGGCCTGGTCGACGTCTTCAGCCCGCTCTACGAGAAACCCGTCCGCATCGAGTTCTTCGGCGACACCATCGAGTCCATCCGCGCGTTCGATCCGGAGACGCAGCGCACGGTGGACGCGCTCAAGGAGATCATCCTCCTGCCGGCGCGCGAGGTCATCTTCTCCGAGCAGACGCGCGTGAACGCCGAGGCCGCCGCCCGGAGCGTGGCCGACCGCATCAACCTGCCCACCACGAAGCTGCGCGAGCGCCTCGACGCCATCCGCGAGGGCATGCCCGGCTTCGGCCTGGAGGCCCTGCTGCCCGGCTTCTTCGAGGGGGGCCTGGGCACCGTCTTCGACTACCTGACGCGGTGGCACGCGGAGCCGCTCTTCTACCTGGACGATCCCCTGGGCCTCGAACGTGTCGCCGGGGAGCTGTGGAAGGAGGTGGAGCGCTCCGCCGAGGCGTCCGACGCGCGGCAGGATCTCGCCTATCCGCCGGGAGAGCACTTCCTCACCCATGAGCAGGCGGAGAAGCGGCTCGCGGCCTTCCGCGTGATGGAGGGAGGGGGCCTGTCGCTCACCCAGGGCGAGGCGCCGGTGCACTTCCCCTTCGGCACCACGCAGGACGTGCGCGAGGCCATCCTCGCCCACCACGGAGAGGAGGGCGCGCTCACGCCGCTCGTCGAGCGCCTCCAGCGCTGGCGCGACACCCGCATCGCCTGCGCGGTGGCGTGCGGCACGCTCAGCCAGGCGGACAAGCTCAAGCGCCTGCTGCTGGACCGCAACGTGATGGTCCGCGTCCACACCGAGCCGCTCGTGGATGCCTCGAAGCTCTACGAGCCCTCGGTGCATGCCCACCTCTTCACGGGCGAGGTGAGCCACGGCTTCGTGGATGGGGCCGGTGGCCTCGCGGTGCTCTCGGACGAGGAAATTTTCGGAGCGCGCTCCCGCCGGCGCGTGCGGCGCTCGAAGAGCCTGGATGCCTTCGCCTCGGGCTTCAAGGACCTGAAGGAAGGCGACATCATCGTCCACACCGACTTCGGCCTGGGCCGCTACGCGGGCCTGACGAAGATGCAGGTGAACGGGGTGCCCGGGGACTTCCTCGTCCTGGAATACGCGGGCCGGGACAAGATCTACCTCCCGGTGAGCCGCATGCGGCTCATCCAGAAGTTCACCGGTGGAGACCCCACCCAGGTGACGCTGGACAAGCTGGGGACGACGTCCTGGGAGAAGACGAAGAAGAAGGTCAAGGAGCAGCTGCTCAAGATGGCGGCGGACCTGCTCAACATCGCGGCGGCGCGCCGGGCGCACCCGGGCCACTCCTTCAGCGCGCCGGACCGGTACTTCGCCCAGTTCGAGGCGGACTTCGAGTTCGAGGAGACGCCGGACCAGGCGAAGGCCATCGAGGACGTGCTCAACGACATGCAGAAGTCCGAGCCGATGGACCGGCTCGTCTGCGGAGACGTGGGGTACGGCAAGACGGAGGTGGCGATGCGGGCCGCCTTCAAGGCGACGTTGGATCGCAAGCAGGTGGCGGTGCTGGTGCCCACCACGGTGCTGGCGCAGCAGCACTACCTGTCCTTCAAGAAGCGCTTCAAGGACTACCCGGTGGTGGTGGAGGTCATCTCCGGGATGAAGAAGCCGCCCGAGGTGCGGGAGATCCTCAAGCGCGCCAGGGACGGCAAGGTGGACATCCTCATCGGCACGCACAAGCTGCTGGGTGGGGACGTGGCCTTCAAGGACCTGGGGCTGCTGGTGGTGGACGAGGAGCAGCGCTTCGGGGTGAAGCACAAGGAGCAGATCAAGAAGCTGCGGGCGATGGTGGACGTGCTCACGCTGTCGGCGACGCCGATTCCGCGCACGCTGCACATGGCGATGTCGGGCGTGCGCGAGATGAGCATCATCGCGACGCCGCCGCAGGATCGGCGGGCCATCCGCACCTTCGTGATGAAGTTCGACGAGCAGACCGTCAAGGACGCCATCGAGCGCGAGGTGGCGCGCGGAGGCCAGGTCTTCTTCGTACACAACCGGGTGGAGTCGCTGCCCGCGATGGAGGACACGCTCAAGAAGCTGGTGCCGCACGTCTCCATCGGCGTGGCGCACGGGCAGATGGGTGAGGGCCAGCTCGAGAAGGCGATGCTGGAGTTCACCGAGCGGAAGTACCAGATGCTGCTGTGCACCAGCATCATCGAGAGCGGCATCGACATCTCGAGCGCCAACACGATGATCGTCAACCGGGCGGACACGTTCGGACTGGCGCAGCTCTACCAGTTGCGAGGGCGGGTGGGCCGCTCGAAGGAGCGCGCGTACGCGTACCTGCTGGTGCCGGCGCGGACGACGATCAGCAAGGACGCACAGCGCCGCCTGGAGGTGTTGCAGCGCTTCACGGAGTTGGGGGCGGGCTTCACGATCGCCAGCCACGACCTGGAGATCCGCGGCGCGGGCAACCTGCTGGGCGCCGAGCAGTCGGGCTCCATCTCGGCGATCGGCTTCGACCTGTACGCGCAGTTGCTGGAGGAGGCGGTGGCGGAGGTGCGGGGCGAACCGCCCCGGGTGCAGATCGAGCCGGAGATCACCATGCCCCTGGCCGCGCTCATCCCGGACGACTACGTGCCGGACGTGCACCAGCGGCTGGTGTTCTACAAGCGCTTCAGCCAGGCCAGCAATCCGGACGAGGTGCAGGACCTGCGGTCCGAGCTGGTGGATCGCTTCGGCGAGGCTCCGGACGAGGTGGACAACCTGTCGGAGCAGACGCTGCTGAAGATCGACATGAGGGATTTGCGGCTGCGCGCGTTGGAGGGAGGTCCGGGTCGGCTGGTGGTGACACTGGGCGCGGACGCGCTGCTGGACGGGATGCGGGTGGCGACGCTGGTGCAGAAGTCCAAGGGCGTCTACCGGCTCACGCCGGACATGAAGCTGGTGGTGAAGCTGGGTGCCGAGGTGCGGGACCAGGCACTCATCGCCGAGGCCAAGAAGGTGCTGCGCGACCTCGGCACCTGCGCTCTGCCGCAGGCGTGACGGGTTGCTTCACCTCGACGTCCACCGGGATGAGGTCCCATTCCATGGTGAAGACACGGGCGAAGAGCACCTGGAGGCTGGCGGGTTTTCTCCTGGTGCTCGTGGCGGCCCTTGGCTCCCAGGCGGAGCGGGCTGCGTATGAAGGGAGCGAACGCCCCAAAGGCTTCCAGGGCCAGGTCTACCTGCCCGTGGACTGCCGCTGAGCGGGCGGCCAGCGCTTGAGGCGCATCTGCCCGCTGTAGTAGGGCGAAAGGCCATGACCTCGGAACCCTCCCCGGTGCTCGAGTTTCCAGCGTGGCTCCATGGCACCACCGCCGCCATCCGCCGCAAGGCGAGAGCCGAGGGCCAACGGTGGGCGCGGGCTTACCTCAAGACCGGTGCCTTTCCCCTGCCCCGGCAGATGCGCCCGGTGCTGCCCGGCGAGGTGCTGGTGATGCACTCGGCGGGCGAATTCGACCTGGGCACCACACGTTGGTGGATAGACATGTTCATCGGCGTCTTCATGGGCTTGGACGAAGGTGCCCCGGAGGTGGAGGACCAGCGCATGAGGGACGCCTTCGAGTCCTTCTGCCTGCGCACTCCCTGGGGTGCCATCTACCAGGCCGCGGCTCCGTCCCCGCCGCGGAGTGCGGAGCGCATGGCGAAACGGCTCGCCTCGGTGCTCCGCTTCTGGGATGTGCTCCAGGGCCCTCGCTATGCGTACAGGATGCCCGGCACCCACCACTCCCTCGACGACCTCATGGCGTACATCTACCGCCCGACCCTGGAGGCATGGTGCCCCGGAGGCCCTGCCCCGGTCCGCGAACACCTGGCCCTGACGGTGGAGCGCATGGCTCGCGCGACCCGAGAGGATTGCCTGGAGGCCGTGTTCCGGGTCATTCCCGGCCTGGTGGAGGCGAACACGGACCTCCAACACCGCGAGCTGCTCAGCGACCCGGACTTCGTGCGCGAGCGCCTCTCCGCGCTTTCCCCGGAGAGGTTCGAGGATTTCTCCAGCGCCTACAGATACACGGTGAACGGGCAGTTGTACGCCTGGGACAGGGAGTTGGGGCGGCATTAGCCCGCTCGCCTTCTCCGCGCGCCTCAGCGCCCGCCCGTGCCCATCCCGGGCGCCAGGACAATCTCGATGCGCCGGTTGAGGCTGCGATGCTCCGGCGAGTCGTTCGCCGCGATGGGCTGGTACGGGCCATAACCCGCGGCGGAGAGCATCGTGGGGTCCACCCCCGCGTCCTGCAGCGACCGCACCACCGCCATCGCTCGCGCCAGGCTCAGCTCCCAGTTGCTCGGGAACGGGCCCTTGGCATCCGTCGGCACGTCATCCGTGTGGCCCTCTACCCGGATGATCTTCCCCTGCACCCCCTTGAGCGCCTCGGCGATCTTCGCCAGGGCCGCCTGCCCCTCCTTGCCCACCTTCGCCGACCCGGAGGCGAACAGAATCTTGTCCTTGAGGTTCACCGTCATCCGGCCCTTCAGCTCGGACAGCTCGATTTTGCCCTCGGAGATCTCCTGCTCCAGGCTCTTGGCCAGGCTCTCGTACTCGGCGCTCTTCTTCTCCAGCGCCTCCTTGGCCTCGGTCAGCTTGCGCTTGGAGCTGGCCAGCTCGTCGTTGAGCGCGGTGAGCTCGGCGTTCTTCTGCTCCAGCGCCCGGCGCTCCGCGGCCCCCGCCGTCAGCCTCGCCTCGGCGGTGGTGAGCCGCGTGGCCAGCGCCTCCTTGTCTCGCTCCAGCCCCGCCACCTGCTCCTCCAACCCCTTCACCTTCTCCTCCAACCCCCGCACCTTCTCGTCGGCCGCCGTCCGCGCGCCCTGCTCCGCCTTCAGCTGCTCCTCCAGCGTCTGGGCGTTCTGCATCGCCAGGTCGTACTTGCCCTGGGTGACGCAGCCCGTGCTCAGCGCGAGCGTGCACAGCGCGGTCATCAGTCCAGTCCTCATGTTGTGCTCTCCCGAAGATGGTTTGAGCACAAATGTACCGACTGGACGCGCGATGGCCAGCGGGAAGTACCCGCCTCCCGTCAGCGGTGCTGACCCGAGCGGCCGGCCTCGACGAGCGCGCGGGACAGGTCGTCCATCACCCGCAGCAGCTCCTGCCGCACCTCATCGGAGGAGTTGCGGAGCTGCGAGGTGATGGTGTGCAGCGTGTCTCCCGGAGCGGAGGCATCGTGCAGCATGCGGGCGGCGGTGCGCGTGGCGGTGAGGGGGCCCTCCACGTCCTCCGCCACGAGCCGGCGCAGCCGCTCCATGACACTGCTGGTCGCCGAGTGGGGAGCGGCGGCGGAGGCGGCCGGCACCGGTGGCGGCGGCGGATCCGTGCTGAGCGAGGCCGCGCACACCCGGTTGCGGCCCTGGCGCTTGGCGGAGTAGAGCGCCGCGTCGGTGAGCTCCATCAGGTCCGAGATGGAGGTGGCGTGCACGGGGAAGCAGCCCACCCCGACGCTGATGGTGAGCGCCCGGCTCCCGCCCCTGGCGCCGTGCACCATGGCGCCCTCCACCGCGACGCGGAAGCGCTCGGCGGCGATGAGCCCGTGCTCCAAATCCGTCTCGGGGAGGATCATCGCGAACTCCTCGCCACCGTGGCGGGCGACCACGTCCGTGGAGCGCGCCGTCTGCCGCAGCCGCGAGGACACCTCGCGCAGGGCCTGGTCACCGGCGCTGTGGCCGAGGTTGTCGTTGACCTGCTTGAAGAGGTCCAGGTCCAGCAGCACCAGCGTCATCGGGTGCTTGTAGCGCTGGGCGCGGCGGAACTCGACGCCGAGGGCCTCGTGGAAGTAGGCGCGGTTGTAGAGCCCGGTGAGCGGATCCGTCACCGCCACCAGCATGGCGCGGTCTCGCGAGGTGCGCAGCTGACGCTGGCGGCGCTGGCGGCGCAGGGTGCTGCCCATGCGGGCGGCCAGCTCGGCCATGGGCGTCTGCAGCGTGAGGTAGTCGTCGGCTCCCGAGTCGAACGCCGTCACGCGCCGCGAGGTGGACTCGGAGTCGTCCACCACGATGATGGCGGGGGCCTCCTCGTCGAAGCCGAAGCGCTTGAGGAGCGGCTGCTCCCCCTCGAGCGCGATGGAGTAGCTGACGATGAGCAGATCCGCGTCGGTGGTGGTGAGGCGCTGGGCGGAGGCGCGCTGGGTGAGCTGGAACTCGCTGCCCACGGGCGAGCCCCTGAGCGCCCTGGCCAGCCGCTCGCCCACCACGGGCATGTGGTGGATGATCTCCACGCGGGCCTGGGGCGGGGTGGGAGCCTCCTGCTCGCGCATCACCCGGGCCATGGCCTCGTGCTGCGCCAGCAGCTGGGCGCGCATCTTGCCCAGCGAGATGAACGAGCGCACGCGCGCCAGCATCTCGGCGTCGGGGGCGGTCTTGGTGAAGAAGTCGTCGGCGCCCACCGTCAGGCCCGTCACCCGGTCCTCGGATGAGTCGAGCGAGGTGAGCAGGAGGATGGGCGTGTTGGCGGTGCGCGGATGGTCGCGCAGGCGGCGCGTCAGCTCGTGGCCGTCCAGGCCCGGCATGATGACGTCGAGGATGAGCAGGTCGAAGGGATGGGGCCCATCGGTGGCGAGCTCGAGCGCCTCGCGAGGCGAGGTCAGCATCACCACGTCCAATCCGCTCTCCTTCAATCGGGAGCCGATGGCTTCAAGAGCAATGGGGCTGTCGTCCACGAGGAGGACGCGGCCGGAGGTGCTGAGGGAAGTGAGCGCTGCCATGGGGTCCGTTCTGCCCTCGAGGCTATCAGAGTGGAGGGATCGGATGGATGAGGGGGGCGACATTTCGTTCACCCGGTTGAGTCCCCGCTCCCCGGACGAGGTGGCCATACCCGCGGTCCTGGGCCTCGTGTCCGGGGGTGGGGCTGGAGTCACCAGGAGAGGACGTAGGTGCAATGCGGTCCGCCGTTCTTGCGGCACGGCTTGGACTCGTCGTGCGTCACGCGCACGCCCCGCTCGTAGCGGCGGGACAGGGACATGAGGATGCCCATGTCGAAAGCACACGGGTAGGGGGTCGCGCACACGGAGATGATACGCCGTTGTCCCCGCACCGGCTCGTAGCCATAGTGCCCGATGCCCTCCTCCATCCGGCCGGTCCCCGGGTCGAACATCGGCCTGCCGTGCTTGCGGTGGTTCATGTGGTACGCCACATCCAGGGACTTGAGGGCGCCGTGGATGTCCTGGGCTCCCGGGGGAAAGGTCGCGTTGCGGGGGACGGCCATGCCGATCTGCGTGACGACCCCGTCCCCCAGCTGCCTGCTGATCTGCTGGAAGCACAGGAGCCACGCCCGCTGCGAGTACCACGCGTCCAATTCCAGGTGCGCCACGCCGCTGGGGCCTGGCCGGCCAATGCCCTCGTCCAGCAGATAGGCGCTCGCGAGCACCGCGAATTGACTGAAGCCATCCAGCACGGAGCGCACCGCCAGGCCGATGACCTCGATGCCCTCTTCGAACGGGACGAATTGCATGTGCTTGGACTCCCTGGCCGTGGCCCTGAGCGGCACGTCCACCGGATGACACTCCGGCCCCACGGCGCGGGACTGTACCACCCAGGTCATGTCCGGGGACAAGCCCGGGCGGCGCGCCGATCGCGCCCCGGCCCCTGGCAGGCACCGGAGGATGACCCGGTGCGTCTTGACGCTCAGCGCCCGGAGTCTCCAGGGGCGCCGCAGAAGCGCGCGATGGCCCGCGAGAGGTACGCCTCGCACCGCACCAGGTCCTCCACGGGGACGTACTCCCCCGTCTGGTGGGCCACGCGGATGTCTCCCGGGCCGAACACCACCGCCTCCGCGCCCAGCTCCGTGAGCTGAGGGGCCTCGGTGCCGAAGGGCACGGTGATGGGGGCGTTGCCGGACAGCTCCGCCAGCACCCGCACCACCTCGGCGTCCGCCCGCGTGTCCACCGCCGGCTCCGAGCGCAGCAACCGGATGCGCGCCTCGTAGCCGGGCTCGTCGCGCACCAGCTCCTGGCGGATGGACTCCAGCAGCTCCAGCACCCGCTCCTTGGGCTGCCGGGGGATGGGGCGCCACTCCACGACGAAGCGGCACGCCCCGGCGATGACGTTGGCCGCCTTGCCTCCGCCGATGACGCCCACGTTCACCGTGGTGAAGGGAGGCTCGAAGGAATCGTCGCGCTCCTCGCGCAGCCGCGTGCGCGCCAGCGTCTCCAGCTTCTGCAGGAAGCGCCCCGCGCGGAAGATGGCCGAGGCGCCCTCGTCCGGGTACGCGCTGTGCCCCTCCTTGCCCCGCACCTCCACCTCCGCCAGGCAGTAGCCCTTGTGCGCGCGCACCGGCACCAGCGAGGTGGGCTCGCCCACGATGGCGTGCCGTGCCCTGCCCTTGCCCAGCGCCACCAGGTGCTTGGCGCCCTCGCAGCCCAGCTCCTCGTCGGCCGTCAGCAGCACCATGAGGGGGGCGCGCAGCGGCCCCGTGTAGTGCGTCACCGCGTGCAGCGCGCAGGCGATGAAGCCCTTGGTGTCGCACGCGCCACGGCCGTAGAGCCGCCCGTCGCGCTCCGTCAGCCGCAGCGCGTCCGTCCACGCCGTGTCGTACGGCACACAGTCCGTGTGCCCCACCAGCGCCAGCTCCGCCCGCTCCTCGCCCCCGCCGCCCTTCACCGCCACCAGGTTCACCTTTTCCACCCCCGCCCCGTCCCGGTAGTGCAGCCGCTCCACCCGGAAGCCCGCCTCCACCAGCCGACCCTGGGCCAGGTCCACCAACGGCGCGTTGGGGCGAGAGGACGTCGTGTCCAGGGCGACGAGCTCCGACAGTGTGGTGCGAAGCGCGGGCAGGGTGTCACTCACGGGTGGGGCCTCCAGAGCCGCCCAGGGGGGATTCACTCTCGAAGGTCCCACATCACTCCCGGAGGAGTCCAGGCTCCCCGTGCGTGGAATCCGACAGGTGACACACCCTCCAGGGCGTCTCGCCGCCGCGGCCCGCCCGCCTTAACTCAGCCCCCACCTGCGTGGCAGGGGAGACCAGACATGGCGGGTGGAGGAGCACGAGGGCTGCTGTTGGTACTGGCCGTGCTGCTGCTCGCCGCCGGGTGCCGGCGTGACAAGGCCGAGGGCCTGGCCGCTGTCCCCGAGCAGCCCGCTCCGGCCCTGGAGGCGCCCCGGGCCTCGGGCGGGAGGTTCCGGCTGAGCGAGCAGCGGGGAAAGGTGGTCCTCCTCTCCTTTGGCTACACGGCCTGTCCGGACGTGTGCCCCACCACCCTGTCCCAGCTCCGCCGCGTCTACGAGCAGCTGGGCGCCGCCGCCCGGGACGTGGAGGTGGTGTTCGTCTCGGTGGATCCGGAGCGCGACAGCGCGGAGCGGCTCGAGACGTACGTGCATGCCTTCCACCCGCGCTTCACGGGCCTGCGCCTGGAAGGAGACGCGCTCGCGGCGGTGCTGTCCGGCTATCGCGTCACGGCGTCCCGCCGTTATCCGGACGCCACGCGCTACCGCGAGCACCGGTTCGCCGGAGACATCCCCTACACCGTGGACCACACGGGGGCCTACTTCCTCATCGACAAGCGCGGCGTGCTGCGCGAGCGCCTGCCCTATTCGGTGCCGGCCGAGCAGCTCCGGGCGGGGGTGGAGCGGCTCCTGTCGGAGCGGGAGCCTCGCGCGTCCGTGCCCGGGATACAGGTGGAGGGGGCGCTCGCGCGTCTGACGCCCGCCCAGGTCGGGGCCGTCTACTTCACGCTGGTGAATACCGCCGGAGGGGAGGATCGGCTCGTGTCCGCCGAGGCCTCCTCCGCCGAGCGGGTGGAGTTGCACGAGGTGGTCGCGGAGGGAGAGATCCTCCGGATGCTCCCGAGGCCCGAGGGCTTCGGCGTGCCGGCGGGAGGCCGTGTCGAGCTGAAGCCGGGGGGCAAGCACCTCATGCTGTACTCCGTCCGGGGCTCGCCCGAGAGCATCCGCCTCACCCTCCATTTCGAGAAGGCGGGCGCCGTCCAGCTCACCGTTCCCGCCTCGGGGCCGGGCGCGGACGGGCCTTGAGCTCCGGGGTCACCATGGTTCCGCCTTCCTGGAAGCAGGTTCGCGGGGTGCTCGCGCTGCTGATCACCCTCGCCGGAGGCACGCTCGTCCTGCGCGCCTGGCTCGTCCAGCCGAGCCGGGAAGTGGAGTTGGGGGGACTGCGGCTGCGGCTGGAGCGGGCCGTCTGGATGCACGAGCCGACGGACCATGGAGACACGGCGCGCCTGCCCACCTCGGAGGGCGCACCTGGACCCGGACCGGGGCAGCGCCGCCTGGTCGTCGAGGTCACCGTCTTCAACCCGGGGAGGACGCCTCGGGACTTCGAGCCCGGGGAGCTCCGCCTCGCGGAGGCGGCGCGAGGGACGGTGTGGCAACCCTCGGCGGGAGGCCGTGGCGTCTTCACCCTGCGCCCCGCGGAGCTGCTGCCCGTGACGTTGAGCTTCGACGTCCCCGCCACCCAGGAGCCCGTGCGGTTGGAGTGGGAGCGTGACACGCGGCGCGAGGCCCTCCTCCTCACTCAGCGCCCCTCGAGCCCTGGCGAATCCGGGGAACAAGCCGGGTGGCCCCTGCGCGTGGAGCAGCTCCCGCCGGGCAGGGAGGCCGCGGGCTCGGCCCTCTTTCATGGACGGCTCGCCTGCACGTCCTGCCATGGCGACCTGGCACGGCCCGAGGGCCCGCGCATCGCGCCCTTCCTCGGCGACTTCGCCCGGGTGGGCGCCACCCGCGTCGCGGGCAAGAGCGCGGCGCAGTACGCCTACGAGTCGCTGCTCGACCCGAACGCCTTCATCCCCCCGGAGTGCGCCGAGCGGCAACCCTGCGCGCGGCCCACGCTCATGCCCCTGTATGGAGAGTCGCTGTCGCTCCAGGAGATGGCGGACCTCGTCAGCTACCTCATGGGCCTGCGGGGAGGGGGTTGAGCATGAGGGAGGCATGGCGGCAACGGTTGGCGCTCGCGGTGCTCCTCACGCTCGGCATGCTGGGCTGGGAGCTGTGCCTGCTGGAGCTGCTCTCGGGAGGCTTCGGTGTCCCGGCGAGCGCGCTGGCGCCCCGTCTGGCCAGGGACGCGATGCTCCTCTTCCCCCTCTGGCTGGTGGCGCTGTGGAGCACGCGTCCGGAGAAGCCACGCGACGCCGCCGCCCTGTCCTTGTGCTTCCTGCTGCTGCTGCTCCCCGTGGCCGCCGGACGTGCCCTCGTCCAGCGCTCGCAGGCGCGCCCTTCCTCGTCCGAGGCCGCGGAGGGACAGGCCGTCTCGGCGACGACCCGGACGCTGGAGGACGAGGGCCGCTTCCTCTGCGCCACGGTCAACGCGGACGTGTCCGCCGTCTCTCCGGAGCCAGCCAATGACTCGCTGGTGGCGACGGCGTGGACGGGGATGCGGGACGCGCTGCTGCTCCAGGTCCCCGTCCTTCCCCTGACGCTGCTGCTACTGCGCCGCCGCTCCAGGCCCGCCGCTTCCGAAGCACGCGCGGCCACTCCGGCGCTCGGGCCACTCATCTTCCTGGGGCTCCTCTGTGGCTGGAGCTCCGATGGAGGCCCTCCAGCACCTCGCGTCTCCTCTCCTCTGGAGCGCGAGGCAGCGTGCCGCCCCGGAGCGCCCGTGAGGACGTACTCGGTGGCGGCCATCTCCGTCGACCTTCCCCTCAATGCGCACGGAGACCATCAACCCCAGGGCCTCATGTACGTGCTGGAGGAGCGGTTGCCGGCCGTTCGTGAGCAGGAGCGGCGACCCTGGCCGGAGCGCACCGCCCCCGGGTTGCACGGCGAGCCCATCCAGCCGCTCGTGCTGCGCGCCAACCTGGGAGAGTGCCTCCTCCTTCACTTCACCAACCGGCTGGCCACGGGCCCCGCGGCGCTGCGCATCGAGGGCCTGCCAGCCACCGTGAGGGGAAGAGGCCCGGAGGGTGGCTTCGTCCCCGGCACCGCCGTCCCCCCAGGGCAGGGCCTCACGTATGTCCTCTCCCTTCCCGAGTCAGCGGAGGCGGAGGGCACCTATCTCCTTCACGACTCGGAGGAGGGAGGAGCGCGGGAGGCGCGTGGGCTCTTCGGGGCCCTCGTCCTGGAGCCAGCCGGTGCCGTGTACAGCGACGCCTCCACCGGCGAGCCGCTGCGGCATGGCGCGGGGTGGGAGGCCCTCATCGACGTCCCCACGGGCGAGCACTTCCGGGAGCTGGTGCTCCTCTACCATGCCCTGGGGCCTCCCGAGGCCGCCGACGTGCGCACCGCGAGCGGCGCCCCACTGCCCGTGCTGGACGAGATGGCGGGTCCCTTCCGGACCGGAGCATTCGGCGTCAACTACCGCAGCGAGCCCCGGTTCGATCGGGAGGAGCTCCTCCCGGAGGAGCACGAGCAGCGCCCCGCCTCTCGCCGAGGCCTGGCGACACCGGCGCTCCGCTCGTACCTGGGCGAGCCCGTCAGGCTGCGCATCGCGCACGCGGGGAGCGCGGAGTTCCATGTCCACCACCTGCACGGCGGCAACGAGCGCCGGGGCGGCGGCGAACCGCCCCGACTCCTGAGCCCGGGGCGCGGACAGACCCTCCGCCTCGGCAAGCCCGGCGACTTCCCGCGGGCGCCTGGAAGCTTCCTCGTGCATTGCCACGTCCCCAACCACTTCACCGGAGGCGAGTGGCTCGAGTGGCACGTGTTCTCCGCCCGACAGCCCGGGCTCGCCCCGCTGCCATCTCCCCGGTGAAGCAGCGGCCACGCCCCCGGGGTGCGACAACATGTCCCACCCCTCGTGGGGAACATCCAGCCTACAAGCCAGGCCGACATCCAACCCTGGAGGAACACGGATGAAGGCCCTCTCGAGCCCGCTTCTCGCCGTCGCGGTCGTCCTGCTGTGCCAGGCCGCCCATGCCCATATCTCGGTGGTCTCCGGCCCCGCCTTCGCGGGAAAGAGCCAGGAGCTCACGTTCAAGGTCGGTCACGGTTGCAATGGCGCGGACACCTACCGCGTGGAGATCCGCATCCCGGAGGGAGTGACCTCGGTGCGCCCGCTGGACTCGGTGTTTGGCAAGGCGGTCGTGGCGAAGGACGCGGCGGGGAAGGTGACGTCGGTGACCTGGACGAAGGCCGCCGCAGACGTCCTGCCCGGCGACACCCAGCTCTACAAGTTCACGCTGAGCGCCTCCCTGCCCAACGTGCCCTTCACCCCGTTGTTCTTCCCGACGATTCAATCCTGCCGGGCCGCGGACGGCACCGAGTCGACCACCGAGTGGGTGGGCACCACCACGGAGCACAACCACGGTGAGGACGCGGGCACCACGCCCACGGCGGAGCCCGCCCCCTCTGTCTTCCTCTACCCCGCGCGCCTGCCCGGCTGGAACAAGTACACCGTGGACCAGCACGTGCACGATCTCTCCGTCTTCAACGACGCACAGATCGTCTGGTCGGGAAACGCCGCCTACAGCCCCAATCCGGCCACCCTGCAACTGATTGAAAAGGAGCCGAATACCCAGACGCTCCGGGAGCTCCACCCCGGCACCGAAATCTGGGTCAAGTACTGAGCGAGGAGCCCACGATGCGTCCCATCCTCATCCTGGCCGCGCTGTCCCTGCTCTGCGCTTGCCCCTCGGGCACTCCCCCCCCGACGGACAAGCCCGGGGAGACTCCCCCCACGGGACTCCCCGCGGAGCTGAAGCCTCCCACCTCCCAGGAGCGTCCCCCCACGGGACCGGGGCTGCCGAGCGACTTGAAGCCACCGGGCCACTGATCAGGCCTGCACTTCCATCCCTTCGGCCACCCACGGGCGCTTGCGCACCGCTTCCTTGATCCACGTGATGTGCCGCTCCTCGTCACGGCGGTTCTTCTCGATGAGCGAGCGCACCTCGGGGCTCCACTCGAAGCTCAGCGCCAGCTCATAGGCCCGGTTGGAGAACTCCTCGTTGCCGAGCATCGCCACCAGCGCGGCCTCCGTCCCCATCAGGCTCGACATCGCCGTCAGGCCCCTCATCGCCGCGCCCTTCAGATCCGGCCGCAGATCCACCGCCTCGCCTCCGAACCGGAGGATGAAGGCGTTGAGGTCCTGCACGTGGCGGACATGGTCCACCCGGAACTCGTTCAGCCGCTCGCGCACCAGCGGCTCCTTCACCCGGGCAATCGCCGCGTCGTACGCCCCCACCGCGTCCACATCGAGCTGAGCCAGGCTGCGTAGCTTCTCCACCTCGGACTTGCGTGCCATCTCGTCCTCCCCCCCTCCATGAAAATCGACCCGGGCAATGTGCGTGGGCCCGCCCGCACGGCCAACCCCACCGCCACCGCGCCCGCTCGGACAGCAGGCAGGAGGGCTTCGCCCCGATGTCTCTTCACGGCCCGCGCCGTGCGCACCTTCCCTCCGTACCGCTCACAACGGAGGCACCTGCCATGAAGAACGAAGACGTCGTCACCACCAATGTCGAGCTGCGGACGCGGCGCATTCCCTCCATCGGCTTCCTCGGCGTCGCCATCGGGTGCATGGCCGCCAGCGCCCTGCTGATGGTCACCGGCCGCAAGAACTGGGCGAACTTCGTCGGACAGTGGGCACCCACCATCCTCATCCTCGGCACCTACAACAAGATCGCCAAGACGTTCTCCGCCCCCATCGACGAGCACGAGCGCGTCCGCCACGGCGACCATGCCTCCCTGCTGAAGTCTCCCGAGGAGCTCACCCGCCAGATGTCTCCGCGGCCCGTGAGCTGAACCACGGAAGCACCTCCCCTCACCCCGTCCCTCTCCCAGGGGGAGAGGGGTGGGGGGGGCACCTCAGGCCCTCGCGGGGCTCGCTCCGGAGGGCACCTGGCTCTGGCTCTCGCCCTGCCGCTCCGCTCGCCGGTGCTTCATCACGATGATGATTCCCACCATCGCGCTCACCAACATCAGCGCGTTCGTCACCACGAACACCCAGTTGTGGACCATCAGGCTGTAGAGGGTGAAGCCCGTGGACGCGGTGATCTGCCCCACGAAGAGCCACTTCGACACGCCCTTGCTCGTGCCCGACTTCCACTGCTTGTACACCTGATTCCCGATGGTCAGCACCAACACGAATGAGCTGAACCATCCGATGGCTTCGCTCCTCATACCCTCAACGATGCGCATGTCCTGCGGGACAGGACGGACCCTCCCCCGGGGGACGGGCGGGCGGGCAGGTGGGCAGCGGCGGGGAATTCGCGGCACACGCGCCGGAGCGGACACACCCTCCCTCCGATGACTCCCAACCCGCAGCCACGAGGTGCGTCCCATGAAGATCCGTGACGTGATGACGCCGGACGCCGTCGCCGCCCACCCGGAGACGACGCTGATGGCCGCCGCCGAGATGATGCGCCTGCTCAACGTGGGCTCCCTCCCCGTCCTGGACGGCGAGCGCGTCGTCGGCATCATCACCGACCGCGACATCGTCGTGCGAGGCCTCGCCCTGGGCTTCAACCCCCGGAACGCCTCCGTCGCGGACGTGATGACGCGCAACGTGCAGACGTGCTCCGTGGACGAGGACGTCGAGGACGTCGCCCATCAGATGCGCGAGCTCCAGGTGCGCCGCCTGCTCGTCGTGGACGAGCGCGAGCGGCTCGTCGGCATCGTCTCCCTGGGGGACCTCGCCATGGAGATGGAGGATCAGACGCTCGCCGGGCGGGTGCTCGAGGGAATCTCCGAGCCACCCGTGTCCCTGGCGCACTGAGGGTCAGGCCTTTGCGCCAGCCCGCCCGAGCCCGTGTCGTGCGCGGGAGCAACCTACGGCCATGCAGTCAACCTGCCGGCCAGGGCTGCAATGGCCGCAGCAACCCGGCCCGGTCCAGCAACTCGTGGACGCGAGCGGCCAGCGCGACGTGCTCCGGGTTGAAGGCAGTGAACCGCTCGGGAGTGAGGATGACGAGGGTGCCCTTGTCCTCCACAGGCTCGATGCGCACGGGGGCAGGCAGAGGGGGCACGGTGCCTCGCAGCCGCGAGAAGTACATCACCCAGCCCACCGAGGTACCTGCAGGTATGACCTGCTCTGAAACGAGGTCGTCGTATTGATGAGAGGTGACCACTCCCCACTCCGGCTCCCATGCCAGGGCCATGGCACGCAATACCTCGGTCATGACCGGAGCAGTCAGCACCCGTTCCCCGACAGGACCTTCATCGAAGGGCTTGAGCACGCAGTTGGATGGAAGCAAGGTTTCAACTGAACCGCACGCCGCTCCAGCGGAGGAGGTTTCCTCCTGGCTGTCGCCCGTCCACAGCCGGAACCTGAAGCCATCATCGCGCTGATGTTCCTCCTGTGCGAACAGTTTCTGGAAGCTCGCGGCGTTTGGAGTGAACTGGCGTTTGCGCGCCTCCTCGAAGGAGTTTGCCGGCTGGTACCAGCGGTTCCACGCTGGGTCGCAGCGCCCCAGGAGGTGGAAGAAACGCTCCGCGCGGCGTGCACAAGCCTCAGCGGATTCGGACCGGGCGAGCCAATAGGAGCCCGCGTAATAGGTTTCTATCATTGAACGGCTACTCCTCGTGGGGTCGGAGAAACATGGACGACCTCAATGGGGAGGCGCTCTTCCTTGAACATCTTCCTGAGTGCACCCGCGAGTTTCTCTTCAGCGACGATCCACCGAATGGGTGTTCCATTGGCGGCTTTGAACTGGCGCTTCGCCTGAGCTTGCCTTGGCCTGTGTCGAGGCGGACGACCTTCGTTGGGGTGCTGCACCCGGCGAGGGATGCGACCAGTAGAAGAACGACCCAGCGCCGCATGTGTGGAGCCTCTTGGCCATGGCCCCCGCGAGCCGGGAACGCAAACCGAGATTACAGAAGAGCCCCCAGAGCATGAACAGTGGAAGCGGCGGGAATCGAACCCGCGCCGGGCGGTGGGAGTCGATATCCCGCCGCGTCCCCTGGTGTCCCGCCCTGTTCCAGCCCGTTCCGCAGGCTCACGCGACATGGACGCAACATGGCGGGGGAGGTGAAGACCGACAATTCAGAGCGCGAGGGCAAGTACGAGACGCGCCGCGGGTCGTTCTCGTCATCTGGGCTGGCGGTTGAGGTCTGGCAGCATGCCAGCGCCCTCCTACTGTAGGTTCAACGGGTGCGAGGTGGTCGTGCCGAACAGCGCATTGCCGGGTACGCACGAAGTGAGAAGCGTGGGGCAGCGTTGCTCCTTGACACTCGCGCGCTGTCACGGCCACGCTGCGACGATGACAAATACTCGTCACAGAGGTTCCCTTCGACAAGCGCTGGCTGTAGTGACTGCGTTCGCGCTCCTGCTCGGCATCGGCAACGAGGCTGAGGCTCAACAAACGGGCAAAACGACCCGATACTGGGATTGTGCCAAACCAAGCGCTGCGTGGACTGGGAAAGCCTCAGTTACCAGTCCGGTTAAAGCTTGCGCCAAGGATGGCGTCACCGTGCTCGGTCCGGATGTGCAAAGCGGTGCGAATGGTGGTACTGCCTTCGCGTGCAACAACAATCAGCCGTGGGCTGTGAATTCAATTTTGTCGTATGGGTTTGTCGCGGCGCATGTGCTCGGCGGGTCAGAAGCCACTTGGAGCTGCGCCTGTTATGAATTGACATTCACCAGCGGGCCCGTGAATGGCAAGAAGATGGTGGTTCAGGTGGTCAATACGGGAGGGAATTTGGGTGAGAACCGTTTCGACCTGCTAATTCCTGGCGGGGGTGTTGGCATTTTCAACGCCTGTCAGAGTCAGTGGGGTGCTCCAGCCGATGGTTGGGGTGCCAGATACGGCGGCGTCAGCACTCGCGCTCAGTGCGACACGCTGCCGACTCAATTGAGGCCGGGCTGTCAGTGGCGATTCGATTGGTTCCTGAACGCGGATAATCCTAGCGTGAGCTTCAAGCAGGTCACCTGTCCATCCGCAATCACCAATAAAACTGGCTGCATCCGCAAGTAAGAGCAGGCGAACGTATCGTTGACCACCTGCGCGGGCCGGGTTCCTACGGGGACTCGGCCCTTTGCTTTCTGTGGGAGTGAGCGGGCGAATCAGCTCGGTACGAGCCCGGATTGCGTGTGCACTCTGGGGGCTACACCCAGCGGGTCATCCCGCAGGCCCCGCGCGTGAAGCTCTTCGGGAAGGTGCCGAAGGCTGCCTTCGACTTCCTGAACTTCGACGAAGCCGAGCGGCTTGTCGCCGCCGCTGACCTGGAGTGGCGTCCCGTGCTGCTCGTCGCGCTCAAGGCGGGGCTGCGGCTGGGGGAGCTAATCGGGCTCCAGTGGGACCGACCTGGACTGGCAGCGGAGCACCCTCCACGTTCGCCGGACTATCTGGCGCGGGGTGGAGGGCTTGCCGAAGGGCGGGCGTGAGCGGGCGGTCGAGCTGCCTGCGTCCGTGGTGGATGCCCTCAAGGCACACCTGTCGCGGTGCTCGACGCGCCCTTTGCGCCGGCACGCGACATAGACGCAATACGGCTGGAAGGTGCTGCTAACCAGCCGTGATCACGGCCTGAAAATGTGGAGGCGGCGGGAATCGAAGCCGCCAAGGCCGGATCCGCCTCCACTCGAGAACAGAGGCACACCCCCCGTTTTCCCTCTGAAAATGGGGCGCCCATCTGTCCGGGCGAGTCCATGCGCGTCCGTTCGATTTGGTCCTTTTTTGGTCCCCTTGGACCCCTCGCCGGGCTAGAGCGGCGAGCCTTCCGGGCCCTCCGGCTGTCTTCTGGCGCCAATGCCTTAGCCTACTATTGCCGCGTCCTGGTGGCCTCCACCGGCCCGAGCTTCGGCTGCCGCGCCCTGTGGCTCTCCCGGATCGCCTTCGTTTCGGTCCTTGGTTCCCTGGAGCCCTGGGCTACGACGAACTGCACAACTTTCAATGCACTAATAGGAGCGCTGTTACTTCCATGGAACACACCAACAAACAGGACGTGCTAGCAGAACTTTGTCCTGGCGGCTCTTTGGTCGGGTGGAACGCATGGACGCGAAAAGCAGGACAAGGCTTCATCGATCAAGACTCTGACTTCATCCCACCCGAAAACGGCGGCGAACCAGAAGAATACGAACACTTCTACAAACTTAGTGACTTCGGGGTGGATTACGCGCGACCGCGCTTGAGTCAATTGGCCGAAATTGTCCGCCTTGCAGGAAGCCTCGATAAGACTTGGGCTTTTCGCTGATCAACGGCATCCATCACAGAGACCACACATGAGCAACGAAGATAAAATCGCCGCACTGGAAGACAGGTTGAAACAAATTCGCGCCAACAATGGGGGAAATCAAACAGGAGTTTATTCAAGCCGTCGTGCCTTGGCTTGAGCCGTGGCATTTGAAAACCCGCTGTTAAAGGACGCTGGAACCGTGATGACTGAGCGCGACGCAGCCAAGCTCGAAATGGCAAGGCAGGCCGTCAAAAAGCCATGAGATGAAAACCAAGTAAAGGTGCGGGAGATCCAACCAAACACAGGCCACATCTCCCGTCTTGCGCGGCACCTAATCAACATCCAATTTCCAAGTGCCCTCGCCCCAATACTTCAGAACGCGAGACGCCAAGAAAGGAACCATGCCTTTCCCCTTGGCCGCTTCCTCGAGGACGGGCTTTGCCTGCTCGGGTCTATCACTGAGCAAACAGGCCGCCGCGTTGACTCGAACATCCATGCGCGGATGCGCTAACAGTCCCGCGAGCGCATCCCTCCCAGCCTCGCCCTGGTCGCGTAGCTTCTTGTAGGCAGCTATGTATCGCTTCGCATACTTGTTCCCGCCCTTACGGTCGCCGCGCATGATCGCCTCAGTCTGCGCCGCTACATTTTGGGCGAAGTCCTCCACGATGCTGCCCAGATCCATTACCACCCCCCATTCTTGATGTTCTCAATTGCAAGCAAGGCAAAATCTCGCTGCGCCTCGTAGGATTGAGTGCTGAGCCATTGCCTCACCGTCAGGCGTGAGGACTTGGTGGCGGTCCACTGGATGGACGAATAGAAGGCGCTCACCTCGTCATGCAGCGGCTTGTCTAGAGCAATGACATTCTCGGTGTTGTGTATAGCCTCGCCTCCAAATCGCTTGACGTTCCCTTTGGTCTGCTCAACCAGGTGATGCCACTCCTTGCCTTTGCCCGCTGGCCCCATGGCCGACTTGAAGCCACTAAACGACCCCCACGGCGACTGCGGGCCAGGGGACTAATGCGACTCGACCACCCATCAATGCCTGTTGGACTTCGGTCCTTGGCCTGAATGCAAAGCCGACTGCCACTGTCGCGGGAGAGATTTGTGATGGCGGCTCCTGCAGGCCTGGTTGCCGCTCGAACTGCGAGTGCCCGTATCCGAGTGTCTGTTACAGCTCGACCTGGACGTGCGGCCCAGACTTTGGCCCATTCCCCCCTGCACTCCCGGCTGTAACGGTTGCCCCTGACGCGGGGACGAGCCTCGGCGGCGAGTGTCTATGTCAGGAAGCTCAGCACCTCGCGCGCGCGACGCTCCAGGCTCTCTCGTATCGCGTCGCACGCCGTGGCGTGTGGCACCACGCACTGGAAGGGAGAAGCCCTCCAGGAAGGCGTGCCGGGGTTGCGTTCAATTGTACTCGGCTGGAGGGTCTAGAAGCCGAGCGGCACCAGGTAGGCCGTGCCGTTCTGCGTGCCCGTGCGGTAGCTGAGCGGCGCGCCGACGACGAGGGTGGGCGGGATGCTTCCGCTCCCCGCCACCAGCGCCAGATCGCTCCCGAAGTTGGAGCGCTCCGTCACGTCGCCCGTCAGCGTCAGCAGCGGCGAGACCGGGCCCGTGGTCGTGGGCCCGCCCGCGTAGACGAACACCGCGCCGCCGCCGTCCGAGGCCACCGACGCGCCCGGTGCGCTCACCACCAGCTCCGGCGCGCCGTCGCCCGTCAGGTCCACCCCACCGGCCAGCGCCGTGCCGAAGCCCACCGCGCGCGAGCGGTGCACCAGCACCTTGGGAATCAGCGCGCTGTCCATGGCGCCCACCACCGTCTCACCCGAGGCCGGCCGGCGGCTCACCAGCTGCGCGATGTCGAACAGCAGCACCGCGGGCTGCGTCACGCCGTCGTACGTCACGTTCGCCGCGCTCACCGCCAGGTAGTCCGCGCCCGTCTTGCCCAGCACGCGGCCCGCGCGCGTCGTCGCCACGCCCAGGCCGATGAAGTTCATGCCCACTTCCGAGTCCGCCGCCAGCCGCACCGTGGAGGGCACCTTGCGCGTGCCACACTTCACCCCGGCCGGGTCGTAACCGAACGCCACCACCACGCCGCCGCGCTGGGCGTTGTCCGTGTAACGCCACGCCACCTCGTCGCAGCCATCCGCGTTCAGGTCTCCCAGCACCGCCGGCGCCGACGTCTGCTGCACCAGCGAGGGCGGCTGCCCGGGGTTGCCCGGGAGGATGAGCGTGGGCGCCGTGTAGAGCGGATCGCACCCCATGGTCAGCTTGCCCGGCGAGACGTCGTCCGGAGCGCGGCCCGGCAGGATGTCGATGCCGTTGGTGCGCAGCATCGCGATGTCCTGCTTGCCATCCCCGTTGAAGTCGAAGCCGCCCAACACCCCGCGCCCCATGCTCCGGCGCGTGCAGTTGCCGGTGTTGCCCACGGCCGTGCACCCCTCGATGGTGCCCGGCGCCCACAGCCGGTAGGCGGGCTTGAAGGTTCCATCCGCCTGGCCCAGCGACACCAGCACGCCACCGTACTGCACGCTCGCGGTGGGGAGGCACTCGGGCCGCTCCAACTGGTACACGGGGGTGATGTCGGTGGCCCGCGTGGAGGTGCCCGGCATGATGAAGCCCGGCGCGCCGATCACCGCGTCCTGGCGCCCATCGCCGTTGAAGTCCGTGAAGGCCACGTCCGTGCCCACGTTGCGCCCGGGGGCCAGCGACGAGATGCTCCCCTCGCCCGCCAGCGCGAACTTCCCGTCCTGGCCGAAGGACCAGGCGCGGCCGATGGACAGCTCGGCGCCATCCGCGTTGGCCCCACCCGAGCCGGAGAAGCCCGGCGAGCCCACCAGCGCCACCGCGGCCGTCGTGCCCCGGGCCACCGCCACCACTTCACCGAAGCGCTCCACGCTCGGCCGCGCCGGCACCATGGAGACCGAGCGCGACCACTGCGCGAGCGAGTCGCCCGTCTTGAGGAAGGCATCCACCCGCCCGGTGAAGCCCAGCCCGGGCGCGGAGGCGCGGCCCGCGAAGGCCACCAGCCCGGACCGCCCCTCCGGCAGCGGCCACGTCGCCAGCCCCACGCCGAAGACGTCCGACTTCGCCAGTCCCGGCAGGAAGGAGCTCGACTTGTTGAGCGCGGCACCGCGGCTCAGCGTGGACAGCGGATAGACGAGCACCTTGCCGCCCAGGCGCAGCGTGGTGCTCCCCGAGCCCGGGCTCGCGTAGGGCGCGCCCAGCAGCAGCTCCGGACCGGGAGTCCCGTCCACGTCCAGCACCGCCCAGCTCCGCCCCGCGTTGATGCCGGCCGCGTCGCCGTACAGCCGGGCCCAGGCCTCGTCGCGCTTCACCTGCGCGGGCGTGGCCGCGGGCTCGCCCATGGGCTTGTACGCGCTCACGTCGAAGAGCAGCGCTCCGCCCGCGTCGTTCATGTTGACCTGGCCACCGCTGGTCCTCAGGTCCGGCGAGTCCACGCGATCCGCCAGCGCCATCAGCAGCGTGGGCCGCGTCCCCTCGCCCGGCACGACGTCCAGCTTCCAGGTGCCCTCGCCATTGGTATCATTCGCGACGGTGGGCATCACGTACACGTCCGGCGACTCGCGGAAGCGCGTGCCCGAGGCCCGCGCGAAGTACACGGACACGGCCTGCACCATCGCGGAGGTGCCATCCGCGTTGTAGCGCGACGCCCTGCTCAGCGCCGCCACGTCCGGCAGCCCGTCGCCGTTGAGGTCCGCCACCTTCAGCACGCGGCCCAGCTCCGTGTTGCCACGCGACTCGGTGGTGCCCGTCTTGCTCAGGTCCAGTCCGCCCAGGCGGAGGCTCGGCAGCTCCGGCACCGCCTCGCCCGGGGTGAGCAGGTAGATGTCCACCACGCCCCGGCGCAGCGTCACCGAGCCGGACAGGTCGCCCGTGGGCGAGCCCACCACCAGGTCCACGTCCCCGTCCACGTCCACGTCCGCGAGCGCCAGACCCGCGCCGAAGGAGCCACTGCGCCCCAAGCCGGCGAGCGGCGCGCGCAGGGGCTCCGGCCCATTGGCGCCGAAGCGGTACAGGTACACCGCGCCCGCGTCGCCCGCGGTGAAGTCCGCGCCCGGCGACGACACCGCCAACTCCGCCCTGCCGTCGTTGTCCAGGTCCCCGGCCACCACCGTCTCGCCGAAGCGGGCCGTGTCCGTCTCACCCGTCAGGGTCCACGTGGGCTTGTCGGGCAGCACGCCATCCCGGCTGCCCTTGTAGATGAACACCGCGCCGCCCTGGGGCCTGGCCAGGTCGCTCTCCGCCTGCCCCACCGCCACGTCCGAAATCCCATCCCCGTCGAAGTCCGCCGTCACCACCGAGGCCACGTCCGAGAGCCGTCCGTGCGCCTGGGTGTCGCGCTTGAGCTCGTCCAGGATGCGCACGGAGACGCGCGCCTTCTGGCCGGTGAAGGGATCCGCCGCCTCCAGCACCGCCAGGCCCTTCGCATCGGCCTCGGCCGAGAAGGCGCCATGGGCGATCTTCCCCGGGCCGGACACCTTGGTCCAGACCACCCGGTCACTGCCGCCCACCGTCCCCAGCGGCGCCGACGAGCCCGCCGGCACCGCCATCAGCGCCGGGTCTCCGCGCAGCTGCGCGTCCGCGCGCACCTCGAACTGGAGGACGGCCTCCTCGCCCGTGCGGCCATCCCGCACGCGCACCAGGTCCACGCCCTGCGCCGTGCCCGCCTTGTACGTGCCCGTGGACGACAGCGTGCTGCTGCCCGTCGCGTTGCGCTCCAGCGTGAAGACGGGCGTGCCCAGCTGCCCCGACACCTGCACCTGGAAGGTCGTGCCCGGCTTCACCGTGGCCCGCGCGGGCGCCACGTCGAAGCCCGTCACCACGTTCACCTGCGCCCGCGCGTCACCCGGGCAGCGGATGTCCTCCACCACCAGCGTGTCCGTCGCGGGCGTGGAGCCGGCGACGAAGCGCGACCCGCGCATCTCTCCCGACGAGCCCCCGGACTCCACGCGGAAGCTGTAGTAGCCGCTGCCTCCCGCGGCCGTCAGGGTGACGGGCTCATTCACGTGCACCCGGTCGGGGCTCGCGGTGAGGGTGAGGGGCGGCAGCCCCGAGCAGGGATTCACCGAGGGAGGCAGCTCGGTCGGCCCCTCCTCCAGGTTGCAGCCCGTGCCCAGGAGCGCGAAGGCCAGCGACGCGCGGAAGACTCGATTCATGGGGGAATGCCTCAAGGATTGGCGCCAGCAGTCGCCCAGCGCTGGATGACGGAGATGAGCTGTGGATCCAACGGACCGTCAGCGGGCATGCGCTGATCCCTCACCGCCGCGATGATGAGCGGCAGGTTGTCCTTCCACTGCTGATACGTGGACAGCTGCCGGCCCGGTCCCGAGTCGTGGCACTTCGCGCACCGCGCCACGTGGATGGGGCGGATGTCCTTGTTCCAGCCGAGCACCGACGAGGAGACGGGCTGGTACGAGAAGGAGACGGCGCGCCGGGCCTCGGTGCCGTCCGCGTAGCGCGCCACGGCGCTCAGCGTGTGCACGCCCGGTCCCAGTCCATCGAAGGAGTAGGCCTTGGGTGTCCCGTCCGCCTCCACCCCGCCGAGGCTGAAGGCCGGTCCGCTCACCGGCACGTCCACGCCCGCCACCTGGAAGGTGACGCTCTCCGGCGCATTGCCCGGCGCCACGCGCGCGCGCACCACCAGCGAGTCCTCCACCACCCGCATGCCCTCGTGCAGGCCCAGCACGCGCGGCACCGGGCCGCGGCTGAGCGCCACCGTCTCGGTGCCCAGCTGCGCCCAGACACAGCCGCTCTCGTCCGCCGTCAGCAGGCGCAGGCTGCCCGTGTCCACGCCCGAGGCCTGGCCCCACGCGTCCTTGTCCGCGTCGTACAGGAAGAGCCCGTCACCCGTCTTCACCCAGAGGAAGCGCCCCGCGGCCACCACCTGCTCTGGCGTCTCCTCCAGCGCCACCTCGCGCCACCCGTCCGCCGCGTTGCGCAGCAGCCGCTCCGACGTCAGCAGCCACGCCTCCCCCGCCCCCTTCTCCGACTCCCCCAGCCCCGCCAGTCCCACCAGGGTCTCGCCCTTGTGCAGCGACACCTGGGCCTGGCGCACCTGCCACGCCCCCGCCGCCGTCTGGATGGCGTTCCACAGCTTGTCCTCGCGGATGAACCACAGCGCCGGCGACACGCGCTCGGCCGGTGCCACCACCAGCGAGCTGATGCCCACCAGCGGCTGGCCATCCACCTTGAGCTGGGACAGCGCCCCGTCACGCAGCTGGAAGAGGCCCGAGGCATGCGCCAGCCACGCCGCGCCGTCCGGCGTCACCACCGACGCGCTCAGCCCCAGGCTCAGCGCATCCCTCCAGGGCGGGGCGATGATCCACCCCGACTGCGCCATGAAGAGACCGTTGTCCGCCTCCACCAGCGCGGAGCCCGGCCCCATCCGGAAGACGGCGCGGCCGCGTCCCGGCGTGATCGGATTGCCCGGGTGGTTCTCCAAGGGAGCCTTCGTCCCGTCCAGCCGCAGGCGGACGAGCTCGCCGGCCGCCGTCACGAAGATGCCGCCGCCCGTCTGGTCCGCGAAACCCGGCGAGGGCGCCACCTCCGCCTGGGCCGTCACCCGCGCCGGCTGGAAGGCCTCCGGCTTGGGGGTGTCCTGGGGGAGCGAGGGCTCGCAGGCCGCCAGCAGGCCCGCGAGCAGGAAGGGGTAGACCCTCACCCCAACCCTCTCCCAGGGGGAGAGGGAGCCGATACGGTACGAAGCTCGAGTGTTCATTACGCCAACAGGGCTTTGAGGGGTTCGACGCGCGTGATGCTGTAGTCCAGCTTGGCCGACGCCAGCACCGTCGCGATGATGTGCTCGGGGAGGATGCTCGTCCCGTTGGTCGGGTCCGACTGGCCCGTGGCCAGGTCCACCACGGCCGGCGCCATGCCGATGTCACCGCTCTTGCCGAACGTCAGGTTGTGCTTCAGCCCGGCGCCCATCAGCAGGCAGCTGTTCGTCAGGTGGTGGTCGCGCCCGCTCGTGGAGTTGATGGTCGGCGTGCGGGCGAACTCGGAGAACACCAGGATGGTGGTGTGGTCCATGAAGTTGCCCCCTCCCGGGTGCGCCGTCCTGCGCAGGTCGTCCACCAGCGCGCCCAGGGCGTCGAAGCCCGCGCGCTGGTTGATGGCGTGCGTCGTCTGCGTGCCGAAGTGCGTGTCCAGGCCACCGGCCAGGTTGATGGACACGCACTGGCTGATGCCCTTCTTGAGCGCCGTGGCCACCAGCGCCGCGCGTCCCGCCGCGTTGTCGTAGGGCCCCGAGGTGGGCAGACCGTAGAAGGAGCGCACCTCCGCGTTCTCCGCCAGCTCGAAGCGGAACGCGTTGTCCAGCCGGCCCGACAGCACCTGCCGCATCTGGTCCCGGCTCGTCGAGTACGTGGAGCCCACGCCACCGGCGCCGTACGCCGCCTCCTCGCAGGAGATGGGCTGGCCGCGGAAGTCCACCAGCTGCTTCTCCAGCTCGCTGTCCAGCTGCCGCGTGCTGGCCGCCAGCGTGAGCAGCAGGTCCCTCGACTGGCTCACCTTCAGCGCGTTGGCGTTGCCCGGGTAGTTGTCGTTGTACGTCTCGACGTTGTAGGCGATGGAGGGGATGGGCACCCTCGGCATCATCTGCCCCACCACCTCGGTGGCCGTGGACGAGCCGCGCGCCGCCGCGCCAATGGGGCGCTTGCCGGTGATGAAGTAGCGCATGCCCTCTTCATGCGCGAGCGTCGTCATGTTGATGCCCCGCACCACCGCCATCAGGTCGTAGTGCGCGGCGAGCCTGTCGCCCACCGCCGGACCGAAGGTGATGTTGGAGGGCGCCGCGCCCGCCCGCGTGGACGGCACGACGGGCCGGTCCGGGAAGCGCGCGTCGGTGAAGAGGTTGTAGCCCGGCTGGATGCGCGTCTCGGCGATCCGGTCGACGGTGAAGACGTCCGGGTCCCTCGGGTCGAAGGCGAGCAGCTGATCCCACCCTCCCGAGAAGTAGACGAAGACGAAGCAGCGGTCCGCGGGCGCCAGGGCCGAGGCCTGGGCGAAGGAGCGGAAGGGCAGGCCACCGAAGACGGTGGCGCCCATGAAGCCGGCGGCGGCCTTCAGGAAGGTACGGCGGCCGGTAGAGGTCTCTGGGTTCTTCTTCATGGATGCATCTCCCCGTGCCTTCAGTAGGTGAGGAAGCGCGAGTCCGTCATCAGCGCGATACACACCGCCGCCAGCGCCTGGTCTCGCTTCTGGATGGTCTCGGCGCGCGTGGCCGCCTGGGTGAAGAAGCCCACCCAGCGCGTCAGCTCCTCGCCCTGGAGCGGCGCGCCCCAGAAGCGGGTGGACAGGTAGCCGAGCAGGTCACGCACCTGCGTGTCCGACAGCTTGCGCAGGTCGGCCACCGCCCCGGTGGGCAGCGTGCGGCTGAGCACGCGTTGCGCCGGGTCGGTCAGCTTCACCTCGGCCGCCGCCTGGGTCATGCACACCTCGCGCGCCCCGTCCTCGAGGAACTTGGCGAAGACGAGGTTGGGCTCGGTGCTCTCCTGGTTGATGAGCGCGTAGTCCGGCCGTCCCAGCGAGGTGGCCAGGCCCTCGAGCCCGGCCCATGGCCGGCCCACGGCCACTTCGATGGAGCGGGCCAGCTGGTTGACGGTGACGCGGCGGGGCGAGCGCCCCACCCGGCCGTCCTGCAGCTCCGGATCCGGCAGCGGCGTCACGGACTCCGCATGCGGGTTGGTCACGGGCAGCATCTGTCCCTCCTCCGGGGGAGGAGTGGACGGGGTCTTCTCACACCCGGCGGCGCCGAGCGCGACGAGCGCGAAGATGAGCAGGCGGCGCATCAGTCGATCCTCCGGTAGGCGTCGGTCATCACCAGGCGCTCGATGAGCGCCTTGAAGCGGTGGCCGTCTCGCGCGAAGTCCTCGGCGAGCGGCTCCAGGTAGAGGCGCTTCTCCTCGGCGGACATGGGCCGGCCGAGGAACTCCTGCCAGACGCGCCGCACCGTGCAGCGCTCCAGCTCACCTGTCTGCAGCATGCGCTGCACCAGCAGCTGCGGGCCGCCGTCGATGTTCTGCTCCTCGTCCGCGGTGCGGTAGAGGTACGTCTTGAGCATGCCCAGCGAGCTGGCGCCGTCGCCGTCGTAGGCCTGCATGACGTACTGGCCGCACTCGTTGTTGCAGGTGGTGTTGCCCGACAGCGCGCAGTCACGGCACTTGGGATCGAACCGGGGGAAGTGGGACGGGTCGAGGAAGAGGGCGCCGCGCTCGGCGTAGCGGCCCCAGTGGGCGCCGGTGGGCTCGATGGTGGCGTGGCAGTAGTTGCAGCCGCAGCGCTTGGCCAGGTTGTTCTCCCGGTTGCACGCGTCCTCGGCGGCCGGCTGGCGCGCGTTGTCCGGAGGGGCGAACGACTTGCACAGGAAGGCCGCGTAGAACTGGTTGACGCGGGCGCGCTGGGTGGGGAAGCGGTAGAGGAAGGAGGGCGTGGTGAGCACGCCGGAGTGCTCGGGACCGCGCACGTACTCCTTCCAGGTGGCCGTCTCCGCGAAGGGCACCACGGGCAGCGCCTCGGCGGCCGTCGGCGCGCTGATGCTCAGCACCCCCAGGCCCTCCTGCGGGTTGCGGTAGAGCTCGGAGAGCGGGCCGTTGAGGAACGAGCGCGGCGTGGTGAGGATGTTGAAGTAGGGCTCGTCGCGGCGCACCACCGAGTCGGCGATGAGCTCGGGCTCGGCGTTGATGGAATCCACGCGCAGCTTGTGGACGTTGGCGGTGGCGTCGGCCACCTCGCAGCGCTCCATGCGATCACCACAGCCGCAGCTGCGGTCGTTGTTGAAGCGGGTGGTGGTGCAGGACTCCATCGTCCACGGGTTGGACACGCGCGTCTGCGCCTCGATGGCGCACACCCGCACCTCCGCGCCGGTGGTGCTCCAGTAGGGCGCGGGCCGAGCCACGTAGCCCTCGCGCTGGATGCAGCCATTCTGCGGCACGTAGGAGCCGTTGATGGGGAAGCCCCTGCCGTCCTTCCTCAGGACCAGGTCCACCGAGCACCGGTCGAGCCGCGTCAGGGGCGTGGAGGACGTGGGGCTGGGGTGCTTGAAGGAGACCACGCGGCCCGAGCCGTCCGTGTCCAGCACCTCCTCCGAGAGCGCGGCCGCGTTGGTCTTGGCCGGATCCGGCAGGCACAGGTGCGGCAGCAGCGTGCCGTTGGACTGGCGCCGCATGTCGCAGAAGTAGAGGTACTTGGCGGGGATGCGCCCCTTGGACACCGCCAGCTCACACGAGGTGATGGTGGCGTCGGTGGGGTTCTGGTCCAGCCGGTCGCAGCGGTAGTAGGTGGTGTCGTAGTCCCAGCTCACCGGCAGCGGCACGCCGCGCGTGTCGTAGCACGTCTTGGCGGTGGTGGGCTCGGCATGCGGATCCTGCCGCGGGCTGTTGCACGAGTCCTGGGGGATGAAGTTGTCACAGCCCTGGCCGTTGGCGCCGCGCAGCTGGCGGCTGCTGTTGCCACGCAGCGAGTACGCGTCCGTGGTGGAGCCCACGCCGGACAGGCGCGAGTTGCCGTTGTTGTTGACGCTGGAGCTCACGTTGCTCCACAGCAGCGCGCGGTGATAGGCGCGGACGCGGGAGTAGAACTCCTCCTTCTGCATGAGGGCACGGACATCCTCGACCGTCACCTCACCCTTGGCCCGAGCGGCCTGGTACTCCTCATAGGTGGGTGGACGACCGAGCAGATCCAGGGAGAGTTGGCGCAGGTGGCGCTCGAGGGGGACCTTGGACACCGGGGCACACACCTCGCCATCCGCCAGGGCGGCGGTGGAGCCCAGCAGGGCGGTGGTGACCAGGGGAGCGAGGAAGCAGCGTGCGAATCGCACGGGAACCTCCGGGGGGGCGCAGCGGGGGGAAACGACGGCGCCACTTATGCCAGGAATTCAACTTAATTGCTATATGCCCACACGACTCAGAGTGAAACAAAATGAGAAAAATGGGCCGGGAGGGCCGCGAGTTGCATGCGGGGCACAAGCAGGACAGAAAGGTGCGCCATGTCTGATGCTGCCCACGCCCCGATCACCCGGGTGAGCGACCGTAACTTCTTCATCTTCACCGCGGTGGTGTCGGCCGCCGCGCTCGCCTTCCTCGCGTACATCCTGCTGATCCGCCGGGGAGGACCGGTGGAGGGGGTGGATCTGCGCTTCCTGCCGGCGGTGAACGCGAGCTTCAACGCGCTGGCGGCGACGTTCCTGGCCGCGGGCTGGGTGGCGATCCGCCGGGGCGCACGGCGCGCGCACCAGTACCTGATGGTGTCCGCCTTCGCGTCCTCGGCGCTCTTCCTGGTGTGCTACCTGGCGTACCACTACGTGCACGGGGACACGCGCTACGCGGGGGGCGGGGTGATGCGGACGGTGTACCTGGTCATCCTGGCCAGCCACGTGCTGCTGTCGCTGTTCGTGGTGCCGGGGGCGCTGCTGGCGTTCTACTTCGCCTGGCGCGATGCCTTCGCGAGGCACCGGAAGGTGACGCGGTGGCTGGCGCCCATCTGGCTCTACGTGTCCGTGACGGGCGTGGTCATCTTCTTCATGCTGCGCGGCAGCCTGCCCGCGGTGCCCTGAACCCCTCGTCGCGAACGAGTCCTCAGGCCTGCTGTTCCGACCGCGCCTCCTCCACGCCCACCCCGCGTGGCAGGCGCATGATGAAGACGGAGCCCTGGCCCTCCTGGCTCTCCACGGACAGGGTTCCACCGTGCATCGCCACCAGGCGGTGCGCGCTGGCCAGCCCCACGCCACTGCCGGAGATGGCCGGGGCCACGTTCCTGCCCCGGCGGAAGCGCTCGAAGATGTGCGGCTGGTCCGCCGCCGGTATCCCCATTCCCCGATCCCTCACGCTCAGCCGCACCCAGCCCTCGGGCCCCGGGGACTCCTCGCTCAACTCCACGTCGATGGGACCTCCGCGCGGGCTGTACTTCACGGCGTTGCTCAGCAGGTTGTCCAACACCCGCTCCAGGCTCGCCGCGTCCCACTCGCCCTGGAAGCCCGCGCCCTCCACGTGCAGGTGCACCGGATGCGTCGCCGCCAGCGGCCCCAGCTCGTTCATCTTCGTCCGCACCAGCCCCAGCAGATCCACCGGCTCCCTCTTCAGCGGACGCTCCTGGCCCCGCGTCACCTCCAGGAAGTGGTCGATGAGCTCCCCCATCCTCTGCGTGCCACGCAGTATCTGCTCGAAGCGCGCCTCCACCCCGCCCTTGCGCACCTCCGCGGGCAACTGGCGGCGCAGCAGCTGCGTGCTCAGGAGGATGCTCTGCAACGGCCCCTTGAGGTCATGCGTGGCGATGGCGAAGAACTCGTCGCGCACCGCGAGGGCCTCGCGCGCCGCCCGCTCCGCGCGCTCCGTCTGGTGGCGGCGCTCCTCCAGCTCGCGCACCATGCGCACCGACTCCACGGCGTTGCGCAGGCTGTGGCGCAGGCGCTCCGGGGTGAAGCCCTCCTTGAGGATGTAGTCGTGGGCGCCGGACTTCATCGCCTCCACCGCCACGCGCTCGCTGCCACTGCCGGTGAAGAACACCGCCGCGGGAGCCCGCTGGCCGTACTCCTCGCGCAGCGTGCGCAGCAGGGACACCCCGTCCATGCCCGGCAGGTGATAGTCCACCACCAGGGCGTCCACCGGCGGAGCCTGGCGCAGACGCGTCAGCGCGCTCTCGGAGGAGCTGACGAGCTCCACCTCCCACTGCGACTCGGTGTCCTTCTCGAGCGACCGCCGCAACAGCGTCTGGTCCGCCAGGCTGTCATCGACGAGGAGCACACGCAGGCTCATTCCGTGGGTTCCCCCGCGCCGGGCAGCAACGCGGCGCTGAACCAGAAACACTCCAGGGCCCGCGCCGCCTCCTGCATCTCCTCGCTCCCACCGGGCTTGAAGAGGTAGCTGTTGGCCCCTCCGGCGTAGGCCCCGTCCACGTCCTGCGCGAGGCTGGAATTGGAGAAGATGATGACGGGCAGGGAGCGCAGCTCCGGATCCGCCTTGAGCTGGGAGAGCACCTCCTGGCCCCCGATGCCGGGCATGTTCAGGTCCAGCAGCACCAGCACGGGCCGGGGAGCGTCCACGTACGCCCCCCTCCGGTAGAGGTAGTCGAGCGCGGACTCCCCATCGCGCACGCGCACCACGGGCGCGAAGAGCGGCATCCTGCGGGCCACGCGAAGCAAGGCCTCGGCGTCCGGGTCACTGTCCTCCACGAGCAGCAGGGGCCGTTGCTTCTCCATCACCGGGGCCTCTCTCCCAGGGTGAAGAAGAAGGTGGAGCCCTGGTCGGCAATGGATTCCACCCAGAGCTCGCCCCCATGCAAACGGACGAGCCGGCGAGCGATGGCCAGCCCCGCCCCACTCCCTCCGCCATAGGCATGGGCGGGGTGCAGCCGGCGGAACATCTCGAAGATGGCCTCGTGGAACCGCTCGGGGATGCCGATGCCGTTGTCTCGCACATAGAAGACGTATTCATCTGGTCGGCGCCGTGCCGGTGCGGACAGGGGCTCTGCCGGGGCGACGAACCCCACCTCCACCCAGCGCGGCTCGCCGGGCCGATGGTACTTGGCGGCATTGATGAGGAGGTTGGCCCAGACCTGCTGGATGCGCACCCCATCGCATTCCACCCGGGGCAACGGACGCGGAGTCCGCACCTCCACCTGGTTCTCCCGCAGGCGGGCGGTCAGGGTGAGCAGCACCTCGTCCACCAGCGCTCCCATGTCCACCTCGCCCCAGGCCAGCTCCACGCGCCCCACCCGGCTGTACTCGAAGAGGGCGTCCAGCTGTCCCTGGGTCCGCCCGGCCAGCCACCGCACCTCCTCGAGCTGCTTGAGGCCCTCCTCGCCCAGGACGTCACCGTAATCCTCGGTGAGGAAGCCCACGTACTGCTGGATGCCCCGCAGCGGCTCCTTGAGGTCATGCGCCACGGTGCCACTGAAGGCATCCAGCTCCGCGTTGGAGCGGGCGAGGGCGGCGGCCTGGCGCAGCAGCACCCCCACCAGGGCACCGCGGAAGCTCGTGGCGGCGGCCAGGTCCGCGGGAGCCCAGGGGACGCTCACCCCGCGCACCGTCTCCCGCCAGGCGTCGAAGGAGGCGCGCGGGTGCAGGCGGCTGGCCCCGGGCCCGGGGACCACGGGCTTCTGGGGATTGCCGGCCCAGGTGACGGTGCGAACCACCTCGGGGCGGAACCAGAGGACGAAGCGCGGCGCGTCCTCGTCCAGCCGCACCGCGAGCAGACCACTGGCCACGTCCGCGTACCCGGCGGCCGGTTCGTGGAGCCGCGAGAGTCTGTCCGTGTGGAAGGCCCCCTCGAAGTGCTGCCCGGCCAGCCACCGCGCCAGCGCGTCCACCTCCGGCAGGGAGGGCGTGGCGCCCACGAGGAGGGGGGCTTCACCGAGCAACAGGGCCATGCCGCCCGCGCCGGTGAGGCCGAGCAGGAGGTCGCCCTGACGGGGGAGGGCCGTGCGCAGCGTCCCCGCCTCCGCGGAGAGCCGCCCCACGAGCTGGGACTGGAGGTCGGCGCGGCGGGCGAGCTCGGCGGACGCGGCGGCGCGCTCCTCGGACGCGAGCTGCAACGCCACCAGCCGGGCCAGCACGTCACACGCGCGGCGCGTGGCGGCCGGCACGACGAGCGGGGTGCGGTGGTGGCACGCGATGAGGCCCCACAGCCGGCCCTCGCGCACCAGCGACACGGACATGGAGGCGGCCACCGCCATGTTCGCGAGGTACTCCAGGTGCACCGGCGACACGCTGCGCAGGGCCGCCTGGGAGAGGTCCAACGGCCGCCCCAAGGAGGGGAGGACGGAGGGCACCAGCGGCACCGGGGCGGCGCGCGAGTCGGCGATGAGGCGCAGGGTGTTTCGCGTGTACAGGGCACGGGCCTGGGCGGGAATGTCGCTGGCCGGGAAGTGCATGCCCTGGAAGCTGTCCACGGCCTCGTCCCGGCTCTCCGCCACCACCTCGCCGTGCCAGTCCGCGTCGAAGCGGTACACCATCACCCGGTCGAAGCCGGTGAGCGCGCGCACCGCCTCGGCCGCCGACTGGAGCAACCCCAGCGAGCCCTGAGCGCGGGTGAGCGGCGAGAGGAGCAGCTCCACCATCGCCAGCGCCTCCTCCTCGCTGGTGAGCTCCGCGGCGGGCTCCAGCTCCAGCACGGTGAGGCCATCGCTCCGGTGCGGCAGGCCGATGAAGTGGCGGCCCGCGGCCTCGATGCGCAGCCCCCGCGCGTGGGACTGGGACGACAGGGCCCGGGTGAGGAGAACGAGCGAGGACGGATGGAGCACCTCCGCCAGGGGCTGGCCCAGCAGCGACTCCGGCGGGCGCCCCAGCATGGCGCCGGTGTTGGCGCTCACCACCCGCAGGGTGAGATCCGGCTCGGAGAAGGCCAGCAACACGCCGTGGGGCTGGATGCCCCCCAGCAGGTGGATGGGCTCGCGCTCGCACTGCGAGAGGTCGGCTTCAGAGACGGGAGGGCGCATCACCAGGAACCTCATGGACTTCGCGGAGCCAGACCTCGAAGGCCTCGAAGGTGTCCTGGGCACCTCGCACCACCCGGGGGGCGAGCGCCGGGTCCGGGCAGGCCCGGACGAGAGCCTCTCCGAAGGCCTTCCACATGGGCCCCACGGACTCCCCATACGCCCGGAAGAAGACGAAACCGCCCGCGGTCACGCCCTCGAAGTGGCGCTGGAGGTGGCGCAGGACGAGCTGTCCCCCGAGCGTCGAGCCCTCCAGGACGTAGAGGCAACCGAGCGCCTCGGGCACACCGGACAGGCAGGGGGGGCGCGTGGGCCGGGGGAGCCGCGCCAGCGTGGCCTCTTCGTGACCGAACGCACGGAGGTCCTCCGCCAGCAGGGGCAGCTTCCAACGCTCGTCCAGGCGCAGCGAGGGGAAGAGACCCTCCAGCCGCGCGGCGAGGGCCGCCTCCAGCGTGGCATGGAGACCGTAGAGCGCCTCCAGGTGGCGCCGGTATCCGGCCAGGGTGAGGTGGGGGTCCATCAGGCGCACCACACGCTCGGCGCGCTCGTGATGGGGGCGGGTTTCCGCCTTCAACGTCTGCAACAGGGTACGGGGCTCGGAAGAGAACAAGGCTCCCCCGAGCATGCGCACGAGCGGCGTACCGGGAAATCCCCGTGACGTGCGAGTGTCGACATTCCGCCAGCCGGGAGGGGAGGGAGCACGGGGTGCGCGCCCCTCCCCGCCCGCCCGGGCCCGGGGCTACTCGTCCGAGCGGTAGGGCACGAGGGTGAAGTTGATGCCGCTCACCGTCTGATCCTCGGACAGGAGGATGGGCTCGACGGTGGTGGCATCACGCCAGAAGCCCACGCGCTCCCCGTCCTCGAAGAACTCGTTGTCCCCGTCGTCGTCGATGGTGGCCAGCGCGAAGTAGGTGCGCGGGGTGAGCGCCAGGCTGTAGGCGTAACCCCCGGAGGAGGGCACCAGCGCCACGCCCTCGTCATCCACCTGCCACTCACCGACGTCGTCCAGGTAGGCGAAGGCGATGACGGCATCCTTGTCCTGGGTGGTGCCCACCTGGAACTTCACCAGCACCTCGGTGCTGTCCCCGTTGCTGCCCGACAGGGCGACGCGGGCCTCGTAGTTGCCGTTGGCCAGCCCCGCGGTGTTGACGGCCACCGCGAGCGAGTCGGACGCATAGCCCGACAGGGTCAGCGTGTTGCCCTCGGGGAAGGACAGCGCGGAGAGCTGCGCGCCCCTGGCCGCGGCCGTCACCTTGAGCGAGCCACCTCCCACGTTGCGCACGGTGAGCTGCTGGGTGCCTCCCCCGGGGAAGGAGAGCTGGGTGGAGCTCACGCTGAGCCTCGGCGGCGCGTTGGGGTCCGGCTGGACGCCCTTGGCCCGCAGCACGGCGGCCTGGGCATTGACGAGGCCGGCGCCACAACCCTCGGAGCACTGGCTGGACGGGTCGGCGGTGTCCTTGAGGATCTGCTCCGCGTCCGCCGCGCTGAGGCTGGGGTTCACGTCCTTCATGAGCGCGACGATGCCGGCCACGTGCGGAGAGGCCATGCTGGTGCCCTGGTAGTAGGCCCAGACGGGCTGGCCGGAGTCATCCAGGATGGTGGACAGCACGCCGTCCGGCTTGCCGTCGCCGTTGAGGTCCTCGGCCGTCTCGCCGCCGGTGGCCATCACGTCCACCGCGCTGCCGTAGTTGGAGTAGCTGGAGCGCCTGCCACTGAAGCGCGTGGCGCCCACGCAGATGACGCGCTGCTGGTTGCACGGCGAGAACTGGCTGGCGGGGATGTTCGAGTTGCCCGCGGCCACGACGATGACGACGCCCTTGGCCACGGCGGTGTCGATGACCTCCTGGAGCGCCTGGCTGGGGCTGCTCTCTCCACCGAGGCTCATGTTGATGACCTTGGCGGGGTACTTGTTGACGGGCAGACCCGGGACGCTGACCCCCGTGGCCCACTGGATGCCCGCGGCGATGTCGGCGAACGAGCCGCTGCCGCCGCCCAGCACGCGCACCGGGAGGATGGCGCGGCCACCCCAGTAGATGCCGGCCACGCCCCGGCCATCGTTCGTCGCGGCGGCGATGGTGCCGGCCACGTGCGAGCCGTGGTACGAGGAGCCGCCGTTGGGCTGGTCCTTGCCCTGGTCCGTGGGGTCGGTGTCGCGCCCATCACCGTCCTGGGACGAGGAGGTATCCGACACCAGGTCGGCGCCCGGCAGGACGCGGCTGTCCAGGTCGGAGTGCTTGATGATGCCCGAGTCCAGCACGGCGATGACGACGTTGCTGATGCCCGTGGAGGAGTTGGAGGAGCCCGTGGTGACGTCCCAGGCGGCGGGCAGGTTCATCATCGGGTAGTGCCACTGGCGCGAGTAGCCCGGGTCATTGGGCGCGGCGAGGGCCTGGACGCGCACGTTCTTCTCGGCGTAGCGCACGCCGCCCAGCTTCGCCACCTGCCGCACGAGACCGCCCGTCTCCCCGGCCTTCATGGCGCGCCGCTCCAGGGGCGCGTAGCCGATGACGTGCAGGTACTCGGAGATGAAGCCCTTGTGCACCGCGCGGTAGCCGGGCAGGTGCACGCGGGCGAGCGCGGCGGCCTCGGGGAGGTGGGCCTCCTCGAAGCGGACGATGACGTCACCGGGGATGGCGTTGGCCTCGGTGGACGGGCTCGTGGTGGTGAGTGCCGCGCCCTGGACGCCCTTGTTCGCGACGGCCTGGGCGATGGACTGGGAGAGCTTGCGCCGCAGAGCGGAGTCCTTGAGCAGCGCGGGCGAGACGGTGGCGGGAGTGGACTGGAGGCGGAACGGGGTCAGCGAGCCCCGCACCGTGCCCGTGGGCTCCAAGAGCTCCTCGGGGAAGGTACAGGTGGAGAGGCCCAACAGCCCCAGGAAGGCAAGACGGCGAATCATGAAATTTTCCTCGAACGCGGGTTGTGGTCCGCGCCGGACGCTAGAGCCACGTGGGCCGGTGCGTCCAGATGGCCCTGGCCGCCTGCTTGTTCTCTGGACCCGGCGAGAAGCTTCTCCCTACGATGCGCGCCCGCGGTCGCTCACGGCACACACATCGGAGGGGATACACCGGGTGAAGCACGGCATCGAGCTCGACAAGGTCACACGTGTGGTGGAGGGCGAGACGCACCTGGCGGACATCAGCCTGAGGCTCGAACCCGGCTCCTTCAACATCCTCCTGGGGCGCACGCGCGCCGGGAAGACATCGCTGTTGCGGCTCATGGCGGGGCTGGATCGGCCCACCACGGGGACACTGCGCGCCAACGGCGCGGACGTGACGCATGTGGACGTGCGCCGCCGCGACGTGGCCATGGTGTACCAGCAGTTCGTCAACTATCCCTCACTCACCGTCTACGAGAACATCGCCTCGCCGCTGCGGCTGGCGGGGAAGCTGGGCAAGCAGGACATCGACAAGCGCGTGCGGGAGACGGCCGCCGCGCTCCGGCTGGAGCCCTTCCTGGACCGGCTGCCCGCGGAGCTCAGTGGTGGGCAGCAGCAGCGCACGGCCATGGCCCGCGCGTTGGCGAAGGAGGCCTCGCTGCTGTTGCTCGACGAGCCGCTGGCCAACCTGGACTACAAGCTGCGCGAGGAGCTGCGCACGGAGATCCGCCAGCTCTTCCGCAACCGCCCCGCCGTCGTGGTGTACGCCACCACCGAGCCCACCGAGGCCCTGCTGCTCGGCGGACGGACCGCGGTGCTGCACGAGGGGCGCCTGCTCCAGGTGGGCCGCACCCTGGACGTGTACCAGTCGCCCGCCACCGAGCAGGTGGGCCAGGTCTTCAGCGATCCGCAGATGAACCTGCTGGACGCCGAGGTCTCCGCCGACGCGGGAGCGCGGCTCTCGCCCGAGGTGGCCTTCCCGCTGTCCGGGCACCTGAAGGGCCTCGTGCCGGGCCGCTACCGCCTGGGCTTCCGCGCCCACCACCTGCGGCTCGCCCCCAGCTCGCCCGAGGATGTCCGCCTCCCCGCGCACGTGGAGGTGGAGGAGATCAGCGGCTCCGAGACACTGGTGCACGCGGCGCACGGAAAGCTGTCGCTGACGGCGCAGGTGGAGGGCGTGCACCGGCACCCGTACGGCGCGCCGGTGGAGCTGTTCGTCCCGCCCTCCCGGATGTTCGTGTTCAGCCCCGAGGGCCGGCTGGTGGCCGCGCCCCCCTTCACCCCCGAGGAGCCCGCGAATGGCCAGGATTGAGCTCCGCGGCATCGCCCACGCCTATGTGCCCTCACCGGCGTCCGACAAGGACTACGCGCTGAGGCCCCTGGAGCTCGTCTGGGAGGCCGGCGGCGCCTACGCGCTGCTGGGGCCCTCGGGCTGCGGGAAGACGACGCTGCTCAACATCATCTCCGGCCTGCTGCGGCCCTCGCGAGGCCAGGTGCTCTTCGATGGAGTGGACGTCACCGCGGCCCCGCCGCAGCAGCGCAACATCGCCCAGGTGTTCCAGTTCCCGGTCATCTACGACACGATGAGCGTCGCGGAGAACCTGGCCTTCCCGCTGCGCAACCGGGGCCTGGGCGCCGAGGAGACCCGGGCGCGGGTAGAGGAGGTGGCGGAGCTGCTGGAGCTCACCCCGGACCTGCGCAAGCGCGCGAGCGGGCTGTCCGCGGACATGCGGCAGCGGATTTCGCTGGGGCGAGGGCTGGTGCGCCGGGACGTGGCGGCCATCCTGCTGGACGAGCCGCTGACGGTCATCGACCCGCACGTGAAGTGGCTGCTGCGCCGCAAGCTGAAGCAGGTGCACGAGCAGCTGAAGGTGACGCTCGTGTACGTGACGCATGACCAGGTGGAGGCGCTGACGCTCGCGGACCGGGTGGTGGTGATGAACCAGGGGCGCGTGGTGCAGATGGGCACGCCGCAGGAGCTCTTCGAGCGCCCGGCGGACACCTTCGTCGGCTACTTCATCGGCAGCCCGGGGATGAACCTGCTGCCCTGCGCGGTGGAGGACGGCGCGGTGGTGCTGGAGGGGCAGCGGCTCCCGCTGGACGCGGGCGTGTGCGCGAGGGCGCGGGCGGCCGGAGGCGAGCTGCGGCTCGGCATCCGGCCCGAGTTCCTGCGGCGGGTGTCCGAGGGGACGCCGTCCTCGGTGCGCGTCGAGGTGACGCAGGTGGAGGACCTGGGGCGCCACAAGCTGGCCACGACGCGGCTGGGGACGCAGACCCTCAAGGTGCGGCTGCCGGAGGAGGAGCGGCTCGCCCCCGGCGAGTCCTGCTGGCTGGAGCTGCCGCCTCGCTGGACGACGCTGTACGCCGGAGGCAGTGCCATCTCATGAGCAAACCCATCAACAACCGCGCCTGGCTGCTGGTGCTGCCCGTGCTGGTGGCCGTCGCTTTCAGTGCCGTCATCCCGTTGATGACGGTGGTGAACTACTCGGTGCAGGACATCCTGGGACCGGACCAGCGCGTCTTCGTGGGGACGGAGTGGTTCCGCAAGGTGCTGAGGGACCCGGAGCTGCACGGAGCGCTGCGCCGGCAGATCGGCTTCTCGCTGGCGGTGCTGGCGCTGGAGATTCCGCTGGGCGTGGCGCTGGCGCTCGTGCTGCCGAGACAGGGGCGCGCCGCGTCCGTGAGCCTGGTGCTGCTGGGCCTGCCGCTGCTCATCCCCTTCAACGTGGTGGGCACCATCTGGCAGATCTTCGCCCGGGGTGACATCGGCCTGTTCGGCGTGCTCATCAACTCGCTCGGCTTCCAATACAACTACACGGCCAACGCGCTGGACGCCTGGCTCACGGTGCTGCTGATGGACGTGTGGCACTGGACGCCGCTGGTGTCGCTGCTCTGCTACGCGGGCCTGCGCGCCATCCCCGAGGCCTACTATCAGGCGGCGCGCATCGACGGCGCCTCCGCGTGGGCCACGTTCCGCTTCATCCAGCTGCCCCGGCTGCGCGGGGTGCTGACCATCGCGGTGCTGCTGCGCTTCATGGACAGCTTCATGATCTACACCGAGCCCTTCGTCCTCACCGGCGGTGGACCCGGCAACGCCACCACGTTCCTGAGCCAGTACCTGACGCGGCTCGCGGTGGGCCAGTTCGACCTGGGCCCGGCGGCGGCCTTCTCGCTCGTCTACTTCCTGGTCATCCTGCTGTTCAGCTACGTCTTCTACACCGCCATGACGAGCGCGGACCGCAAGGAGGCGCGATGAAGCCCTCCCGCTTCGTGGTTCCGCTCTACCTGCTGCTGAGCTTCATCCCCATCTACTGGCTGGTGGGCATGTCGCTGAAAACGAACGAGGAGATCCTCGGCGGCTTCACGCTCTGGCCGCGCAATCCCACCCTGGCCAACTACGCCGTCATCTTCACCGACGCGGACTGGAGCAGCAGCTACGTCCACTCGCTCACGTACGTGGGCATCAACACGGTGCTCTCGGTGCTGCTGGCGCTGCCCGCGGCCTACGCCTTCTCGCGCTACCGCTTCCTCGGGGACTCGCACCTCTTCTTCTGGCTGCTGAGCAACCGCATGTCGCCCCCGGCGGTGTTCCTCCTGCCCTTCTTCCAGCTCTACTCGAGCATCGGCCTGTTCGACACGCCCTGGGCCGTGGCCCTGGCCCACATGCTCTTCACCGTGCCGCTGTCGGTGTGGATTCTCGAGGGCTTCATGTCCGGCGTGCCGAGGGAGATCGACGAGACGGCGTACATCGACGGCTACAGCTTCCCCCGCTTCTTCCTGAGCATCTTCCTGCCCCTCATCCGCTCGGGCGTGGGCGTGACGGCCTTCTTCTGCTTCATGTTCAGCTGGGTGGAGCTCTTGCTGGCGCGCACGCTGACGTCGGTGGAGGCCAAGCCCATCGTGGCCACCATGACGCGCACGGTGAGCGCGGCGGGCATGGACTGGGGCGTGCTGGCCGCGGCCGGCGTGTTGACGCTGGTGCCGGGCGCGGTCGTCATCTACTTCGTCCGCAACTACATCGCCAAGGGCTTCGCCCTGGGGAGGGTGTGAGCCATGGACTTCGAATGGATGGCCTGGACTGCGCCCACGGCCAGCTTCTTCATCGTCATCGCGCTGCTGCTCGCGGTCTACACCGTCTGGGGAATGCGCTCCCCTTCCCTGCCTCGCAAGGGGCTGCTGCCCATGACCACCACCCGGGGAGATCGCCTCTTCGTCGGGCTGCTGGGCAGCGCCTTCATCCACCTCGCCTGGGTGGGAGTGACGGATGCATCCGTCTGGTTCGCCGTAGGTCTGTCGTTGCTGTTCATGGTCTTCATTGCACGATGGGGGTAACCCGTTGAAGAACGCGCTGAAATGGACGCTGGCCCTGGCCCTCGCAGTCCCCGTGTACGGATGTAAGAAGGAGTCGAAGCCGGCCGAGGGCGAAAAGCCCGCCGCCGGACAGCAGCAACAGCCACAGCAACAGGTGGACGTCGCCGCGCTGGAGAAGGCCGCCGAGAAGTGGGTGGACCAGGAGTTCCAGCCGAGCACCCTGACACGTGAGCAGCAGCTCGCGGAGATGAAGTGGTTCCGCGAGGCCGCCGCGCCCTACCGCGGAATGGCCATCAACGTGGTGTCGGAGAGCATCGACACGCACGTGTATGAGTCCAAGACGATGGCCAAGGCCTTCGAGGAGATCACCGGCATCAAGCTGAAGCACGATCTCATCCAGGAAGGCGATGTCATCGAGAAGCTGCAGACCCAGATGCAGTCGGGCCGCAACATCTATGACATGTATGTCAATGACAGCGACCTGATCGGCACGCACATCCGCTATGGACACGTGGTGCCGCTGTCGGACTTCATGGCGGGCGAGGGCAAGGACGTGACGCTGCCCACGCTCGACGTGGACGACTTCATGGGCAAGAGCTTCGTCACCGGCCCGGACGGGAAGATGTACCAGCTGCCGGACCAGCAGTTCGCCAACCTGTACTGGTTCCGCGCGGACTGGTTCGCGCGGCCGGAGCTCAAGGAGCGCTTCAAGAAGAAGTACGGGTACGAGCTGGGCGTGCCGGTGAACTGGTCGGCCTACGAGGACATCGCGGACTTCTTCACCAACGACGTGAAGGAGATCGACGGCGTCAAGGTGTACGGCCACATGGACTACGGGAAGAAGGACCCGTCGCTGGGGTGGCGCTTCACGGACGCGTGGCTGTCCATGGCGGGCGTGGGCGACAAGGGCTTCCCCAACGGCAAGCCGGTGGACGAGTGGGGCATCCGCGTGGAGGGCTGCAACCCGGCGGGCGCCTCGGTGTCGCGCGGCGGCGAGACGAACGGCCCGGCGGCGGTGTACGCGCTGACCAAGTACATCGACTGGCTGAAGAAGTACGCGCCGCCCCAGGCGGCCGGCATGACGTTCTCCGAGGCCGGCCCGGTGCCTGGCCAGGGCAACGTGGCGCAGCAGATCTTCTGGTACACGGGCTTCACGGCGCAGTTGGCCAAGCCGGGCCTGCCGGTGGTGAACGCGGACGGCACGCCGAAGTGGCGCATGGCGCCCTCGCCGCACGGCCCGTACTGGCAGGAGGGCACGAAGCTGGGCTACCAGGACACGGGCTCGTGGACGATGCTCAAGAGCACGCCGCTGGAGAGGCGGAAGGCCGCGTGGCTGTACGCGCAGTTCGTGGTGGCCAAGAGCACGTCGCTCAAGAAGTTCCTGGTGGGACTGACGCCGATTCGTGACTCGGACGTGCGCTCCGAGCACGTGACGAAGGTGGCGGACAAGCTGGGCGGCCTGGTGGAGTTCTACCGGAGCCCGGCGCGCGAGGCGTGGACGCCCACGGGCACCAACGTGCCGGACTACCCGAAGCTGTCGCAGCTGTGGTGGCAGAACATCAGCCTGGCCGTGGAGGGCGAGAAGACGCCGCAGGAGGCCATGGACGCGCTGGCCAAGCAGATGGACGACGTGATGGGGCGGCTGGAGCGCGCGGGCATGCAGAACTGCCCGCCGAAGCTCAACCCGGAGAAGGACGCGAAGACCTGGTTCGACGCGCCGGGCGCCCCGCACCCGAAGCTGGCCAACGAGAAGCCCAAGGGCGAGACCGTGCCCTATGAGCAGCTCGTGCAGGCCTGGAAGGAAGGGCGCGTGAAGTAGGCGCCCACCTCCTCCTGACATCAGATAAAGGAGCACAACCGGACAGGGCGGGGCATCACTCAAGCGATGCCCCGCGCATCCTCTCTGGTTAGCGTTCGTTGAGAACGACGCTCTAAATTCCCAAGCCAGCAGAAGTAAAGTCCGGCCAATCATTCACCCGAAAGGCCAGAGGACCTTCTTCAGTCTCCTGCAATCTTGCACTGCACTACACTCAAGCACCTAAAAGGAATACCCCTTGCCCGGCAGGAAGAGATTTTCCTTCCTCGAAGAACTAAAGAACAACGGTTGGACAGTCTTGGATGACGTGGTTGAAAGCGCTGCGTTCCTTCAACTTGCACACAGCATTGGCGCACCAAGCATCGGAATTCATCGCTATAGAATTGAGCATCTCAGCCCGACCACAGCCAATGCAGCCAAAGCCGGAACAATGAGTTCCCAATATGGATTGGGCGAGTTCCCCCTACATACGGACACTGCCCATTGGCCAACACCTGCTCGATATATCCTTTTGCGATCAGTGGGTCTCTCCCACAGCCGCTCAACAATCATTGCCAGCACCAAGGACCTACCATTCAACCCTGAGCAACGTCACCTCATCGCCCAAGGGACATGGCTTGTATCTCAAGTTGCCCAGCCATTTACCTGCTCGGTCTTCTTCCAGCCAAACGAATATGCATTCCGCTTTGACGCAGCGTGCATGCGCCCCTACAATTCGGCAGCAAAAAGGATCCACCAACACATCATCGACACACTCAAACAGTCCAACTACAAAGAAATCAAATGGAGTCCTGGCCGGGTCTTGATTGTTGACAATTGGCGAATGCTACATGGCCGTGCCGACAGCCGAGAAACCAACGAAGTTCGTACTTTGCAGCGAATAACAATCCCCTGGGTGTGAAAAAACCATGCTTTGGACATACGATCTCCTCTGGGCAAAGGCCGCGTCTTACATGGAAAAGGCGCTTGCCGAACCAAAGGACGGAGCAATGTTTCCATTCTGGGCGTCATTGGCCATGGAATTCCTGGCGCGTGCGGCGCTTGCATCCAAGCATCCAGTCCTACTAGCTGATCCCGCAAATGAAAAGAACATTCTATACACTTTTGGAGTTTCCAGCCCAGACTTCCATCCCAAGTCCATCGGCGTGGCACTTGTCTTCGAGCGATGCAGAGCATTGATGCCGGACTTTCTAAAGGAACATGCCAGCTCATGCCTGTCACTAGCAAACAGTCGTAACGAGGAACTCCATAGCGGAGGAAAACCTTTTGAGAAATACGAAACAAAAAACTGGCTAGGATCCTACTATGCAGCATGCGTTCCTCTGCTAAAGTTCCAGGGCAAATCTTTGCAGGACTTCTTGGGTGCCGCAGAGGCCAAGGCCGCAGAGGAGATGCTCAAGGCCAAAAACGAAGCCACCGAGAAGAAGGTCAAGAAACTCATTTCTTCTCACGCAAACATATTCGAAAACAAACCCGAGCCCGAAAAAGCTCAACTGAGAAAAACCGCAGAAATTCAAGCAGAGCAAAAACGCTATGATGGTGGCCACCTAACCCAATGCCCCGCGTGCCAATCAAACGCAACCGTAACCGGCGAAGTGGTAAACACAACAGGGCCCAATTTAGAGCAAGGATATCTTGTTTTCCGCTCCTCAGTTCTACCTACAGGTTTTCATTGCGCCGCATGCGGACTGACTCTCGACGGACACGCAGCTCTACATGCTGCAGGACTCGGTGGGCAGTTCACAAGAACATCGAAGTGGGATCCTCTTGACTATTACGTTGTCACCGAAAGAGAGAACGAAGATGAAGACGAAGGCCCCCACGAAGAATACAACAACGAGTAGCTTAGAATAACTTCGATAATCCAGCGCAAGGACCTCAGTAGTTGATGATTTTTGGTGTGTACTTGCTGGGTTACAAACCTTGCGCAAGACGTAGTTCAAGCTGTGCCATCAAGCCACTTCAAAATCCGAGAACATGCTGCAGCGTCGCGGGGTAGAGTTCATGGAGCATCCCAGCCTTGAAGAATTGGTCCAGAAGTTCGAGGCGGCCAGGAAAGCCGGTGAGCGCGAGCGTGGGAACCCAGAGCAATTGCGATTGCACCGCGAGCTCGCTGATGAATGCCCTGCATTCACTCACAACCTGCTCTATCTCGCCCGGTTGCAACACCTCGTCGACCAAGCCGGCAGAAGCGCAGAAGAGGTGCTCCCCGAGATCCAGCACCTGCTCGAGTCCGCCGTCTTGGGCTCATACAGAAGTGCGCCTGCGCTGTTGGCACTGGGTAACTTCCTGGACACATTCCAAGATGACACGCCAGAGGCCATGAAGCTCTACGAAGAGGGAGAGCAGAAGGCACTCGCTACGCTCGCGGATGCGTGGTTCTTCAAGCTCAGGCACTGGAATCTCGAACGGACGAAAGAATCCCTGGAAAAGGCCCTTCGGCTTTGTGCCTTGGTGGAGCTGCTCTTTCCCGATCCGAATGTCCTCCTGGAGGGCGAGATACAGACCACGAAGCGCTACGCTGTGCTGGAGGGCTTGCTTCCCCAGGAAGACTCGTGACTCGATTCGGTACCCTGAGAAACCGCCTGTCTCGACAACTTCTCTACACCCCTGCTCCATTGTGGGGGAAAATTCAGATGCGCGTGATTCTACTGCTCCCGTTATGGCTGGCAATCCTCCAAGGTTGTTCGGGCATACCCAAGCAGATGTGCCTGGATTTCGACGCCAGCAGTGCACATGGCTCTGAAGAGATCGCGCTGGGTCCCAGGCTATTCCGCCCTCCACGAATCCGGAGCAACCCTTCCCAACCGGTCAAGCCTCCTCACCCCGAGCAACCCAAGCCGCAAGCATCTCAACCGCGGGCAAACCAACACCCCAAACCCGCCGGACCATCACCGTTCACACGGTTCCTGGACCCGAAGGTCGCTCGCGAGAACTTCGACAAGGGGCAGGCGGAAGCCCGTGCTGCATTCCCCCACTTGTTCGGCAAACCGAAGCAGCAACACCACCTCCACCCCAAGTATCTCGGTGGTGCCGAGGATGGGCCAACAACCGATGTGGATCCCGCCTATCATCAGCTCATCACCAATGCCTTCCGGCGGGAGCACCCCTACGGGCAGGAAGTTCCCAGCCCCGCTCAGCAGCAGGAAATCATGCGAAAGGTCTACTCCAAGTATCCGCTCCCCGGAGTGCATTTCTAGACGTCATGCGTGAAACCATCGAGATCCGGCTCTCCACGGACAAGGCACAGCATTTCCTTCCGCCAGACATTGGTGAGGATTGGGACATCACCCGCCGACTCGAACTGAACGTCGATGATCCGCTGGTCGAGACCATTCGCAAGCACGAGGAGGAGGAGCACCGCCGGGGAACGACGATGGTCACCTTCTGGCAGGTACGCCGCCGCTATTCGCAGCGCGAGTTACAATCTGCCGAGTTGCTCTGGATGAGAGTCCGGCCCTTTTTCGAGCCTACGGGCGAGGAGTGTGGCACCCTCTACGACGAGTCCCAGGCATGCACCTCCTGTGGAGCCGGCACACGGCAGGTTTCCGAGCTGCATCTCGACCTCAAGCGCATCCCCAAGGGCCGAGACATCGCGCAGACCCTCGGGGGAGAACTCGTGGTTTCCTCCAGGCTGGCCGAGGTGCTGCGCACGCACGGCATCACGGGCATGGAACTGAGGCCCGTGCTCGGAAAGCAGGGCGAGCGGAGCAAGGCATGGCATCAGCTCGTCATTCCCTCGCGTGCGTTGCAGGTGGCCGCGCCCACCCGAGTCGGCAATACCTTCTTCGTCCCAGAGCCCGATACGGCTCGCTGTCCCAAGGGACACACCTTGGGGCTCCGTGTGCTGTCCGAGGTCTACGTTTCTCGCGCGAGTCTCGACAGGAACGACTGGTCCTGCACACACCAGAGCGTTGGCCTGCGACAAGGGCTGTTCCGTCCTCAACCGCTGTTACTCATCTCCCAGCGGCTGTACCGCCTGCTCTGGGAGATGAAGGTCCGGCGCTTCGATGTCGAGATAGCCCGCCTGACATGACCCCTTGGCCGCGGAATGTCCCTGTGCATCAGCGTTCTCAGGCGCGCATTGCCTGAGCAATCTCCGCTGGAGTCATGCCCGGCTCGAGTAAGAAGTCGATGGCCATCGATTCGTGACAGAAAACCACTTTTTCGGATGGTGGGATAAGCGCGCGGCACCAGTGAGCGAACTCGGCACAGTCTTCAAGGGCACCGCTGTCAATAGTCAAACCTTTGCCCAACAGCTCAACGGATCCATAAAGCACTGAGCGATCCATGGGGAATTCGAAGTCTTGAAAGGTGTGCGTTTGAGAAGTGCTCAACTTTTCGATTTGAACCAGAGGCCAACGCATACGCAGCCGGCCCAAGAAAGCCTCCGCTGAGAAAGTCCATCCCGTCGTGATGACGATGTAATAACGCATTGGCATCTGGCTCTCGTCAGTTGGCCTGTGCCGCCTCGCCGGAACTGTCCTCGCCCTCCCCTTCCTCGTCGTCTCCCTGTGCGTCGAAGCCCTGGGGTACGCCGTCCACGTAGGTGACGACGTTGCCTACCGTGGCCGGCACTCGCGGGCCCGGTGTCACCACTCCCGTGAGGTTGAGTGGATCCACCGCAGAGAGCTGCACTCGCACTCCCGAGGGCGCTCGCCGGCGCACCGCTCGCGCCACGTCCACCGCCTCCGGTAGCGCGAACTGCTCTCCCACGAAGCCCGCCACGAAGCGGCCTCCCCGGATCTCTCCTCGCGCCTCCATCCGCCGGTACACGTACAGCAACTCGCGCCACGAGGGCGCCAGCGACTCGCGCATCACCAGGTCCCGCCAGACGATGCCGTAGCGCTGCAGGAAGAGTCGCGCGAGTGCGTCCCGCACCTCGTCCTCCGGCTTCGGCTCCGAGGGCACCAGCAGGCTCCAGCGGCCCGGTCCGCCTCGCTGCAGGAGTTTCTGGCGCTTGCGCTGCGCCGGGCTCTGCAGCACCCGCAGGTTCTGCACCGCGTCCGCTGTCACGAGGCCGCGCGCTACCAGTTCCCACAGTGCGTCCTCTACTTCCGCCGGCAGCCGGCGCGAGCGCGAGCACAGGTCGTTGAAGAAGCACGCGCCCCGCTGCTCCAGCACCGCCACCACGTCCTTCGCTGGACCGGACAGGTCCGGTGGCACCCAGACCCCTCCGTCCGCCAGCACCGCGTTCGGACGAGCCGCCGACAGCATCCAGTCCATGTCCTCGCGCTTCACGAACGTGAGGCTCGCGTTCCGGTTCGGTGTCGCCGCTCGAGATCTGGGCGCCTCGGGCTCCGGTGGCGTCGCGGGGGCTCCCCGGCGTGGGCCTGGAACGGGTTTCGCGTCCTTCATCGTCAGGCGGCCCCAGGCCACTTCTCCCGAGTAGCAGGCCCGCTCCAGCAGGTCCCCCAGGTAGCCCTTCATCCGCGCCGGTAGCAGATAGCGCTCCCACGCGGAGGCCGGTGCCTCGTAGCCCTGCAACAGGCTGATCGCCTTCGCCAACCCCGTGGAGCCTCGCAGGGCGTCCACCTCCTCCAGGTGGTGCCACCGGAAGAGGAATCGCATGAAGTCCTGTGCACTGAGTGGCTCGATCTCCTTGCGCAGTCGGCCCACCGTGAGCCTGTGGATTCGTTGCAGGAGGCGACGGTCACACCACTCCACCACGGCCGGGGTGGAACCCGGGGTCTCCGATACCCTCACCCCGTCCCTCTCCCAGGGGGAGAGGGTCAAACCCAAGGGACGGAATCGGCCTCTCAGGATTCCTCCCGTTGCCTCCAGTTGGTGCAACGTCAGGTTGATCTCGGACTCGTCCAACGCCGTTTGCTCGGCCAGCTCCGCCGCCGTGGTCGGTCCGAGTTGCTCCATCCACCCTCTCACCACCTGCGCCACCGCCGCATCCCGCTCCACTGGTTTGTCGCCTGGCAGGGGTTGAAGCTCCGGTTGCAGTGGCACCCCGGGGAACAGCGCACGGATCGTCCCCTGCCGCTCCGCTGGGATGAGGAACCGTTTTTCGCCTGTCTCCAGCCACGCCACCCGGCGTTGCGTCATGAGGCTCGCAACGAAGCGCTGCGGCACCTGCTCCTCCGGCATCAGCACCAGTTGCAGCAGCGCGTCGTGCAGCTCGTCCTCGTCTCGCAGCGGCGGCGCCGCGTCCCGCACCACCTGCTCGATGGCGTCCGCATCCAGTGCCCCGAACGACGCCGCGTCCTCCGCCGGCAGCGTCCTCCGCAGCACCACGTTGCGCACCCGGCGTTCCTCCGCCGGTGCATCGTCGAGGAACGTGTACGGCTGGCTGTTCACCATCTGGTGCGCGAAGACGCTCGGCTCGGGCACGTCCCTCGCCACCAGCTTGATGCGCCCGTCCTTCATCCTCCGCAGCACCTCGCGCAGGCCCTCCACATCCATGGCCTCGCGCAGGCAGTCCTCCATCGTCTGCTTCACCAATGGATGGTCCGGCAGCTCGACGTCCGCTCCTCCGTGGTTGTCCTGGCACCCCACCTGCGCCGGGAACACCGCCGCCAGCAGATCCTCACTCCTCGCCCTCTGGAGGTTCGGCGCCACCCGCTTCCCTCCCGCGAAGCGCGACAGCGACAACGCCCGCGTCGCATTCCACCGGAAGCGCGTCCCGAACAGCGGCACCTGCAACACCGCCTGCACCAGCACCTCCTCCACGTTCTCCGGGCTGAGGAACTGGAAGATGTCCTCCAACGGGAAGGAGTGCTGCTCTCCCAAGGACAGCAGCAGGCCATCCTCCGTCGCCGCCGCCTGCAGCTCGAAGTCGAAGGTGCGGCAGAAGCGCTTGCGCAGCGCCAGGCCCCACGCCCGGTTGATCCGGCTCCCGAATGGCGCATGGAGGATGAGCTGCATCCCCCCCGCCTCGTCGAAGAAGCGCTCGGCGACAATCGTGGTGTTGCTTGGCACCGTGCCCAGCACCTGCTGCCCCGCTCTCAGGTACGCCAGCAGCGCATCCACCGCCGGGGGCGGCACCTTCAGCTCCTTCTCCAGGAACAGCGCCGCGTCCGCACGCGCGAGCAACTCCTCGCGCAGCCGACCCACGTGCACGCTCAGCTCGTCCGTGCGCCCCGGCGCCTCGCCCCTCCAGAAGGGCACCGTCGGCGGCTGCCCGTGCGCGTTCTCCACCATCACCGACGCCCCCATCACCCGCTGGATGCGCCACGCCGTCGTCCCCAGCAGGAAGATGTCTCCGGGCGTCGACTCCACCGCGAAGTCCTCGTCCAGCGTCCCCACCACCTTCCCCTCGGGCTGTGCCACCACGTTGAACGTGAAGGTGTCTGGAATCGCTCCACCGTTCGTCAGCGCCGTGATCCTCACGCCCCTCCGCGCCTTCAGCCGCTGGTTCACCCGGTCCCGATGCAGGTGCACTCCCGCACGACCCCTCCGCAGCGACACGCCCTCCGACAGCGTCTCCAGCACCTTCTCGTACTCCTCGTACGTCAGGTCCCGGTACGGGTACGCCCTCCGGAACAGGCTGTAGAGCGCCCGCTCATCCCACTCCTCGCACGCACACGCCGCCACCACCTGCTGCGCCAGCACGTCCAGCGGCTTCTCCGGCATCCGCACCGCGTCAAGGTCCCCCTCCCGCACCGCGTTCAACAGCCCGACGCACTCCATCAGCTCGTCGCGCGTCATCGCGATCAGGATGCCCTTCGAGATTCCTCCCTTGTAGTGGCCCGCTCGCCCCACCCGCTGCAACAGCACCGCGATGGACCTCGTCGTCCCCAGCTGCACCACCAGGTCCACGTTCCCCACGTCGATGCCCAGCTCGAGCGACGCCGTCGCCACCATCACCGACAGCTGCCCCCCCTTCAGCCTCTCCTCCGCCGACAGCCGCATCTCCCTCGACATGCTGCCGTGGTGCGCCGCTACCTTGTCCGGCCCCAGCCTCTCCCCCAGGTCGTGCGCCACACGCTCCGCCATCTTCCGCGTGTTCACGAACACCAGCGTCGTCCGGTGCTCCCCCGCCAGCTGCACCAGCCGGTCATACACCTGGCCCCACATCTCGTTCGTGGCCAGCGAGCCCAGCTCCTCGTCCGGTACCTCCACCCTCAAGTCCCACGGCCGCTGGTGCCCCACCTGCACCACTCGGCACTCCCCCGCCTTCTCTCCCGTCAGGAAGCCCGCGATCGCCTCCAGCGGCTTCTGCGTCGCCGACAGCCCGATGAGCTGCGGCCGCACCTCGGTGATCGCCTTCAGCCGCTCCAACGACAGCGCGAAGTGGCTCCCCCGCTTGTCCCGCGCCAGCGCGTGGATTTCGTCCACGATGACCGTGCGCACCGAGCGCAGCGTCGCCCTCGCCCGGTCCGCCGTGAGGTAGAGGTAGAAGGACTCCGGCGTGGTGATGAGGATGTGCGGCGGCCGGCGCACCATCTGCGAGCGCTCGGACGCCGACGTGTCTCCCGTGCGCACCTGCACCCGCAGCTCCCGCGGGGTGAAGCCCGCCGCCCGGGCCCGCTGCAGCAGCTCCTCCAGCGGCTGGAGCAGGTTCTTCTGCACGTCGTTGCCCAGCGCCTTCAGCGGCGACACGTACAGCACCTGCGTCTGGTCCGGCAGCCGCCCTTCCAGGGCCAGCCGGAAGAGTCGGTCCAACGCCGCCAGGAAGGCCGTGAGCGTCTTGCCGCTGCCCGTGGGCGCGGCGATCAGCACGTCGTGCTGCGCCTGGATGAGGGGCCAGCCCTCCACCTGGGGACGCGAGGGCTCGCCCAGCCGCTCGGCGAACCACCGCTGCACCACCGGGTGGAACGACTCGAGGGCCGGATGGACGGCCTGGGACTCGGCGAAATCGAGGGCAATCTGAGGGGCCATGGCGCTCTCCCTCAGACTGAACACCGGTTTAGCTGGAGCGTCAACGCATCCGCCCGCCCGCTCGTCCAGCGTCACTGCACGCACCTCGCGTGAACCCTGCCCATACGTACGACACCACACAGCCACCGACAGACGACTGTCTCCTCCTCCCCACTCGGGCCCCGCGACGAGCCGCACCGAGCCAGCGGCCAGGAGAGCCCGTGCTTACCTCCACGGGTGAGGAGTCCCCCATGTTTCCCCCGAGCAGCCGCTATGCCCTCGAGGCGATCAACCCGGATGGGTTCCTCGCCCTTCGCCCGGAAGGCGGCGTGGAGGGCGCTCCCGAGGACTTCCTCTGCGAGTACGCGAACCCCGCCTCCGAGGCGCTGCTCGAGGAGAACCTGAACGGCCGCCGGCTGCTGGTCCGCAGGCCGGAGCTCGTCGAGGCCGTGAAGGCCTGGGGCCAGGTGCTCGCCACGGGCGTGACGGGCACGCACCTGTTCTCGCTGGGCCGGGGCCTCGACGCGCGCCGGATGATGGCTCGGGCCGCTCGCGTGGAGGATGGACTCCTCGCCGTGTGGCTGTCGGACGTGACGGACACCGAGCGCTTCGTGAGCGAGACGGCCGCCTTCGAGGAGAAGGTGCTCTCCTTCATGGAGTGCATGCCGGACCCGTTCCTCGCGTTCGATCGGCAGTGCCGCTTCATCTACGTCAACCGCGCCGCGGAGCGGCTGCTGGGCAAGCGGCGCCAGCTCCTCGTCGGGCGCAGCCTCTGGCAGGAGTACCCCGAGGAGCCCGGCTCCGTTCTGCGCCCCCAGGTGCAGCGCGCGCTCGCCACGGGCGCCCCCGTGGACTTCGAGGAGCGCTTCAACGGCCTCCACCTGGAGGTGACCGCGGTTCCCTCGGACAGCGGCGTGCTCGTGTACCTGCACGACGCCACCTCGCACCACCGGGCCTCGGATGCCGCGCGGCGCGCCAGCGCCCTCTTCAACGCGGTGCTCCAGGGCGCCACTGACGCCATCTACACCAAGGACCTCCAGGGCCGGTACACCCGCATCAACACCGCCGGAGCCCGGCTCATCGGCAAGCCGGCCGAGGCCATCATCGGCCGCACCGACGCCGAGCTGTGGTCGCCCGAGGCCGCTCGGGCCACCCTCTCCCATGACCGCGAGGTGCTCGCCTTCCGGCAGACCTTCACCTACGAGGAGTCGGAGTCGGGGCCCGTGAAGCGGGTCTGGTTGTCCACCAAGGGCGTGCTGCGCGATGAGGCCGGCGTGGTGTTCGGCCTCTTCGGCATCTCGCGGGACATCACGGACCTGAAGCTGCTCGAGGAGGCACTGCGGCAGAACGAGGCCCGTGTGCTGGAGGCGCTGTCGGCCGCGTCGCTGACGCTGTGGGACCTGCGGCTGCCGGAGCGGCGCCTGCGCTGGGAGCGTGGAGCCGCGGCCGCCTTCGCGCTCAGGTCGCTCGCCCCCGAGGAGCCGCTGGATTCGTTCCTCTCCCGCGTCCACCCGGACGACCAGCCCGTGGTGACCGAGGCCCTCGCGCGCTGCGCCCGGAGCCCGGGGGAGGTGTCCCTGACGTACCGGGTGCTCGCACCGGATGGATCCGAGCGGCGGCACGCGCTACGGGCACGGGCCTGTGCCGATGGACAGGGGCAGACCCGCGTGCTGGGCGTGCTGGAGGATCTGTCGGGCCGGACCCCGGCCGTGAGCGTCGCGGTGGCTTCTTGTGCGGACATGGCCCCCGCGGCCTTGGGCCCTCGCCGCCCTAGGAATGTCCCGCGCGCGGCGACGGGTGAGGTCGCCCTCCACGGACAACGGACCAGCCTCGTCCTGCAGGAAGAGGGGCACGAGGGAGAACGTGGCGAGCGCAACGAGGTGGGGCTGATCGGCAGCGCCGCACAGGGCGACGGTTAGTGGAGTGTCCGTGTAGTGGAGTGTCCGTGACCTCGAACGGAGACCCGTGGATGTCCCCTCTCCCTCTGGGAGAGGGCTAGGGTGAGGGTATTTCCCCGATCCGCGCGCCACACGGAAATTGGAACACGGAGGCGACTACCCTCACCCCCCGCCCTCTCCCAGAGGGAGAGGGTGCATGCGGAACCCAATACTCTCCTTGTCCCGCAGGGCAGTGGGTCCCCTCCTCCTGCATGGAGAGCTTCCTGCTCCGCATGCAGGAGGACGCCCGGATGCTGCTGCAGGAAAGCGAACTGATTTCGACCCGGGGGGCCCACAAGCCCCAGCTCGACCCCTCGCTCCAACATGGAACCAAGGGGGTCAACGTCAGCCCCGGTGAGCGGCTCGTCTCCCTCGTCGTGGGACTCGGCTGCGTGGGCTACGGACTGCGACGCCGCACCGTCCCCGCCATCCTCCTCGCCGTGGTCGGCGGCTCGCTCGTGCACCGGGGGCTCACCGGACGCAGCCGCGCCCTCGCCCTCATGGGCATGACCGAGGTGCCGGGCGAGCAGCCAGGTGTCGCCTTCGAGCTGAGCACCACCATCCTCAAGCCGCGCCAGGAGCTGTACCAGGCGTGGCGCGACTTCGAGAAGCACCCGCGCTTCATCCCCCACCTGCTCTCAGTGCGGAACCTGGAGAACGACAAGAGCCACTGGGTGTACCAGGGCCCCGCGGGCTCCGTCATCGAGTGGGAGTCCCGCGTCACCGAGGACCGGCCCGGCGAGCGCATCGTCTGGCGCACCATGCCCGGCTCCCTCATTCAGCACACCGGCACCGTCCGCTTCGAGGACGCACCGGGCGGCCGTGGCACCGTGGTGCACCTCGAGCTGCGCTACCACGTCCCCGGAGGCCGCGCCGTGGCGGTCGTGGCGAAGCTGCTCGGCGACGAGCCCAAGCAGCACCTCTCCCGAGGCCTGCGTCAGTTCAAGCAGCTCATGGAGACGGGGGAGGTCGCCACCGTCGACTCCCAGCCCCATGGCCACCGCTCCGGGTTGGGACGGACGCTGGCGCCGCGCTCCTGAGGACTCGCACCAAGGACGGAGGAAGAACCATGAAGGCCGTGTGCTGGACGGGTGTGAACGACGTGCGCGTGGAGACGGTCCCCGATCCCTCGCTCCTCAATCCGCGGGACGCCATCGTGAAGGTGCGGGCCACCACCATCTGCGGCTCGGACCTGCACCTCTACGATGGCTACATCCCCTCGGTGCTCAAGGGCGACATCCTCGGCCATGAGTTCATGGGGGAGATCGTCGAGGTCGGCAGCAAGGTGAAGAACCTCAAGCCGGGCGACCGCGTCATCGTCCCCTCGGTCATCAGCTGTGGTGACTGCTCCTGGTGCAAGAAGGGCCAGTTCTCCCTCTGTGACAATTCCAACCCCAAGCCGGCCCTGGCGGAAAAGCTGTGGGGACACGCCACGTGCGGCATCTTCGGCTACTCGCACATGATGGGGGGTTACGCGGGCAGCCACGCCGAGTACATCCGCGTGCCCTTCGCCGACGTGGGGCCTCGCAAGGTGCCCGACGGGCTCAGCGACGAGCAGGCCCTCTTCATCTCCGATGCCTTCCCCACCGGCTTCATGGGCGCCGACCTGTGCAACATCCAGCACGGCGACACCGTGGCCGTGTGGGGCTGTGGCGCCGTGGGCCTCTTCGCCATGAAGAGCGCCTGGCTGCTGGGCGCCGGGCGCGTCATCGCCATCGACCGGCTCCCGGACCGGCTCGCCGTGGCGCGCGAGCGCTGCCAGGCCGAGGTGCTCGACTACACCCAGGTGAATGTCCCCGAGGCCCTCAAGGAGCTCACCGGCGGGCAGGGCCCGGACGCGTGCATCGACGCGGTGGGCATGGAGGCCCATGAAATCGGCTACGAGGGCGTCTATGACCGGGTGAAGCAGGCCATGCGCCTGGAGACGGAGCGCCCCTACGTGCTGCGCGAGGCCATCCAGGCCTGCCGCAAGGGCGGCATCGTCTCCATCATGGGCGTGTACGGCGCCCTGGTGGACAAGTTCCCCATGGGCGCGGCGATGAACAAGGGACTGACGCTGCGCATGGGGCAGATGCATGCCCAGCGCTACCTGGACCGGCTCATCGGCCACGTGGAGCGCGGCGAGGTGGACCCCTCCTTCGTGGCCACGCACCGGATGGCGCTCGACGACGCCCCCCAGGCCTACGACATGTTCAAGAAGAAGAAGGACCACTGCCTGCGCGTGGTCCTCACCGCGTAGCCCGCCTCAGCGCCGCGTCAGCCCCACGGCCACCGCCCGGGTGGCCGCGTGGGTCCACGAGAGGCGGAAGGTGGCCGCCGTGCCGTCGAAGGCCACCGGATCCACCAGGATGTCGCCCGCCCCCGCCGAGCGCAGCGTCTCGGAGAGGAAGCCACAGGCGAAGAACGGGTTGTCCGCGGTCACGTCCTTCATCCACAGCGTGGCCGCGTGTGTGCCCAGCTCCTCCACCCGCACCTCGTTGAAGTTGTTGCCCGCCCGCACGTTGTGCGGCACCCGCTCCAGCGTGGGCCGGGGCCCCAGCCGCGTCACGAACGCCATGCTCGCCCGCCCCTGCGCCGTCTGCCGGTAGCCCTGCAGGTAGCGCTCGCCCAGGTTGAACCACGCCTCCCGGGGCGAGGCCGCCGGGAACACGTCGCTCGCCGCCACGCGCAGGAAGGCCTTCCACTGCTCCAGCGCATAGGCCGGCCGCAACGGCTCGTTCAGGTCCAGGCCCAGCTCCCTCAACCGGCGCCGGCCCTCCCGCGTCAGGTGCGGCCCCAGGGCTCGCACGAAGAGGGCATCCACGGACTGGGCGAAGAGCAGCTTCTCGTTGGCCAGCACTGAGGAGGGCATGGCGCAAAGGTGACAGTCCCCTCCGGCTTCCGGCCACCCCCCCTGCCCCTACTGTGTGTGCTGGTAGAAACTCCGCCAGCCCAGAAGGTCCCGGATTGTCCGCTGCCGCGCAGCCGATCCGTTCACACCTGCATCTTCAGCCGCGTCTCCTGCACCTCCGTCGAGGTGGCCACCTTCTCGCGCTCGGCCTGGCGCAGCAGGCGCAGGATGGGCGGGCCCAGCACGTCCACCTCGGTGGAGGCGAACGTCTCCGTGCCGAAGCGGCGGATGGTCTCCGTCTGCCGCTCGAGGATGCGGGCGTCCTGCCCGAAGATGTGCAGCGCCACCGGCGTGACGAAAGGCTTCACCAGCCAGTGCGGCACGGGCATGCGGAAGGTGACGACCGCGTACACCCACGTGTCCCAGTCGTCCGCTGGCGTCATCGCCGAGGTGACGATCAGATGGCTGTCGTCCCCCAGGCGGTACTCCACCTGCGCGATGGACGGCAGCAGGAAGCGGTCGAAGTGCTGCACCACCCCGCCCCCCGGCGCCAGCAGCTTGCCCGCCAGGCCCGGCGGACGCGGCTCGCCGATGTACTCGGCCTCTACCCGGTCCGCGCCCCGGCGCACCACGACGTCGATCTCCGCCCGCTTCTTCTCCGTGCGGAACAGGCCCCCATGCAGGAAGGCCGTATGCGGCACGTCCAGCGTGTTCTCCAGCAGCGCGTGCAGCGACCCCTTCGCCCGCAGGGTGCGGCGCACGGTGCTGTAGCCGTGAGCGTCCAGCAGCGGGAAGCGGTAGGGCTCGTGCGAGGGCTCGACGCCCGGGGTGGAGTACACCCAGACGAAGCCCTCCTGCTCGCGCGTGGCGTGCCAGGTGGAGCAGCGGGACTTCGCCCCCGGCTCGCCGATGAGGCCCGGAATGGCACGGCACTGGCCCGCTCCGTCGAAGCGCCAGCCGTGGTAGCCGCACTGGAGCTGACCGCCCACCACGCGCCCCATCGACAGCGGCACGTTGCGGTGCGGGCAGCGGTCCACCAGCGCCGCCGGCTTGCCCGTCTCGGTCCGGAAGAGCACCAGCGGCGTGCCCTGCAACATGCGCGCGAGCGGCTTGCGGCCCAGCTCGCGCGAGGTGCTGAGGATGAACCAGCTCTGCGGGAGCCGGACCACCGAGACCAGTCCTGAGGGCGCTCCGGCCGCGCGCCCTTCCTCACGAGAAGAGAACATGGGCGTCAGTCTAATGAGACGCCAGAGGAGTGCACGCTTCCTGGAGGCTCAACCCGACGCCCACCAGGCAGCGAGGCATCCCCGTGCACCATTCCATGTCCGTGGAGCCCTTTCAGCCCGCGGCCGCGAAGCTGCCGTGGAACGTGACGGGGATGGGGTGATCGAAGTGGACCGTCGCCAGGGGGCCGTCCTCGAGGTGCTGCCCGTCCAGGACCGCGACGTAGGAGTGATCGCTCGTCCGGTCGTAGACCAGATCGAGCACGAAGGCATCGTCCTCCGCCTTTCCGCGCGGCACGAGCACGGGCTCACTCGGCACGTGCCCGGCCGGCACGGCCCACTCCGCGCTGCCCCCCCGATCGAGGTCGATGCGCGTGAGCCCCGCACACCTCCGGTCCGCGCCGCGGCGCTCGGTCTGCACGAAGACGGTGCCGTGACGTGCCCCGTGCACTCGCGGATGCAGCTGCGGGAATTCGCAGGGGACATCGAAGAGCTTCGTCTCGCGCGTCCTTCCCGTCTTCAGGTCGAGGTGCAGGCGCGTCAGGAGCGGGGGCGGGCCGCTCTCCTCGAGCTCGCCGATGTCGCCGAGCGCGAACTCGGGGTAGCGGCACAGGTCGATGCACGGACCGTCACCGTCCTCGAAGGCGTTCGCGAAGTGCCAGGTCCAGAAGGCATCGAGCTCGAAGGTTCGCGGCGCATGGATGGCGTCCAATGGGACGACGATGAGCCGAGCCCCGAGCTCGGGCTTCCATTGGAAGAGCTTCGTGAAGTCGGCGAGTCCCAGCATCGCCCGCAGGAGGTTCAGCTTCACCGGCCCCAGGAAGAGGATCAGGTGCCGCTCCGTCGCCATGAAGTCGTGCACCATGCTCTGCCAGGGCGCCTCGAGCGTTCCAAGCTTCGTCCCCCGCCCCTCATCGGGCAGCGCGTAGAGGTCGATGAGCATCTTCGGGCCGTAGCGCAGTCCGAAGTTGAAGGAGGTCCGGAGCGAGGCGACGCGATGCGGGTGCGCGGAGAACGCTCCTGAGATCACCCCCAGGTCGGTGGCCTCGAGCGTGTCCAGCGAGCCCGGGTCCATCTCCTGCGGCAGTCCACCCTCCATCAGCGCGAAGAGCCGGTCCTGCCACAGCAGGGTCGACGTGTTGCCCGTGCTCTTCGCCGAGCCGCTGCGCGCGGCGCGCATGCGATCGAGCCACGAGGCCGCCGAGTTGAAGAGAAACCGCCCCGCCGCCTCCTCCGCGCGGTAGCCGGCGCTCTCGACGATGCGGCAGGCCCCCTGTGCGCCTCCACCCCCGAAGCGCACCGCCGTGACCGCCCCGTCCGCCTCGAACGCATGCGAGATGCTCCGGCCGAAACGCTCGAAGAGGCCCGCTCCGGCACGGAAGAGCGTGCCCCGGAGCTCCTCGGGAAGCGCTCCCTCGACCCGCAGGGGCTCGAACCCATGGGGGCGGGAGAGGGACCTCAACAAGGGGCTCACGGTCTTCTTGCCGCTCATCGTTCGCTCTTTCGGACAGGGAGACCTGCGCCTCCGTTGCAAAGTAAGTGCATCTTACTTACTTTGCAACGGACATGACCCGAAAGACGCCAACGCGCCCCTACCACCACGGAGACCTCAAGCACGCACTGCTCGAGGCGAGCATCGAGCTGCTTCGAGAGGAAGGTGTGGACGCGCTGACGGTGGCCGAGGTCGGCCGCCGGGTCGGCGTCTCCTCCGCCGCCCCCTACAAGCACTTCGCGGATCGCCAGGCGCTGTTGCGCGCGATCGCCGCGGAGGGAGACCGGCGGCTGGGCGAGGCCATCGTCGCGGCGGCGGGGAAGACCACCGATCCGCGCGAGGCGTTCCGCCTGTCGGGGATCGCCTACATCTGCTGGGCGGCGGAGAACCCCGCCCTCTACCGCATCGCGACCGACCCCGCGCACATCGACTACGCGTCGACGCCGCCGGACGTCCATCCACCGGAGGCACTCAAGGGGTCGATGGAGACGTTCTGGACGGAACTGGCGGCACTGGTGTGCTCGGGTGCCGCCATTCCCGCCTCGCATCCGTTGATGGAGCAGTTGCGAGGGCGAGCCCTGGCGCAGGGAGTGGCCAGCCTCTTCGTCAGCGGCGCCTTCAGCTCGCTCGGCATCACCACCGCGGATGCGGGGCGGATCGCGCGGGCCGTGACGGGCGAGGACGTCCCAGCCACTTCACGCCGGAGCAGAGCCTCGCGAGGATAGGCACGCCCCGCGATACCCTCACCCCGTCCCTCTCCCAGAGGGAGAGGGGTGGTTGGGGCTACAGGTCCAGCTTGCGCAGGCGCAGCGCGTTGCCGATGACCGACACCGACGAGAGGCTCATCGCCGCCGCCGCCAGCATCGGGCTCAGCAACAGCCCGAAGAACGGGTACAGCACCCCCGCCGCGATCGGCACTCCCAGGGTGTTGTAGACGAAGGCGAAGAAGAGGTTCTGCCGGATGTTCCCCAGCGTCCCCCGGCTCAGCTTCCTCGCCCTCGCGATTCCCCGCAGGTCCCCCTTCACCAGCGTCACCGCCGCGCTCTCCATCGCGATGTCCGTCCCCGTCCCCATCGCGATCCCCACGTCCGCCTGAGCCAGCGCCGGTGCGTCATTCACCCCGTCCCCCGCCATCGCCACCGTCCGGCCCTCGCCCTGAAGCCGCTTCACCACGTCCCCCTTGCCCTCCGGCAACACCTCCGCCACCACCTCGTCGATGCCCAACTGGCGCGCCACCGCCTCCGCCGTCGTGCGGCTGTCACCCGTCAGCATCACCACCCGCACTCCCTCCCGGTGCAGCGTGGCCAGCGCCTCGGCCGTGGTGCTCTTCACCGGATCCGCCACCCCGAGCAGCCCCGCCGGCTTCCCGTCCACCGCCACGTACATCACCGTCTGACCCTCGCGCCGCAGCTCCTCCGCTCGAGGTCGCAGTTCCGCCGCGTCCACCCCCAGCGACTCCAGCAGCGCCACGTTGCCCAGCGCCACCTCCGCGCCCTCCACTCGTCCCGTCACGCCCTTGCCCGTCACCGAGCGGAACCCCTGCGCTCCCACCAGCACCGCCCCTCGCTCCTCCGCTCCCGCCACCACCGCCGCCGCCAGCGGGTGCTCGCTGCCCCGCTCCAGGCTCGCCGCCAGCCGCAACAGCCGCGCCTCGTCCACGCCCTCCGCCGCCACCACCGACACCAGCTTCGGCTTGCCCTCCGTCAGCGTCCCCGTCTTGTCCACCACCAGCGTGTCCACCTTCTCCAGCAGCTCCAGCGCCTCCGCGTCCCGGATGAGCACCCCCGCCCCGGCCCCCTTGCCCGTCCCCACCACCACCGACATGGGCGTCGCCAGCCCCAGCGCGCACGGGCAGGCGATGATGAGCACCGCCACCGCGTTCACCAGCGCGTGCGCCAGCCGCGGCTCCGGGCCGACGAAGGCCCAGACGAGGAACGTCACCGCCGACACCGCGATGACCGCCGGCACGAACACCCCGGCCACCTTGTCCGCCAACCGCTGGATGGGCGCACGCGAGCGCTGGGCCTCACCCACCCGCTGCACGATGCGCGACAGCAACGTGTCCCGCCCCACCCGCTCGGCCTTCATCACCAGGCTGCCCGTCCCGTTGACGGTGCCGCCCGTGACTCGCGCCCCGGGCACCTTCTCCACCGGCATGGACTCACCCGTCACCATGGACTCGTCCACCGCGCTCTCGCCCTCCAGCACCACGCCGTCCACCGGCACCTTCTCGCCAGGGCGCACGCGCAGCGAGTCCCCCACCTTCACCTGCTCCAGCGAGACGTCCTCCTCCCGGCCGTCCGCGTGGATGCGCCGGGCCACCGCCGGGGCCAGGCTGAGCAGCGCGCGCAGCGCCCCCGAGGTCGCACGCCGGGCACGCAGCTCCAGCACCTGTCCGAGCAGCACCAGCGTGGTGATGGTCGCCGCCGCCTCGTAATACACGGGCGCCGCGCCGCCATGGCCCGTGAAGGCATGGGGCAGCAGCCCCGGCGCCACCGTGGCGAAGACGCTGAAGAGATACGCCGCCCCCGTCCCGATGGCGATGAGCGTGAACATGTTGAGGTGCCGGTTCCTCACCGACGCCCAGCCCCGCTCGAAGAAGGGCCAGCCGCCCCAGAGCACCACCGGCGTCGCCAGCGCGAACTGCACCCACGCCAGCAGCCTCGGGTCGAAGGCGCGCTGCACCGGCTGGCCCGGAATCATCTCGGACATGCCGAGGAAGAGCAGCGGCAGCGAGAGGACCACCCCCACCCAGAACCGCCGCGTCATGCTCAGCAGCTCGGGGTCCGGCTGCTCCTCGGGCAGCACCGTGCGCGGCTCCAGCGCCATGCCGCACTTGGGGCAGGTGCCCGGGTGGTCCTGCACCACCTCCGGGTGCATCGGACACACCCACTCGGTGCGCGCCGTCATCAGCACCGGCTGCTCCGGCTCCAACGCCATGCCGCACTTGGGGCACGCGCCCGGGTGGTCCTGGCGGACCTCGGGGTCCATCGGGCAGATCCACATCGTGCCCGGCGGAGCCTCCACCGGCTCCGGCTCACCCTTCGCCTCGAGGAATTTCGAGGGCTCGGCGGCGAAGCGCTCCCGGCACTTCGGGTTGCAGAAGTGGTAGGTCGCGCCCTTGTGGACGTGGCTGCCGCCCTTGGCGTTCGCGGGGTCGACGGTCATGCCGCAGACCGGGTCCAGCACCTTGCCCGAGGCCTCGGGCGGCGGGCCATGCGAGTGGGCGGCATGGGGATCGTGCGAGTGGGTGTGCTCGTGGGCCATTGAGGGAACTGCTCCTTTCACCCGGGCTAACGGAGCGCCCGCCAGACCCTTACAGTGGTCATGCTCCGCGCCCGGATTCCGGTCCGGGAGGTAACCTGGGCTCCCTGCCCGTCAAGCGGGCGTCTGACAGCCCCCACCCGGCTTCCCGCAGGTGCAGTCCAGGCACCCATGCGCCGCGCATGTACCGCAGCTCCGCTCCAGCTGTTTCTTCAAAGCCTGGCGCGCCCGGTGGAGCCGCACCCCGGCGTTGTTCGCGGTGATGCCCGACTCCCGCGCCACCTCGGGAACGCTCCGCCCCTCGAGGTCCACCTGACGCACCATCTCGGCGTACTCGGGCTTCAGCGCGGGCAGCAGGTCATGGATGCATGCGCAAACCGTTTGCGTCAGCTCCGGATCCCCACCCACCTCGGAGGCCTCGCGAGCCTCCCGCTCCAGCGCACGGCCCTCGGCGGCGTTCCGGCGGTAGTGGTCCACCAGCGCATTGCGCAGCAGCCGGTAGAACCACGCCACGGCCCCCTCGCCCTCCTGGAGGTCACCGCCCTTCTCCAGCGTCCGCACATAGGCGGATTGCAGCAGTTCCTCGGCGAGCGCCCGGCTGCCCACCCGGCTCTCGAGGAAGCCGAGGAAACGCCGGTGGTTTCCCACCAGTGCCTCCACGACCCCTGTATTCAACGTCCCCCCTCCCTCTCCCTCTGGGAGAGGGTCAGGGTGAGGGTATCCGTCACCGTCCCGCATTCCGTACCTCGGGCCTCTACCGGAGCGCACCTCGCGCCCCGGTTCCTGTCCATACCCGAGGCCCGGCGGGATTCAACCCCATCAGAACAGCCGATTGAGGCCGTTGAGCGCGGCCACCCGGTACGCCTCGGCCATGGTGGGATAGTTGAACGTGGTGTTGACGAAGTAGTCGATGGAGTTGCCCGGCCCCTCCTGCGCCATGATGGCCTGGCCGATGTGGATGATCTCCGACGCGTTGTCCCCGAAGCAATGGATGCCGAGGATCTCCCGCGTCTCCCGGTGGAAGAGCAGCTTGAGCATCCCCACCGTGCGGCCGGTAATCTGGGCGCGCGCCAGGCTCTTGAAAAAAGCGTGTCCCACCTCGTAGGGCACACCGTCGCGCGTGAGTTCCTGCTCGGTGCGCCCCAGGCTGCTGATCTCCGGGCTGGTGTAGATGCCCGTGGGCATGTCCTTCACCAGCTTGTGCTCCAGCCGACCCTCGACGATGTGCGTGGCGGCGAAGCGGCCCTGGTCATACGAGGCGCTCGCCAACGACGGAATGCCCACCACGTCTCCCACCGCGTAGATATGCGGGACGACCGTCTGGTACGCGTCGTTCACCTGCACGTTGCCACGCGAGTCCATCTGGATGCCCAGCGCCTCGAGCCCCAGGTTCTGGGTGTTGCCGGTGCGCCCGTTGGCCCACAAGAGGATGTCCGACTTCAGCCGCTTGCCGCTCTTGAGGTGCAGCACCACCCCGTCCTCGAGAGGCTCCACCCGATCCATCTGCTCGTGGTGGCGGATGAGCACGCCCTGCTCGCGCAGGTGGTAGGAGAGCGCGTCGGAGATCTCATCGTCCAGGAAGGACAGGAGCCGCTCGCGCGTGTTCACCAGGTCCACCTTCACGCCCAGCATGCGGAACATGGAGGCGTACTCGCAGCCGATGACGCCCGCGCCGTAGATGATCATCGTCATCGGCGTCTCGCGCAGCTTGAGGATGGTGTCCGAGTCGAAGATGCGCGGGTGGCGGAAGTCCAGGTCCGGCGGGTGGTAGGGCCGAGAGCCGGTGGCCAGCACGAAGGCCTTGGCGGAGAGATGCTCGCTGGCGCCCCGGGGCTCGCTGACCTCGACCGTCTGGGCGTCCAGGAAGCGCGCCCGCCCCACCACCAGCTCCACCCGGTTGCGCTCGTAGAAGGTGGTCCGCAGTTGCACCTGGCGGGACACCACGGACGAGGCCGTCCGCATCATGTCCTTGAACTTCCAGCGGTGGGCCAGCTCGACCCGGAGCTCCGGGTGGTCGGTCTGCACATCCACCAGCCGCTGGATGGCGTGGCGAAGCGCCTTGGAGGGAATGGTGGCGGTGTGAGTGCAGGCGCCCCCCACCAACATCTGCTGCTCCACCACGCACACCCGCTTGCCAGACTTCGCGGCCTTCATGGCGGCCCCTTCACCACCCGGGCCCGAGCCGATCACCACGACGTCGAATTGCCGCACGCTCATGGCCGGATATTTCCCGAGCCCGCGCATCCCGCAAAGAAATCACCCGGTAAAAGGGAGGGGGCACGGGCTCCCCCGCCCGCTCCCCTTGCATTCGGGGGCGGGTGACGGAACATGACAGGGGCGGGCCCCACCTTCTCGAGGGCCCTCGGAGAGCCCCATGGCGGTGCGCTACAAGAACCTGGACGGCAGTGGCCCGCATCCCCTCGGCACCGTCTTCAAGTGGGCCGTCGGCGACAAGCTGGCGGGCAGACGCCGTAGGAGCCCGGAGCGCGCCGCCGTGCGCCGCGTGGAGCCGGACCTCACCGTGCTCGCCACTCCGCCCGCTCCCGGAGAGGGCGTGCGCCTCACCTGGCTGGGCCACGCCAGCTGGCTGGTGCAGCTCGACGGCGTGTCGCTGCTCATCGACCCCGCGCTGCGCGACACCATCACCGGCTTCATCCGCCGCAACGTGGCCCCGGGCGTCCCGCTGGAGAAGCTGCCCCCCATCGCCGCCACGCTGGTGTCCCACAACCACTACGACCACCTGGACATGCCCACCGTCCTGCGCGTGGGCGCGCCCGTCATCACCGGGCTCGGCGTGGCGCGCTACTTCCGCCACGGCGCACCTCCCGCCACCGAGCTGGACTGGTGGGGCTCCACGAAGGTGGGCCCGGTGACGGTGCACTTCGTCCCCTCGCAGCACTGGAGCCGCCGGAGCCTCAACGACGCCAACGAGACGCTCTGGGGTGGCTTCGTCGTGGAGGGCTCCAGCGCGCGCGTCTACCACTCGGGGGACACCGCGTACTTCGACGGTTTCAAGGAGATAGGCCAGCGCTTCCCCGGCCTCGACGCGGCCATGCTGCCCATCGGCGCGTATGACCCGGGCTGGTTCATGGAGAAGCAGCACATGAACCCCGAGCAGGCCGTGCAGGCATATGAGGACCTCGGGGCCCGGCGCTTCCTCGCCATGCACTGGGGCACCTTCAAGCTCACCGACGAGCCCCTGGACGAGCCACCCCAGCGGCTGGACGCCGAGTGGAACCGCCGCCAGCTGCCTCGCGAGCCGCTCCACGTGCTCGCCGTGGGAGAGAGCCTCACCGTCCGCCACGACACGGCTCGTCAGGGTTGAGCGAGCGCGAGGGGTGTGCTCAGTAGGGAGCCGCCATGCTCCTGCCCGTACTCCTCGCACTCGCCCTCAGTCAGGCCCCCCTCACCACCGTCGCCGAGCAGAGTGGATGGACCCGCACCGGCCGCTACGCGGAGGTGGAGTCGCTCTGCCGCGCCTTCCCCAAGCGCTACCCCGGCAAGGTGCGCTGCGACACCTTCGCCACCACGCCCGAGGGCCGCCCCCAGCTCGTGCTCGTGGCGAGCGCGGATGGCACCCTCACCCCCGCCGCCGCCGCGAAGAAGAACCGCCCCGTCGTCTTCTTCCAGGGCGGCATCCACGCCGGTGAAATCGACGGCAAGGACGCCGGCTTCTGGCTGCTCAGGGACATGCTCGAGGGCAAGACCCTGCCGGGCGTGCTCACGCAGGTGACGGCCGTCTTCCTGCCCGTCTTCAACGTGGATGGCCATGAGCGCTTCGGCCCCAACAACCGCCCCAACCAGGTGGGCCCCGAGGAGATGGGCTGGCGCGTCACCGGGCAGAACCTCAACCTCAACCGCGACTACGTGAAGGCGGACGCCCCGGAGATGGTGGCGGTGCTGAAGCTGCTGCACTCCTGGGACCCGCTCTTCTACGTGGACCTGCACGTCACGGATGGCGCCAAGTTCGAGCACGACGTGAGCGTGCAGATGGAGCCGCAGAAGACGGGCCCGGAGACCCTGCGCACGTTGGGCACGAAGCTGCGCGAGGAGCTCTTCACCGAGCTGGAGTCCAAGGGCCACCTGCCCCTCGCCTTCTACCCGTCCTTCCGGGAGAACGATGACCCCGCCTCGGGCGTGAGCTACGGCGTGTCTCCCCCGCGCTTCAGCCACCCGTACTGGGCGGTGAACCGGCGCTACGGCATCCTGGTGGAGACGCACTCCTGGAAGCCCTACGCCCACCGCGTGGCCACCACGCGCCACGTGCTGGAGGGCCTGCTGCGGCTCGTCGGCCGGGACGGCCAGACGCTGATGGCCGCGCGAAAGGCCGCGGACGCCGAGGCCGAGTCCGGCAAGGTCCGCGAGGTGGTGCTCCTCTGGGAGAACACCGAGAAGAGCCGCCCCATCTCCTTCCGGGGCTACGCCTACGAGCGCATGCCCTCCGAGGTGTCCGGCCAGCCGTGGATCCGCTACGACGACACGAAACCGCAGGTATGGACGATTCCCTACTACGAGGAGCTGCGCCCGGGCCTCACCGCCACGCTGCCCACCGGCGGCTACCTGATTCCCCCGGCGCACGCGGCCTGGGTGGCGGAGAAGCTGACCGCGCACGGCCTGCGCTTCCAGCGGCTCGGTCAGGATGTCCCCTCGGCCCAGGTGGAGGTGTTCCGCGCCACCGAGACGAAGCTCCGCCCCGGCTCCGTCGAGGGCCACCAGGGGCTCTCCGTGAAGGGAGACTGGAAGAAGGACACACAGCCGCTCCCCAAGGGCACGCTCTACGTGCCAGCGGCGCAGAAGAGCGCGCCCCTGGTGGCGCACCTGTTCGAGCCGCTCGGGCCGGACTCCCTGCTCTCCTGGGGCTTCTTCAACAACCACTTCGAGCAGAAGGAGTACGTCGAGGACTACATCCTGGAGCCCTTCGCGCGCGAGCTGCTGGCGAAGGACCCCGCCGTCAAGGCCGCCTGGGAGGAGAAGCTGAAGGACAAGGAGTTCGCCAGCAACCCCCGCGCCCGCCTGCGCTTCTTCTACGAGCGCCACCCGGCCAACGACACCCGCTTCAACCTCTACCCCGTCTTCCGCACGGACTCGGCCCCCACGGCGCGGTGATCAACGGGGGGAGTCACCGCCTCCGAACAGGTTCACGAGCGCCGGACACGGCATCCTCGGCGTGTCCTCGCGCTGTCCGGGGGGCAGCATGTCATGCGCGATGCGCCACGCGATGGAACCCGCGACATAGGGAGCCGTGCACTCGTTTCCCTTGGCGTCGTTGCTCGGCTCTTCGCAGGTGGGATGGCAATAGCCCGCCTTGTGAGTCATCTCGTGCACCATCGTGCCCGCCCAGTACCAGGGCGCGAACCAGCCCACCTTCACCCGGTTCAGCTGGATCTGCTTCGACTCACCCCCGCCGTCCCAGGCATCCGTCAAGAAGAAGGCCACGGGATGGAGCGTGATGCGCGTCGTCACCTCCAACCCCGTCGCATGGGTCTGGATGGAGGGGACGAGCCCCAGTTCCGACTGCTGCCGCCAGGAAGGCGCATACCTCGGATCCTTCCCGAGGATCTCCTCCGCCGCCCGCATCTTCTCCGCGAACGCTCCGCTGTCGACCACCTTCAAGGCCAACTCCATGGAGGTCCGCATCCGCTCCGTTTCGGATTCGGGAATCTTGCTCAGCGGGCCGGAGCAGCGCTCACCCGAAGTACCTGCGACACAAACCTTTTGAATGGACGTGGTGGCGCAACCCGATACCAGCACACCTGCCCCGACCACGGCCCAGAGCCGCATCATCCGCTTCATGGCGATACCCCCTCCGAAATATTAGCGTCAGTGTCCCTCACCCGAGGAGACACCATGTCCAAGACCGCCTTGAAGTACCTGCTGCCCGTCCTGCTGCTCACCACGTCCGCCTTCGCCGCCGGCACCGCCGACGTGAAGGTTGGCACTGGCGTCGAGAAGTATGAGATCACCGGCGCCTCCGACAGCTTCACCGTCGCTCCGAACACCCGCATCTACGCCGCCACCAAGCTCACCGGTGCGGAAGTCGGCACCGTGACCGTCGTCTGGTCCAAGGACGGCCAGGAGGTCTCCAAGACGGAGCTGAAGGTGCCCCGCTCGTCCTACCGCACTCACGCCTACCGCACCTTCCGCGCGGGTGACTCCGGCTCCTGGACCGTGAAGGTGGTCGGCGCCGATGGGGCGGAGCTGGGCTCCGCCTCCTTCAAGGCCGAAGTCTCCGGCTGACCCCACGGGCGCGAGCTGGCACCGGGTGTACCCCACCTGGTGCCCCTCTCGCGCCGCGCGGCCCTCACCAGGGCAGCGGCCGCAGCTCCGTGTCGAGGAACAGCCCCGAGTGCTCCGGACGCAGCCGCGAGATGGCGGCCACCATGCGCTCGGCCACCACATCGGCCGTATCGGGGGCCTTGTCACCGCCCATGGCCGTGCGCGCCCAACCCGGATGCAGGGACACGCAGATGACCCGGGGCTCCTGCGCGGCCTGCCAGCGCGTCAGCGCGTTGAGCGCGGCCTTGCTCATGGCGTACTCGGGCTTGCCGCTCACCCGGAATACGGACAGCGAGCCCGAGTCCGAGCTCACGTTCACCACCACGCGCGGCTCCTCGGCGGCCCGCACGCGCTCGATGAAGGCGTCATAGACGCGCATCGGCCCCGCGGCGTTGACGTCCAGGATGCGCGCGGCCCGCTCCAGATCCATCCCCGGCGCCCGCTGCGGCCCCCCGTTGAGCGCGGCGTTGTTGATGAGCACGTGGAGCGGCCCCGGAGGACAGCGCGCCGCCGCGGCCCGCACCGACTCCGTGGAGCCCACGTCCATCGCCACCACGTGCAGCCGGGACGAGGCATGCGCCCGCAGCTCCTCCGCCCCCTCCGGGTCCCTCACCGCGGCCACCACCTCATCACCCCGCGCGAGGTACCTCGTGACCAGCTCCAGGCCGATACCCCTCGATGCTCCAGTGACGAGTACACGCATGCGCGCCTCCCTGGCTCACGGCGTGGCGGGCGCCACGACAGGCGGGGTGCTCCACGGCAGGACGTTGTTGTCCACCGGCGGCAGCGTCTTCAGGTAGTCGTAGATGGCGCCCAGGTCCTCTTCCGCCATCCCCGCGTAGGCCATCCAGGCCATCACCGTGTTGCGCTCCGGGGCGACCTCGCGCCGCGCCTCGGGCAGCGCGTGGCGCTTGAAGAGCGCGATGAAGCTGCCCCGGCTCAGCCCTCCGAGTCCCGTCTCATGCGGGGTGAGGTTCGAGCTGCGCACCATGGCGTCCTTCTCCAGCCCGAACTCCTGGCCTCCGGCGAACAGCTTTCCTGGCAGCGGCTCGCGCTTCTCATCGGTGGGGGTGTGGCAATCCACGCAGCCCGCCACGGTGCTCAGGTACCGGCCGTAGGCCACCGTGTCCGAGCGCGCGGGCGCGGTGACGGCCTTCTCCAGGGGCTCGGGCATCAAGCGGATGAAGACGTTCACCGGGAAGTCGAGCCGCGTCTTCGCCAGCGGGTTGCGGATGGCCGGAATGGACCTCAAGTACGCCACGAGCGCCTCCACGTCCTCGTCGGACATCTCCCGGTAGAGGCGGTAGGGCATGAGCGGCATCAGCGCCCGGCCATCCCGGCTCACGCCCTCGCGGATGGCGCGGATGATCTCCCCGTCCGTCCACTGGCCCAGACCCGTCTCGGCATCCGGCGTGATGTTGGACATGCACATCGTGCCGGGGAAGCCCGTCTCCGGCCCCAGGCACTGGCCTCCACCGCCCTCCGTGCCGGGCTTCGGCGGAGTCCCGAAGAGGCCCGTGTCCGCCTGCGAGTGGCAGTGGAAGCAGACGAAGACGTTCTCCGTGAGGTAGCGGCCTCGCGCGAGCTTCTCGGGGGTGACCTCCACCTTCTGGGCCGAGGCCGGGCGCGACCGCGGCCTCGCTCCCAGCACGAAGCCCGCCGCACCCAGCACCACCAGCAAGAGCACGGCGAGACCCGCCACGACGACCTTCTTCATCATTCACATCCTCAACGGGGGGGAATGGCTCTTTTTAGCTGAATTCCCGGTCTCGACCCATCCCCCCGGCCCGGCTCACGGGGACGCGCGCTGCCCTCGCACGTCGATGACGAAGTAGAGCTCGTCCTTGTTCTTGAAGAGCCCCGCCACCATCGAATACGGCTCGAAACCGAACTCCGTGTGACGGGTCGTCAGCACACCGCGTGCGGCCACCCGCTGCTCGTCCACCGCCACCTCCAGCGGCAGCTTCACCTCGTGCGTCGCCCCACGCATCGTCATGTCGCCCGTCACCTCCACCACCGGGTATCCACCCTCGCCCCGCTCCCCCGTGAGGGTGCAGGACGTCGAGGTGAACTGGATCGACTCGTGGTGGGCCAGGTCCAGCTGGTCCTCCGCCCGGAGGTGCTCGCGGATCGTCTCCCGGTCGCTCTCGGGGACGCGGTCCTCGCCGAGGAGGTCGCGCATCTCGTCACGCTCCGGATCCAACCCCTCCACCCGCACCGTCACCGCCACCGAGCAGCCAGACAGGTTGGAGGGGTCGAACCGCACCGTGCCCGCCCAGTCCGTGGCGCGCACCACGTGGTCGTGCCCGAGCGAGGCACTGAAGATCTGCACGTAGAGGTGGCTCTTCTCCAGGTCCGCGTCGAGCGAGTAGGTGCGCTGGCCGGGCGACAGGGACTCCAGGCCACTCGTGCCACCGGGAAAGTCACCGCGAGCGGGGAAGGTGATGCGCTCCCGGTCCTCGGCGGGGGTGGTGCCACAACCAGAGAGGGCGGCCGCGCCGAGCAGCGTGGCGGACAGGAAGAGGGAGAAGCGGCTCCGCATGGAAGACTCCGTGTCGGGGGGGAGTGTCTGACAGTGACACCGCGACTCTAGCACCGGCGCCGCGTGCGCCCTGACCACCCGGGAGGCCCTGCTACCGTGCGCACCGTGGTCCCCCATCCACGACTGGAGTTCCTCGCGTGAAGGCTCTTCTCCCCGTTGTCACCCTGCTCGTGTCCCTGCACCTCACCGCCTGTGGAAAGGCCGAAGCGGGCGACGACTGCTCTCCGGACAACAGCGCCACCTGCAGCAGCACCTCCGAGGCCCTGTGGTGCGAGAACGGCAAGCTCCGCGCCATCCCCTGCAGCGGTCCGAGCGGCTGCACCGAGACGAATGGCGGCCTGACGTGTGACTTCTCGCGCGCACAGGCGGGCGATGCCTGCCCGGCCACGAGCGAGAACAAGGGCCAGTGCGCGGTGGGCAACCCGGATGAGGCGCTGCGCTGCACCTCGGGCACCTGGACGGCGCTCACCTGTCAGGGCTGCTCCGTGCAGAGCGGGCAGATCACCTGCATCCCGTGAGCCCGAAATAGCAGGGGCCGGAGGCCGCTGGAACATCAGCGACGTCCGGCCCCGGCTTCAGCGACCCCGGCGGAAGTGGCTCCGCCGGGGCACGCCAACCTCACGAGCTCAGCCGATCTTACCCTCGCAGCGGCAGGTGCTCATGTTGCACGTCGTGCTGCCGGTGCAGCTGCCACCGCAGTTGTCCTTGCAGACGCACGAGCAGGAGTTGGCGTCGGCCTGGTAGGTGGAGCCGCAGTTGAGCGCCGCCGTGTCGCAGACGCAAGCGCAGGCGTTCGCGTCGAACTTGAAGCCCGTGGCGCAGGTGGCGCTCGCCACGCACTGGCAGGAGCAGGTGCTCGTGTTGCACTGCTGGAAGCTGCCGCACGCACCACCGCAGTCCGCCGCGCAGACGAAGCCGCACACGTCCTTGCTGGTGTTGCACACCTGGCCAGGAGCGCCGCCACCACCACAATTCGACGGGCACTCGCACCGGTTCGTCTGCCGGTTGCACGTCAGGTTGCCCTTGCAGAAGTCCGCCTGCGTCGGGTCGTAGTAGCCCGTGTCCGTCGAGCAGGGAGGCGGGTTGCCATCCTTGTTCGGCGTGAGGTCGGCCCAGTAGCGGTAGGAGATGGCGGCCTTCGTCGAGCCCGCGGCGGCGGGACGGCACGCGCCGTAGAAGGCCAGCGCCTGGCTGACACCGTCCACGTCGAAGCCGTTCACGCGGCTGCGCGGCAGGTCGCTCGCGTTGCACTGCGAGGAGTCCCGCACCGCCTCCACCGCCACACGCACCGAGGCGCCGATGGGCGGCTTGAGCGTGCGGTAGCCCGAGGAGGCAATCGCGCTGTCGAAGATGGTGTTGATGGTGTTCTGGATGGACGTGGCGCTGCGGATGCTGCCCGTGATGCCGCCCGTGGCCTGGATGACCTCCACGTGCCGCTGGTCGTTGACGGGCTCGCCCGGATAGCACTCGCCACCGGTCGCATCGCAGATGATGCCGTGCATGGGGATGAGCTGGCCGGTGGGGTTGGCGCTCTTGAAGTAGTCGATGTACGTGCTCACGGCCGTGCTGTCGTTCGTGTCACGCACGTCGGTGAGGATGATGACCACCAGCTTGGCGCCCGGACGGTACTTCTTGTCCGTGGGGGTGCCGGCGTTGGTCATGTAATCCACCGCGCCACGCGCGCTGTGCAGGGTCTTCTCGTCGCTGGAGCCGCTGATGCCGATCCAGCACCCCTGGGTGGTGTCGGGGCACGGGGCGTCCTTCTGCAGCCACGCCTTGAACTGGTTGATGTCGCGGGTGAAGCCGCGGAACACCCCGGCGTTGGGGATGCCATTGCCCGTCTGCGTGTAGGACGTGCTCACCATGGAGATGCGCCAGTCGAGCTGCGAGTTGGCCAGCCGGTTGGCCACGGCCGTGGCGGCCTGGCCCAGCGCGCTCTGGGACGTCTCCATGGAGCCGCTGTCGTCCACCACGAAGAGGAAGTCGGCCATGCCGTTGCCCGTGGTGAAGGTCTCGCACTGCACCGCGTCCGCGTCACCGAACTGGGCCAGCGCCGTGCCGCCCGCGGTGTCGCTCATGACGAAGAGGCCGGGCTCCACGAAGCGGTTGGCCGGAGTGATGGCAATCACCACCAGCACGCTCGAGTTCGAGCGGTGCACGTACTGCGCCTGGATCTTGTACGGACCGGCCGCGTTCGAACCGCCCGTGAGCGTGCCAGCGCCGGAGCCGACGAGCGTGTTGGCCACGGAGTTGGCGTAGTCACGCAGGTTGGTGGTCGCGGGCTGGTCGTAGTAGGCCAGCACCGCCGGGTGACCGTCCCAGGTGGTGAAGCTCTGGGTGGTGGCGGTGGTCGACGTCACCGACGGGGAGAACTGGCCACGCACGCCCAGCTCGTCGTTCACCGCCGTGGTCGAGGTGCCCACCTGGCCGCGCTTGTAGGCGATGAAGGCCACCTTGTGCGCGTCGTCATAGCCGATGAAGCCCTTGCTGTTGCCGTTCAGGACGATCTGCTTCACCTCCTGGAACTCGGGCCGGAGCGCCAGGCGGACGTCGCCGCCGCTGTCCTCCCGGAACGTCACCTGCCGCAGGTTCTGCGCGGCACAGGCCTGGCCCGCCGGGGTGTTGACGGCGCCATCCGCTCCGTTGTTCGGGTTCAGCTCGCCCGTGTCCGTGCGGCCGTTCTGGTTGGCGTCCTCGGCGCCGTCGGCGATGCCGTCGTTGTCCGAGTCGTTGTCCACCGGATCCGTCTTGGTGGACGTATCCGAGTCACCGGAGTAGCCGCAGTTGGTGACGGGCGCCGAGCCGGTGGCGACACCGCGCTCCACGCCGTCCAGCAGGCCGTCGCCGTCCGTGTCGCGGTTGGACGGGTCGGTCTCGCCCGGATCCTTCAGGCCGTTGCCGTTCACGTCCTCGCCCAGGAAGGTGCCCTGGTTGGGGCCATCGACCAGGCCGTCGCAGTCGGAGTCCTTGGAGCGGGGATTGGACTCGCCGGTGTCCACCGCGCCGTTGTGGTTCTTGTCCTCCACGCCGTCCTTGAGCCCATCACCGTCCGTGTCGGCGTTGTTCTTGTCGGTCTCGCCCGGATCCACGACGCCGTTGCCGTTGGCATCCTCGACGTCGTCCGGCTGGCCATCGTTGTCCGCGTCCGGCCGGGTGCCCGTGCCGCAGTCCTTGCCCGCCAGCGGATCCGTCTCGCCCGGATCCTTCTTGCCGTTGCCGTTGATGTCCTCCGCGCCGTCCTTGCAGGTGTCGTTGTCCGTGTCGGGGTTGCGCGGGTCGGTGCGGGTGACGTTCAGCTCGATGTTGTCCGAGAGGCCATCGCCGTCCATGTCGCGCAGGCGCGGGTCGGTCTCACCCAGGTCCAGCACGCCGTTGCCGTTGGCGTCCTCGGCACCATCCAGCAGCCCGTCACTGTCGGTGTCGGGGTTGGCCGGGTCGGTCTCGCCCTGGTCCTTCTTGCCGTTGCGGTTGGTGTCCTCCAGGCCGTCCTTCAGGCCGTCACCGTCCGTATCCGGGTTGGTGGGGTTCGTCCGGGTGGCCGGGTCCGAGTCGGCCCTGAAGAGGGCAGCGCATTCCGCGCTCGTGTTGAGGCTGGAGGTGCGGCCCACCTCGAGGCCGTCGCGCAGGCCGTCGAGGTCCGTGTCGCGCACGCCCGGCTTCGTCTTCGAGGTGTTGTCCGGAGGGTAGTAGTTGCCCCACTCCTCCGCGTTCGACAGGCCGTCGCAGTCGGTGTCGATCTTGTTGTTGTTCGGATCGCGGGTGGTCGGCACCGGAATCTCGACCTGGTCGGGATCCACACCGCCGTCGGGCTCTTTGGGGCCCCCATCGGGATCCGGGGTGCCACCGTCATCGGTGGGATCGGGGTTGACCTGACCGGCATCATCTTCGCCCGGGTCGACGGGACCCGGACAACCTGTAGCGAGAGCGGCCACGAGCAGAGCGGCCGCGAGGAATCTGGAAGGGACACTCATGGCGATTCGAGACCCGCGGAAGTGAGGAGGTGGTAAGAGGGGGACTGCATTCCGCGAAGCGTACGATTGCACTCGCCCTTTGTTGAGGTGGGAGTCTAGGCGCATGTCTCTCGCCAACTGGTGACCGCATGGTAGGAGTGCAGGCGCTTGGAACAATTGCAGCCGCCCGGTTGCAGAGCGGCCATTAACAGGAAATACACGATAGATGACCCAGGGGAGGCAGGCTCGGCTATCCTCCGTCGACGTGCCAGTGTTCGGTCTCGCGGCGTTGTGGAACGGCTCGGCCCGTGCGGAGCGGGTGCGAGAGCTGGTGGAGGGGCTCGGGGCGTTGCTGCCCTCGCCGAAGCCGCCTGGCATCGTCGTGGCGCTGCGAGAGGCGGAGGCCTCGCTGGAGCTGAAGGTGGAGGTGCCCAGCTACCCGCGAGCGGCGGTGGAGGCCCTGACGGAGCAGGTGCAGCAGAGCGGCGGGACGTTGGTGGAGCTGTGGCGCCTGCCCAAGGCGCAGCGCGATGCGTTCCGCGAGGGCTCGCTCACCGGTCCGGACACGCACGCCCTGGAGGACTTCGAGGCGGCGGCCATCGTGCTGCACGGGCACCTGCAACAGCTCGCCGTGCGAGAGCCCATCCCTGACGGGCCTCCGCGGGGGCCCGCCTCCGTCCCCATCGCCTTCTTCGACACCGCGTCCAAGGCCGCGACGCACTCCGCCCCCGAGCCCGAGGAAGCCGCTCCGGCCGAGAAGCCCACCGCCCCCGAGCCCGAAACCGAGCCGACGGAGACAGCCGACAGGCCCGCCGGCCAGGTCTACGAGACGTTCGACACGCTGCGCCGGGGCCGCCGCTTCGCGGTGAAGCTGGAGATGGAGTTCCGCACGGAGCTGGACTTCGTGCGCGAGCACGCGACGAACATCTCCAACGGGGGCCTCTTCGTGCGCACGGCGCACCGCCCGCCCGTGGACAGCGTGGTGACGGTGCTGGTGAAGCTGCCCAACGGCGAGCGGCTCCAGGGAGACGCGCTGGTGGTGCACGTGGTGGACGACCCGTACAAGGGAGGCGTGGGGCTCGCCTTCGTCAACGACGACCCCAGCTTCTCCCAGACGCTGGACCGCTACCTGGCGAGCCTGGCCGGCCCGCTGAGCTGAGCCCTACCCCACCGATGCCGAGGGCCGCGCGTCGGGAACCGGGGGGACGAGGAGTCCCGGCTCACCCATCACGACGAGCCGGCTGCGCCCGGCGCCCTGCTTCACCACGCGCACCTGCACGCCGATGCGCTCGGCCAGCCCGGACACGTGGGAGATGATGCCCACCTGCCGGCCGGTGGCCTGGAGCGCATCGAGCGTGGCCAGGGCCATCTCCAGCGTCTCCGGGTCGAGCGTGCCGAAGCCCTCGTCGATGAAGAGCGTCTCCACCTGGGTCGTCTCCGAGGAGAGCGAAGCGAGGCCCAGGGCGAGCGCCAGGGAGACGAGGAAGCTCTCCCCGCCCGAGAGGCTGGAGACGGCACGCACCTCGTCGCCCATGTCCTGATCCACCACCTGGAGGTCCAGGTCGTACTTCGGCACGCGCATGAGGCGGTAGCGGGGAGCCAGCTCCTCGAGGTGCGCGTTGGCGTGGTGCAGGAGGGCGTCCAGGGTGAGGCTCTGGGCGAACACCTTGAACTTGCGGCCATCGTGCGAGCCGATGAGCTCGCTGAGGGTGCGCCACACGCCGCTGGCGCGCTGCAGCTCCTCCAGGAGCCGGGCCTGCTCCCCCTGACGGCGGCGGGCCTCGTCATCCTGCTCGAGCCGGGCCTTCAGGGTGGCGGCGGCCTGGCGCCGGGCCTCGGTGTCGGCGCGGGCCCGCTCGCAGGCGGCCGGGGCATCCGCCTCGGCGATGGACGGGAGCCCGGTGGACTCGTGCCGGGTGCGCTGGCCCTCGCGCTCCTGGCGCACGGAGACGGCGTGCTCGTGCGCCTGGCGGAGTGCCGTCAGCGCGTTCTCCTCGGCCGCGCACCAGGCGGCATCCCGCGCGAGCAGGGCACGCACGGACTCGAGCGTGAGACCCCGGGCCGACAGCCGCGACGAGAGCGCCGCCTCGGCCTCGGTCCTGGCCGCGCTCGCGGACTCTCGGGCCCGCACCGCCTCCTCGACACGCGCGGCGGCGGCGGCGGCCTGCTGCTTCGCCTTCTCCGCATCGGCGCGCACGGACTCGAAGAGGCGGGAGGACTCCTCCAACTCCTGGCGCAGCTCGGCGCGAACCTCGGTGGTGGGACGTCCTCCGAGCACCACCGCGCGCGCCGCCTGCGTCTCGCGGAGCACGGACTCCAGCCGCGCCAGCTCCCGTGCGCAGAGCTCGGCCTGGGAGCTCCGCTCCTTGGCGAGGGTCTCCGCGGGAGCACGGTTCTTCTCCGCCTGCGCCACGCGCGTCTCCGCGTCACGGAGCGCCTGCTCGCGGGTGTTCCACTCCGCCACCCACTTCGCGCAGCGCGCGCGGAAGCTCGCCGGGTCGGCCGTCAGCGACTCCTCCCAGCGCTGCGAGTCCTTGAAGGGCGCCGCCAGCCCGGCCAGCACCTCCTGGCGGACGCGCGCGGCCTGCTCCACGTCACGGGTGGCGGCGGCCTGGGCCTCGGTGTTCTGGCGCAGTGCCTCCTCCGACTGGCGCAGCACCTTCTCCACCGCATCGAGGCGCTCGCGCGCGACGGTCAGCGCGGCCCGGGCCTCCTTCGCCTCGCGGGCCAGCTTCTCCGCCGTCTCCTCCTCGGCCTTCAGCGCGGCCAGCTGCGCCCTCGCCTCCGCGAGCGCCGACGCCAGCCACGCCTCGACGTCCGGCGCCTCCACGTCCTCCGGGGGCAGCACGCCCGGGAGCTTCGCGCGGGAGTGGCTCCACGCCTCGCGCTGCTGGAGCCGCCGCTTCGCCGCGGACTCGCGCCGGCTCTCCGCCTGCGACGCACGCGGGCCCGCCGCCGACGCACGCGCGCTGGCCGAGGCCTCCTCCTGCACCGCGGCCTTCAGCTCCCCTTCCAGCGCCTCCACCCGCTCCCGCGCCTTCGTGGCGAGCCCCTCCAGCGCGCTGCCGGAGCGGCGGTAGGGGTGCTCGGTGGCACCACAGAGCGGACAGGGGTGGCCCTCTCGCAACTCCGCGCGGTGCTCCGCGAGATCCAACGTCGCCCGGGCCTCGGTGAGCGCCCGCCGGGCCTCCTTCAGCGCGGCTTCCCGCTCGATGCGGCGCACCTTCGCGGCCTCGGCCTCGGCCGTCGCGGCGCCCTGCTCCAGACGGGCACTCGCGGCTTCCTCGGCGGCTTCCTGCTCGGCACGGGCCGCCTCGCTCGCGCCCTTGCGCGCCTCCGTCAGCGTCCGCAGTCCCTCCTGCCGAGACAGCAACGACTCCCGCCGGGCCCGCCGCTCCGCACCGGCATCCACCCCCAGCGCGGCCTCGGCACCGGCCACGGCGGCCTCCGCCGACTGCACGGACTCGCCCGCCTTGCGGCGCTCCTCACGACGGCGCTCGGCATCCGCGCTCAACGCGCCGGCCTGTGCGCTCACCTTCGCGAGCGACTCGCGGGCCGTGGCCTCCTCTCGCGCCGCGCGGCCGTAGCGGGTGAGCTCCGCGTCCCACCGGGGCCACTCGCGCGCCAGCGCCTCCAGGCGTGCGTACTCCGTGAGCCAGGCTCGCGCGGCCTCCACCTCCGAGCGCGCGGCCGACTCGTCCCGCGCCACCCGCGCCACCTCGTCCCGGGCTTGCCGCTCGGACTCCCGGGCCTCGTCCAGCTTCCGCGTCGCCTCCTGGGCATCGCTCCGCGCGCGCTCCAGCGCCGCGTCCAGCTTCACGGCCTCTTCCAGCGCCGGACGCGCGGCCGCTTCCGCCTCCACCGCCGCCTTCGCCCGCGCCTCCGCTTTCGCCCGCGCCTCCTCGCGCACCTGCTCCGAGGCCCGTGCCGACTCCGCCTCCGCGCGCCGCGCCGCCAGCGCCGACTCCGCCTCCGCCAGTCGCCGCGCCTCCTCGTCCGCCCGGTTCAACGGAGCACGCAACACTTCCGCGGCGCGCACCCGCTCCAGCTCCACCTTCCGAGGCTCCGCGGCCCGCAGCGCCTCCGCCGCGCCCTGGAGGGCCCGCTCCGCCTCCGCCTCCTGCGCCACCAGCCGCGAGCGCTCCGTGTACCAGTGGAGCGCCTGCTCGGCCCGGGCCTGCACCGCCTGGGCCTCCACCAGCGCCGACTCCTCGCGTGCGCGGCTCTCCTCCACCGCCGCGCGCTCCTCGTCCGGCAGACGGGGAATGGCCTTCACGCCCCTCTCCAGCTTGTCCAACTCCTCCTGCGCCGACTTGTGGCGCTGGTGCGCGGCCATGGACACCCGGCTGTACACCTCCGTCCCCGTCATCCGCTCCAGCAACTCCGCGCGCTCGTTGGCATCCGCGCGCAGGAAGGCGGCGAACTCGCCCTGCGCCAGCAGCGCCGAGCGGCGGAACTGGTCGAAGGACAGGCCCAGCCGCTCCTCGATGGCCTTGAGCACCTCGGACTTGGTGCGCCCGAAGGTCTGCTGGTTGGCCACGTCGGTGAGGCTCATCTCCTGGGGACGGAAGCGGCCCTCGGCGCGGTTGCGCGCCCGCCACACGGACCAGCGCGCGCGGTAGCGCCGGCCGTCCCTGCCCTGGAAGTCCACCTCGGCGAAGCCCTCGCCCGCGCCCCGCCGCAGCATGCCGCGCACGTCGTTGGCCTGCAGCCGCGCCTCCTCGTCCTCGTCCGGACGGCCCACCGGCGCGCCTCCGCGGTCACTCAGCCGGGGTGTGCGGTCGAAGAGGGCCAGGCACATGGCGTCCAGCAGCGTGCTCTTGCCCGCGCCCGTGGCGCCGGTGATCGCGAACAGCCCCAGCTTGTCGAGCGGCGGCTGGTCCAGCTCCAGCGCGAAGTCGCCCGCGAGGCTCGTCAGGTTGCGGCCACGAATGGCGAGAATCCTCACGACGCGTCCTCCTGCACCTGGGTGAGCAGCGAGTGGAAGGCCTCGAGCAGCGCCGGCTCCGGCGGCTCGGTGTAGTCACGCGCGTAGCGGGCGCGGAAGACGTCCTCGGGGGTGCGCTCCTTGAGGGAGAGGCCCGGCCGTCCATCCGCGAGCGCGTTGCCGGTGCCGGTATAGGCGGGGGTGAGCTTCACCAGGCGCGCGGCCTTGCCCTCGAGCGCGGCCTCCACGCGGCGGCGCAGCGCGGGCTCGGGGCGGAGCAGCGCGACGCACACCTCCAGGTAGGGACGGCGCCAGTCGGGTGTCTCGGCCTCCAGTTCGGGCAGGGCCTCCAGCTGTTGCACCACGTCATCCAGCGTGGCCACGTCGCGCGCGGGCACCCGGAGGATCTCCACCCGGCGAGGCACGTGCAGCGGCCTCACGGAGGAGAGCGTCTCGCCCTCCAGCTCCACCAGCAGCACCTGGTGCGCGTAGCTGGCCTCGGAGAGGGACAGGGGCAGGGGCGAGCCGCTGTAGCGCACTCCCTCGCGCCCGCCCACGCGCTGCGCCTTGTGCAGGTGCCCGAGCGCCGCGTACGCCACGTCCTCGGGGAAGAGGTCCACCGGGAGCGCGTGCTGGTTGCCCCCGAGAATCTTTCGCTCGCTGAGCGCGGACAAATCGGTGCCCACCATGTAGCAGTGACCCATGGCCACGAGCGCCTGTCCGGCCTTGCGCTTGGAGCGCGCGCCCTCCAGCACCTCGGCGTAGATGGAGCGAACGCCCTCGACGAGCCTGTCGCCCGCCTCCTCGGCCACGAGCGGCAGGTCCGCGGGCCGCAGGTACGGCACCGCCGCGACCCATGCGCCCACCTTGCCCTGTGCGTCCTTCAGCGGCACCAACAGGCGCTCCAGCTCCACCGAGCCGCGCGACCTGGGCAGCCCGCCCACCACACGCACGTCGAGCGCGGCGAAGAGTGGATCCGGCGCATCCAGGCGCGCGGCCGAATCGTGGTTGCCGCCGATGACGACGATGTCGAGCCGGGGGCAGCGCCGACGGGCGCGAGCGACGAACTGGTACCAGGCGGCCTGGGCTTCGGCGCTGGGGTTGGCGGTGTCGAAGATGTCGCCGGCCACCAGGAGCGCGTCGACCTTCTGGACCTCGAGCGTGTCGAGCAGCCACTCGAGGAAGGCGGAGTGCTCGGCCTCGCGCGAGGTGTCGTACAGCGTATGCCCGAGGTGCCAGTCCGACGTGTGCAGCAGGCGCATCCGTGCGCTCCCCTCCTGTGTCCGCCACGAGCCGGGAGCGGTGGGTTCCGCTGACTGCTCGTACGTTCAGGCGGCGCGCAGTGTGCACGCCGATAGGCACGGTGCCAACGGTGAGAATGAGGCCTACACGAAGGGGGTGAAAACGGGTGGACGGACACAATTCCGCTGGAAAAGTGCGGCGGAAATGCGGATCCGAACGGTTTCACTTCTCACCGGTGAGAAGTGGATTCGAACCCCTCGGTTTCACTTCTCACCGGTGAGAAGTGAAACGCTTCACAAGGTGATGTGCCCCTCGAGGTACAGCACCGCCTGTCCGGCCATGCCCACGCGCTCGCCGCGCGCCTCGCACTGGAGCACGCCGCCCCGGTGGGACACCTGGTGCGCCAGCAGCTGCTGCTTGCCCAGCTTCTCCGCCCAGTACGGCACCAGCGTGCAGTGCGCCGAGCCCGTCACCGGATCCTCCGGCACCCCCACCCGCGGCGCGAAGAAGCGCGAGACGAAGTCCGCCTCCGAGCCTCGCGCCGTCGCCGTCACCGCGAAGTAGTCCAGCTGAGCCAGCTTCGCCATGTCCGGGGCGAGCGCCCGCACCTGCTCCTCGCTGTCGAACACCGCCAGCAGATCCCTCGACACGAGCGTCTCACGAGGCTCGGCGCCCAGGGCCTCGACGAGCCCCTCCGGCACCGCGCACGGCTGGGGCGGCCGGGCGGGGAAGTCCATCTCCATCCAGTCCCCCTCCAGCTGCGTCACCACCAGCGGCCCCGAGCGCGAGTTGAACTGCGCCCGCTCCAGCCCCGGTGCCAGACGCGTGAAGAGGATGTAGGCCGAGGCCAGCGTGGCATGACCGCACAGGTCCACCTCCTGCGTGGGGGTGAACCAGCGGATCTGCCAGCCGCGCACCTCGTCACGCAGGACGAAGGCCGTCTCCGAGAGGTTGTTCTCCGAGGCGATGGCCTGGAGCACCTCGTCCGGCAGCCACGCGTCGAGCGGGCACACCGCGGCGGGGTTGCCGCTGAAGACCTGGGAAGTGAAGGCATCGACCTGGTAGAGCCGCAGGCGCGTGGGCATGGGGGGACGTGTTTATCTCAACCCGAGGAGTCATGAGAACCCAGGGCCTGGAGGATGAGGCCCCGGACACGTTCGGCGAGCACCCCCTCGTCCGAGCCGAAGTCCTCCGGGCGGACGAGCGGCAGCACCTGGACGCGCACGCGCGCATGGGGGTTCATCCACGGGCCGTCGCCCTCCACCAGCTCCGTGGTGCCCCGAATCACCACCGGAACCACCGGCACCCCCGCCTCCAGGGCCAGCCGGAAGGCGCCGCGCCGGAAGGGCAGCAGCCGGCCCGCCTCGCCGTAGGTGCCCTCGGGAAAGAGGAGCACTGGCATGCCCCGCCGCAACCACCCCCGGCAGACATCCAGCATTTCACGCATGGACTGGGGCCGCCCCCGCTCCACCCGCACGTAGCGCAACAGGCCCATCATCCACCCCAGCAGCGGAATCCGGAAGAGCGAGGCCTTGGAGACGAACTTGAAGGGGTGGAAGAGGCCCATGGCCGCGAGGATGTCCGCCATGGACTGGTGGTTGGCCACCAGCACGCACGGGCCCTCGGGCAGCAGCTCACGCCCCTCCACCCGCGCGCTCCACCCCGGCCAGGCGCGCAGGTACTGGAAGCACCAGTGGCACACGTATGCGTGCAGCACGCGCCGCTCCGGGTCGAACGGCAGCGTCAACAACCACAGCGCCACGCCCAGCAGGAACCCCGGTACGGCGGTGAGCCCGAAGACGGCCCAGAACCAGAGCGTGGCGGCGTATCTCACTTGGAGGACTGGGTGAGGACGCTGGCGAACTGCATGGCGTAGTTCACTTCCAGCCCTCCATCCACCACCAGCGTCTGGCCGTTGACGTACGAGGAGCCCTCGGAGCACAGCCACTCGATGGTCTTGGCGATCTCATCCGCGCTGGCCACGTAGCCCACCGGGACGCTGTCCTTCACCTTGGCCTCGAGCGCGGTCCAGGCGTCGCCCATGTAGAAGCGGCTGGAGTCGGTGTCGATGTAGCCCGGGTTGACGGCGTTGACGCGGATGCCGGTGGAGGCCAGCTCGGCGGCCAGGTACTTCACCAATATCTCCATGGCGCCCTTCATCGCGCCGAGGAAGCCGTGGAAGGGCAGCGGCATGCGCGAGTCCATGCCGGACACCATGACGATGCGGCCCTTGCGGCCCTCCATCAGCGGCACGGCGCGCTGGGCGCCCAGCAGGAAGCTCTTCACCGTGACGTTGAACGTCTTGTCCATCTGGTGGAGCTTCATCTGCATCAGCGGGGTGAAGGCGGTGGAGGCGGCGTTGGCCACGAAGACGTCCAGCGCGCCGAACTCCTGCTGCACCAGGTCGAAGGCGGCATGGAGGCTGGCCGGCTCCAGCTGGTCGGCGATGACGGTGCGGCAGCGGCGGCCGAGCGCCTCCACCTCCTTCGCCAGGGCCTCGGCGGCCTCGGCGTCACGCCGGTAGGTGGAGACGATGTCGTAACCCGCCTTCGCGAGTCGCAGGGAGAGGGCGCGGCCCACGCCACGCGAGCCACCGGTGATGAGCGCCACGGGAGCAGTCATGTCCCCGGGCATAGCACCTTCCGGCCGCGTCGCGCGCTCCCCTGCGCCGGGAAGTGTGTCGGATAGAGTGCGCCGCCATGAACGTCGCCTCCACTGCCTCCTCGCCTTCCGCCGGCCCGCGCTGGCTCTACCTGCACGGCTTCGCCTCGGGGCCGGAGTCCGCCAAGGGCGTGGCCCTCGCCGAGCACTACGCGCGCCAGGGCATCCACCTGGAGCGGTTGAACCTGCGGCAGCCCTCGCTCGAGCACCTGAGCCTGAGCGCGATGATGCGCACGGTGCGCGACGCCATCGGCGGCGAGCGGGACAGGGCCATCATCTTCGGCTCCAGTCTGGGCGGGCTGACGGCCTGCCGCGTGGCGGAGGAGGACGCGCGGGTGTGCGCGCTGGTGTTGCTGGCACCGGCCCTGCGCTCGCCGGAGCAGATGCGGCGCAACGTGGGAGAGCAGGGTCTGCGCCAGTGGCAGGAGACGGGCTGGCTGGAGACGACCGACTACGCGGAGAAGCGCAAGGCGCGCGTGCACTCCGGCCTCCTCCACGACATCGACACCATCGACTCGCGCTCGGGTGGCTGGCCGGACGTGCGCGTCCCCACGCTCCTCGTTCACGGGCGCCAGGACACGACGACCCTGCTCTCGTATTCGCGCACCTGGGCGCACGGCAAACGCCACGTCCGCCTCGTCGAGGTGGATGACGGCCACGAGCTGGTGAGCTCCCTCGGGCGCATCGCCTCCCTGGCGGACGACTTCCTGCGGCCCTTCCTCGTGCCTCCGGACGAGAAGGCGGGCCCCCGGTAGAAGGAGCGAGGCTCCACGCCAGCCCAGCGGCCGAGCGCACGCAAGCCCAGGCGCGACGAGGAATGCCTGTCGGGGCCTTCCGTTTGAGGCCCCACGATGCACAAGCGAATCCTCTCATCCTCCTGCCTGGTGGGTGCTCTGCTCGCCACGGCCTGTGAAGTCCCCTCCACTCCCCCGCCCTCTCCGACGGTGGCTGAAACACCAGCGCCGAAGGAGGTGCTCGACACCGCGGCCGGGCTCACCGTGACCAACTGCCGCATGCTCACCACTGCCCGCACGAGCGCCAGCGGCGACGACGGCGCCGGCAGCGTGGCCGCCAATACCCAGGACGACAACCTGGCTACGCGCTGGAGTGGCCCGGGCAAGGGTGCGTGGCTGACGATGGACCTCGGCACCTCGCAGTCGCTCGCGGGGGCGGCCATCGCCTGGCACCAGGGCAACACGCGCCAGAACCACTTCGTCCTCTCCACCTCCGAGGACGGCACCACCTTCACCCAGGCGTACGCGGCCGACAGCGCCCTGACGACCGAGGCCCAGACGTACCGCTTCACCGCGCGCAAGGCGCGCTACCTGCGCGTCACCGTCAACGGCAACACCGTCAACGACTGGGCCTCCATCGCCGAGTCCCGCATCTGTGGCGATGACGCCACTCCGTCTCCCACCGTGCCCACCACGGACTCGGGGGCGGCGCTGCCCCGCCTGCCGTACCTGCAGAGCGTGGGCCCCACCAGCGCCCTCGTGGCCTTCCGCACCGGCGTGTCCTGTACGCCCTTCGTGCGCTTCGGCGAGGGCGCGGACATCTCCCGCACCGCCACGGCCACGGTGGCCGGCTGGCGGCACGCGGTGAAGCTGGACGGGCTGCTGCCGGGCAAGACGTACAGCTACGTCGTCGAGGCGTGCGGCTCCGTCACCGGTGTGCGCCAGTTCCAGACGGCCACCGGCCCCGAGACGACGCGCGTGCGCTTCACCGCCATGGGCGACTTCGGCACCGGCGGCACGGCGCAGAGCCAGGTGCTCAAGCTGCTCGCGCAGCCCTCGCGCGCCGGTGAGTTCCTCCTCGCGCTCGGCGACAACGCGTACGAGTCCGGCACCGAGGCGGACTTCCAGGACCACATGTTCAAGCCCATGGCGGCCCTGCTGCGCGCCACGCCCATCTTCCCCGCGCCGGGCAACCACGAGTACGTCACCAACCAGGGCCAGCCCTACCTGGACAACTTCTACCTGCCGGCCAACAACACCGAGAAGAGCGAGCGCTACTACTCCTTCGATTGGGGTCCGGTGCACTTCGTCTCGCTCGACTCCAACTGCGTCATCGGCCTGGCCACGTCCGACCGCTGCACGCTGGCCGCGCAGAAGAGCTGGCTCTCCCAGGACCTGGCCGCCACGAAGCGGCCCTGGAAGGTCGTCTTCTTCCACCACCCGACGTGGAGCAGCGGCGAGCACGGCTCGCAGCTCAAGATGCGTCGCGAGTTCGCCCCGCTCTTCGAGCAGTACGGCGTGGACCTGGTCCTCACCGGCCATGACCACAACTACGAGCGCTCCAAGCCCATGAAGGGTGACGCGGTGGCGGCCTCGGGCACGCGCGGCATCGTCTACATGGTGGTGGGCAGCGGCGGCGCCAGTCTGCGCCCCTTCCCCGGCTCGCAGCCGAGTTGGACGGCCTTCCGCGACAACACCACCGCGGGCTACCTCGACGTGACGGTGGACGGCGGCACGCTGGCCGCGAAGCTCATCACCCCGAGCGGCGCCGTGCGCGACAGCCTCACGCTGACGAAGACGCTGCCCGCGGCGGTGCCCCAGATGACGGGCGTCTCGGCGATGTCGATGGAGACGCCTCCGGGCCCGGTGGACGACCCCACCCGGCAGCCCGCCTACATGCGCCCCCGGGCGCCGGTGCCGCCCGCCGACACGCTGGAGTCCGTGGCGGACGCACCCGAGCCCTCGGACACCATCGTCCGCGATCAGAAGTAACGCGGGCCCTCATGCGGCGGGGGTGAACACGGCCCCCGCCGCATCACGAGTTCCGGTTGGAATGCCGCCCGGACGCGGACAGGATGCGGCGGCCTTCCCCTGGAGCCCGAGAATGAACCGCATGCACTGGCTGGACGCACTCGCCGCGCGCTTCCTGGTGGCGCGCCAGCCCCGCTTCTTCGAGGAGGGTTGGGGCTCCAACGCGCTCCTGGAGAAGCTCACCCGAGGCCCCCAGGGCTTCGCCTTCCCCGAGCTCTCCGAGGTGACGATGCGCCAGCCGCGGCGCGAGGGGCGCCTGCTCGTGCGGGAGGGCCGCTTCCCCAGCCCCGCCGCGGTGGGCTCGTTGCCGGAGGCCTGCCGGGAGGCGCGCTTCCAGTTGCTGCTCCCCCAGGATGCCGGCCCGCGCCCGCCGGTGTGCGTCTTCCTGGCCGCCTCCGGGGACGAGGGCTTCGGCCTGCGCCGCTTCATCGCGCGGGAGCTGGCCCGGCACGGGGTGGGCGCGCTGCTGCTGGAGAATCCCTATTACGGCACGCGCCGCCCGCCCGGACAGAAGGGGCCCGCGGTGCGCACGGTGGCGGACCTGCTGCTGATGTTCCGCGCCACGGCGGTGGAAGCCACGGCGCTGCTGGGCTGGCTGCTGGCGTGCGGGCACCCCAAGGTGGGCATCTCCGGCTACAGCATGGGAGGCAGCATCGCCGCCCATGCCGCCGCCATGTTCCCGCTGCCCGCGGCCGTCATTCCCCTGGCCGCGGCGCACTCGGCGGCCCCCGTCTTCACCGAGGGCGTGCTGTCCGCCGTTCCCGACTGGGAGGTGCTGGGCCGCACCACCGGAGGAGCCGAGGCGGCGCGCCAGCGGCTCTCCGAGCTCCTCTCCGCGGCGGCCACCACCGCGCTGCCCCCACTGTCCAACCCGCGCCGCGCCATCCTCGTGGCGGCGCGCCAGGACGGCTTCGTCCCCTCGTCCTCCACGCTGCGCCTGCTTCAGCACTGGCGCGGGGCCGAGCTGCGCTACCTCTCGGGCGGACACGTGAGCGCCTTCGCCACCGGGCGCTCCACCATCATCCGCGCCATCCTCGATGCCTTCTCGCGCATCGAGCCCCTCCAGCTGCCCCCGGAGGAGCAGCGGGCCTGAGCGGGGCGGAGAGGTGCCTCACTCCTTCAGGGCGGAGTAGATGCGGAGGAAGATGTCGTTGGGCGTGTCGGAGGTCTGGTCCCACATGTTGACCATGATGACGCCCACGAGCTTGTTCTGGGGGTCGACCCAGGCGTGGCTCTTGAAGATGCCAGACCAGAAGTAGCGCCCCACCGGGCCCTGCTTCTCCACGAGCGCGGGGTCCTCCTGCACCGCGAAGCCGAGGCCGAAGCCGGTGCCGACGAACTCCGCGCGCAGCTCGCCGATTTGATTCCGGGTCATCTGCTCGACCGTCTCCTTCTTCAGGACGCGCACGCCGCCGAGCTCCCCCCCGTTGGCCATCATCTGGAGGAAGCGCGCGTAGTCGCTCGCCGTCGACACCAGCCCCGCGCCGCCCGAGCGGTAGCTCTTGGAGCCAGTGGTCTGGAAGTCAGGCGCGTAGGTGAAGAAACCCTCGACCACGTTGGTGCCCGTCTCGGGCACGCGCTCGAGCGAGCCCGAGGAGGTGTGCCGGTACAGCGCGGGCATGCGGGAGGCCTTGTCCTCAGGCGGGAAGAGGACCGTGTCCTTCATGCCGAGCGGCGTGAAGATGCGCTCCTGGAAGAAGCGGTCCAGCGGAGCTCCGGAGACCTGCTCGACGAGGTAGCCGAGGAGGTCCGTGTTGAGGCCGTAGGAGTAGGCCGCGCCCGGCTGATGCTTGAGGGGCAGCGAGGCCAGGGCGCGCGACTCGTCCGCGAGCGTCCACGGGGTGTGCTCGAAGCCGTCGGTGATACCGGCCTGCTGGTAGAGGGGACCGAGCGGCGGGCCCATGAAGCGATAGGAGATGCCGGAGGTGTGCGTCAGCAGGTGCTTCACGGTGATGGGCGTCTGGGCCGGCACGGTGCTGGAGTTGCCGCCCGGAGTCGCAGGCGGAGCGGCCAGCACCTGGACGTTCTGCCACTCGGGCAGGTACTTCGAGATGGGCTCATCCAGGCCGAGCTTGCCCTCCTCCACCAGCATCATCACGGCGACGCTGGTGATGGGCTTCGTCATGGACGCGATGCGGAACAGGGAGTCCGCTTGCAGCGCCGTCCCCTTCTCCCGGTCCAGCTGGCCAATGGCCTTCACATAGGAGTCCGAGCCATCGGTGCGCTGGAGGAGCACGACCGCCCCTGGAATCTTCTGGGAGTCCACCTGCTCGCGCAGGAGCGCCTCCACCGGCTTCATCTGCCGTCCGAGCGGAGACACGCACGCGGACAGCGCGAGGGCACTCAACGCGACGAGGAACTTCGACCACGACCTTCCTGGGAACCGAACCACGACGGACGCTCCTTGTTCGAGAAGCGCCGGACCCTAACAAGCCCGGGACGTGGCCTCACGAATGGAGTGTGAGGCCCCGAGCCCGAGGGATTACGGGTTCCCGCCCTGCGCGCCCTCGCCCCGCCCCCGCCATCCACCGGGACGGGACTGCTGCCGCTCCTCGCGCCGCATCTCGTCGTACTTCGCCTGCTGCGATTCATCGAGGAGGGACTTCACCTCCTTGTCCGTCTGGTCGCGCAGCTGGCGGATCTCCCGCCGCAGCTCCTGGGGCGACTTGCTGCCCGACTGCACCGCGTCGAGGAGCGCCTGACGCTGGGTGGTCTCGTTATCCATGTGGCGCGTGAGCGCCTGCTCCTGGCTGTAGCTCAACCGCGCGTCGGAGACGAACTGGCGCAGGCGCTCGGAGCGTCCCTCCAGCGCCTGCGCTTGCGCCTGCTGGAACTGCTGCTGACGGAGCTCGCGCTGCTCGGTGCGCATCTCGTCCTGGACCGAGCGCATCATGCCCTTGAGGTACTCGCGCCCGCCCTCGGAGCTCAGCGCCTCGCCGGCGATCATCCCGCGCACCTCCGTGCGGAGCTGCTCCACCTCGGCGGCCAGGGACGGCGGGACCGCGGCCACCAGGCCCCCGTCGGAAGCGGCCACCGGCCGCTGCTCGAGCAGCATCAACCGCTGGGACAGGCTCAGGGCGGAGTCCTCGAGGGACTTCACCCGCCGTTCGAGTGCCTCCAACTCCTGGGGTGAAGAGGCGGAGGCCGGGGGCTCGCGGGAGGGGGCGGGAGCCTCCGTCTCGCCACGAGAGCCCAGGAGGGTGACCGCGAGGGCCAGGGCGGACAGACCGAAGGATGCGAAGCCGAGGAAGCGATTCATATGTCTCTCCGGACGGTGGGAGGGGGCTCCGTATTCCATGGCCACCCGGAGGCCCACCCCACCCCGCAACACCTGGAGAGAATGGAGGTTAAAAAACCGCCCCGCTCAATAGAAGAAGCGGGTGGAGAAGATGAGCCGCACGGCGTCGGCCCGGGCCCCATCCATGTTCTCCCGCCGCCCGTAGAGCAGCTCCGCGCCGAAGGTGACGGAGCGCACCGGCGAAATGAGGAAGTTGCCGGAGAGGTAGTGCGTGCGCCTCAGCGCGCCGCCCGGCTGCACGTCCTGGGCGAACACCTCGAGGTAGCCGTAGACGAACGAGGAGGAGAGGTGCTCGGTCCAGTGCGGCTCGAGGGCGGCGAACAGGCCGAGCGAGGGCACCGCCCGCAGCCGGCCGGGGGCCACCACCAGCGCATCGAGCCCCAGCCCGGCCAGGTCGCTCGTGTAGTTGCCGATGCCGGAGCCATAGTGCACCTGGGCCGAGGCGCGCGAGCCCGTGCGGCCCCACGTCCAGAGCCCGCTCAACAGGGCGCCCCACCCCGGCACCGCGCGCTGCATGCCGCCCACCTCGTAATACCCGAGCCATCGGGCGAGTCCCGCCGCGCGCACGTGCCGGCCCGTGCCGAGGTTCCACTCCAGCGCGCCCACCACGTCCGGCAGGGGCTTGCGCACCTCCTCCGTGTCCGGGTTGGAGAGGGTGATGTCCGGCAGGGGCCGCTCCAGCGCCACCTGCACCAGCAGCGGGCCGAAGGTGTTCCCGTAGCGCAGCACCTCGCGCCGTGAGGCCAGCATGGAGCCCGGCCCCTGGAAGTCGAGGGTGTCGGGCACGGCCTCCAGGTCCATGAACGTCGTCCACTTGCGCCCCGCCAGCAGCGGACCGATGACGGCATACGCCTCGTAGACGCGGAAGTCCCCGCCGCTGGAGCCCTCGCCGTAGAAGTCCGCGGAGACATGGCCGACGAGCGGCCCCAGGAGCGTCAGCTTTCCCCCCTCGAAGAAGAGCCGGCTCTGCTTCGCGTTGAAGTTCAGGTTGGGCCCGCGCTGCTCCGCGCCCACCGGAATGGAGGCGGGCACGAAGTCCTCCTCGTTGAGGATGGGCTTGAAGTCATAGTTGAGGTCCACCTTGATGCGGCCGCGGAAGGAGACATAGCCGCGCCTCAGGTCCTCCTCGGTGGCGGGTCCCACCTTCACCACCATGCCCGTGAGCGAGGGGTCGACCACCGCCGGCTTCGACACCTCGGCGGGTGGCTCTTCCTCCGGGGGAGACTCCGGCGTCTGGACGCCACCGGGCGTCTCGGGTGCCTCGGGGACAGCGACATCCTTCGATTGTGCGAGGGTGCTGCTCCCGGCCAGCAACGCGCCCAGCAGCACCCCAAGTTGACCGAGCCTCCACATAGGACATGCCCCTTCCCGCTACCTCGGTACGAGGAGCAAGAGGATGGGACGTCATCCGGGCCTCAGCACCACTGAACCAGGGCCGAGGTGACTGTGGTGGACAGAACCCCCGCTCGACGCACCGCGGCGGGCGAAGGGGGCTGCCATCCGGGTGGGCTCGGGTCGAGAATTCTCAGAAACCGATACAGGAGCCCCCATGCAACGACGTTTCTTCTCCTCCCCCCGCCTGCTGGCAGCCGTGGTGCTCGCGCTCGCCCTGGGCGCGTGCGACACGGACCCCCCGGACGAGGGCGAGCTCTCGACGCGGAGCGACGCGCTCGCCGACCCCTGCGCGGGCAACCAGAGCTTCCAGGTGGGCGCGGGCATCTACGACATCACCGGCCCGGCCGCCGAGCTGGGGATGATGGGCTACGCGATGGTGGACCAGAAGACGGCGGGCATCCACCAGCGCCTGCGCTCGCGGGCCTTCGTCATCTCCTCGGCGTGCAACGGCAAGCGCGCGGTGTTCGTGAGCGCGGACGTCGGCCAGGTCTTCCAGGGCGTGAGGCAGCAGGTGGTGGAGAGGCTGCGCGCGAAGTACGGCACCCTCTACACGGACGACAACGTGTTGCTGAGCGCCACGCACACGCACTCGGGCCCGGGGGGCTTCTCGCACTACGCGCTCTACAACCTCACCGTGCTCGGCTACGACAAGCAGAACTTCGAGGCCATCGTGGACGGCGTCTACCAGTCCATCGTCCGAGCCCATGACAACCTCGCACCCGGCGGCATCCGCGTGGCCTCCGGCGACCTGCTCGACGCGAGCATCAACCGCTCCCCCGAGGCCTACCTGCGCAACCCCTCCACGGAGCGGGCGCAGTCGGCCCACGACACGGACAAGCGCATGACGCTGCTGCGACTCCAGGGGGATGACGGGCGCGAGGTGGGCATCATCAACTGGTTCGCCGTCCATGGCACCTCCATGGGCAACGACAACCTGCTCATCAGCGGCGACAACAAGGGCTACGCGTCCTACCTCTTCGAGAAGCTCAAGGGGACGAACTACACCGCGCAGCGCACCTTCGTGGCCGCCTTCGCGCAGAGCAACGAGGGTGACGTGACGCCCAACATCTACGGCGGCACGAACGGCGGGGGCGCCAACGACTTCGAGAGCACGGAGCTCTCCGGCCGCAAGCAGTACACCCTGGCGAAGGCGCTCTATGACTCGGCGACGGTGCCGCTGACGGGTGGCGTGGACTACCGGCACGCCTACGTGAAGATGGACGAGGTGCAGGTGGCGCCGCAGTACGCGGATGGGCTCGCGCACACCACCTGCGAGGCGGCCATCGGCGACTCCATGCTGGCGGGCGCCGAGGATGGCCCGGGCTTCGGCTACGAGGGCTCCACCTGCGAGGACATCGACAGTGTCTGGACGGTCTTCAACTGCACCCTCTTCACCACGCCGTGCCAGGGGGAGAAGCCCATCACGTTGGAGATGGGCACGATGCAGCCCTACCCGTGGACGCCCGAGGTGCTGCCGCTCCAGGTGGTGAGGCTGGGCAACGTGGCGCTGGTGGGAGTGCCCTTCGAGCCGACGACCATGGCGGGCCGGCGGCTGCGCAAGCAGGTGCTGGCGCAACTGTCGCCGCTGGGGGTGGACCAGGTGATCATCGCCGGCCTGTCCAACGCCTACGCGGGCTACCTGACGACGCGCGAGGAGTACGCGAAGCAGGACTACGAGGGGGCCTCCGTCCACTTCGGCCCGTGGCAGCTGGCGGCGGTGCAGCAGGAGGTGGACAAGCTGGCCATCGCGATGCGCACGGGCGCCAGCGTGGCGCCGGGCCCCACCCCGAGGGATTTGCGCAACGACCAGACGACGGTGCAGACGGGCGTGGTGTACGACGACAAGCCGCTGACGGCGAGCTTCGGCGGCCTCGTCGCGGACGCGCGTGCCACGTATACCCGGGGCGAGACGGTGAGCGTGAAGTTCTGGGGCGGCCACCCGAAGAACAACCTGCGGCGCCAGGGCTCCTTCCTCCAGGTGCAGCGCAAGTCGGGCACCTCGTGGGTGACGGTGGCCAACGACTGGGACTGGGAGACGAAGTACCGCTGGCAGCGCTACGACTGCGCCCCCACCTTCGGGTGCTCGCACGTCACCACCGAGTGGAAGATTCCGGCGGACGTCACACCGGGCACCTACCGCATCCGCCATGATGGGGACTGGAAGTCGGGCTGGGACGGGCTCATCCGCGCCTACTCCGGCACCTCGCGCGAGTTCACCGTCAACTGAAGTCGCCTGGACGGGCGGTGCGCCATGTCGGAGGCATGGCGCCCGTGCGCCCACCCGGGGAGCGGCGTGACACAAGGATGGGCATGGGCAGGCGCCCGGGACTGTGATTCGGTCGCGCCGCCATGCGACTCCCCTTCCGTCTCTCCCTCCTCTCTTCCCTGGCCGCTCTGGCCCTGCTCACCCATTGCGCCCATTCGAAGGGCCCGGCGCTCGCATCCGGACCCGCGCCCGTGGTCGCCACCGACAAGGGCCCGGTGCGGGGGCTGGCGTACGCGGACGGCAGCGCCGCATTCCTGGGCATTCCGTTCGCGGCACCGCCCACCGGCGCCCTCCGCTGGCGCGCGCCTCAGCCCGCCGAGGCATGGACGACGCCGCGTGAGGCCACGCGCTTCGGCAGCGCCTGCCCGCAGGTGGAGATGTTCAGCGGCAAGGCGATGGCGGACACCAGCGAGGACTGCCTCTCTCTCAACGTGTGGACGCCCGCGCTCCAGCCCGCCACCCGCGCGCCGGTGATGGTGTGGATTCACGGCGGCGGCTTCACCATGGGCTCGTCCGGCTTCGAGCTGTACGACGGCGCGGCGCTGTCGCGCTCGGGCGTGGTGGTGGTGAGCATGAACTACCGGCTCGGGGCGCTGGGCTTCCTCGGCCACCCCGCGCTGGGCGCCGAGAATGCGAACAAGGCCTCCGGCAACTACGGCCTGATGGACCAGCGGCGCGCGCTCGAGTGGGTGCGAGACAACATCGCCGCTTTCGGAGGTGACCCGGACAACGTCACGCTCTTCGGCGAGTCGGCCGGAGCCATCTCCGCGTGCCTGCAGATGGTGTCGCCGCAGGCGCAGGGCCTCTTCAAGCGCGTCATCGCCGAGAGCGGCACCTGCTACCTGACGGGCGTGCCGCTGCGCGACCCGGGCACGCCCCGGGAGGACAGCGCCGAGGAGCGGGGCCTGCGCCTGGCGAAGGAGCTGGGCTGCACGGACGGGGACGTGGCCGGGTGCCTGCGGACCAGGACGCCCGAGCAGCTGCTGGCCGCGAGTGGTGCCGCGCTCGACCTGCTCAAGCCGCACGTGGGCTTCGCGCCCATCATCGACGGGGACGTGCTGCCCGCGGCGCCGCGCCAGCTGCTCGCGGAGGGCAAGTACGCGAAGGTGCCGCTGCTGCTGGGGACCAACAAGGACGAGGGCACGCTCTTCACCATCAAGGCGAAGCTGAGCTCGCCCGAGCAGTATGAGGAGGCGCTGCGGGTGCGCTCGCCGGAGCACGCGGAGGAGCTGCTGCGCCTCTACCCGGCGAAGTCCTTCGCCTCTCCGCACGCGGCGTACGACCACATGCTGCGCGATGCGCTCTTCCTGTGCCCTGCCCGCCGGCTGGCGCGCACGGTGGTGGAGCACGGGCAGCCCGTCTACGCCTACCACTTCACGTACGAGCCCAAGAGCCTCTTCGGGGCCTTCTACAACCTGGGAGCGGCGCACGCCGCCGAACTGCCCTTCGTCTTCGGAGCGGAGAAGGGCCGGCTGTCGCTCGGAAGCGACAAGGAGCGGGAGCTGTCGGCGAAGATCATCGGCTACTGGACGCGCTTCGCGACCCAGGCGGATCCGAACGGCAAGGACGCAACCGAGTGGCCGGCATACACACGAGAGGGAGAGCCGCACCTGGTGCTGGACATGAACCTGGAGCGAGGCGAGCGGCTGGACCAGGAGCACTGTGACGAGCTGGAGAAGCTAGGACTCTAGAACTCGAGTTGCGCATGCACCCTCTCCCTCTGGGAGAGGGCGGGGGGTGAGGGTCGTGGACATTCCGAGCCTCACCACCCGGAGACCCCCCACCGCGGAACCGGAAGCGGTTTGCACCACAAACTGGTTGTTGACACCAAGCAGACAAGCGCGTTACCTCTCGGTTTGTAACGCAAACCTGTCTGTCCCACTGAGGGGGGAGCCGGTCATGTCCGAGCAACAGCTCCAGCGGATCCAGTTCGTGACGACGTACTACGACTGGCTGCAGGGACTGCGCTTCGTGCCCTTCGGGGTGGTGCAGCTGCTCTTCGCGGCGTGGCTGGCGGTGCCAAGACCGGAGGGAGCGGACGCGAAGGGATACCTCGCGGTGGCGCTGCTGACGAACCTGGGGGGGATGCTGGTGGCGACGGGGCTCTACGGGCTGTTGGGGAGGTACTACCGCCAGCGGTTCGGAGAGGTGCGCAGGAGCGCGACCACGAACCAGCGCATGCAGCGAGCCATTGGCCTGTCGGCGGCCCTGGGGCTCTTCGCGGGGCTGCTGACGGCGATGCTGCGCGCGTCCACGAGCGCATCGGGGCTGCCGCTCACGGAGTTCCTCTTCCTCTCCGCGGCGAGCATCGTGGGGTACTGGTACTGGAGCGGCCGGGTGGCGAGCCACTACCTCGGGGTGGCGGGGCTCTTCGCGCTGCTGGCGGGGCTGCACGCGGTGGACGCCAGCCCGGTGTATGCGCTGCTGCGGACACTTCCCTTCACGACGGACAGCCATGGGGCGGCGGTCACGCTGGCGGGCGCGTGGGGGCTGGCGGTCATCCTCATGGGAGTGATGGATCACCGGCTGCTGGCGCGCACCCTGGGGCACGAGCCCGAGGCGGAGACGGCGGAGGTGCCGGAATGAAGGCCCCGTTCGAGGAGCTGGCGACGCTCGACCGGCTGATCCACGAGCCCGCGAGGCTGGCGCTGCTGACGGCGCTCGCCTCGTGCGAGAGCGCGGACTTCCTCTACCTGCAGCGGCTCACGGGGCTGTCCAAGGGGAACTTGTCCAGCCACCTGTCCAAGCTGGAGGAGGCGGAGCTGGTGACGGTGGAGAAGCAGTTCAAGGGGAAGACGCCCCTGACGCGCATCGCGGTGACGGAGAAGGGGCGGGAGGCGGTGGAGCAGCACTGGCGGCAGCTGGAGCAGTTGCGAGGCAAGGCGCGGCGCTGGGTGCCACGGGGCACCGAGTAGCCGAGGGGAGGGACACGCCATGATCGAAGCCCGGAAGCTGACGAAGCACTACGGGGAGGCCACGGCCGTGAAGGAGGCGAGCTTCACGGTGGCGGCGGGAGAGGTAGTGGGCCTGCTGGGTCCCAACGGCGCGGGGAAGACGACGCTCCTGCGCATGCTGGCCGGGGTGCTCACGCCGTCCGAGGGAGAGGGGGTGGTGGCGGGGGCGAGCACCGCGACGGACGCCTTCGGCATCAAACAGCGGCTGGGCTTCCTGTCGGGAGACACGGCGCTCTCCCAGCGGCTGACACCGCGCGAGGTGCTGACCTTCTTCGGCCAGCTGCACGAGCTGAAGCCGGCGGAGCTGAAGCAGTGCACGGAGGAGCTCATCGCGCGGTTCGAGATGGGGCCCTTCGCGGACAAGCCATGCGGGACGCTGTCGGCGGGGCAGAAGCAGCGGGCGAACGTGGCGCGAGCGTTCCTGCATGATCCACCGGCGCTCATCCTGGACGAGCCCACCACGGCGCTGGACGTGCTGAGCGGGCGGTTCCTGCTGGACGCCATCCGCGCGGCGCGAGACGCGGGCAAGGCCATCCTCTTCTCCACGCACGTGATGGGCGAGGTCGATTACCTGTGCGACCGGGTGGTGTTGCTGCACCAGGGCCAGGTGCTCGACCAGGGACCCATCCCCGAGGTGTGCGCCCGCGCCGGAGTGCGCACGCTCACCGAGGCCTTCCTCCACTACCTCCCCTCGCGATCCGCCTGATCGGGGTGTCCCATGCGCTGGAGCATTGCCCGAACCCTCTTCCGGAAGGACCTGCTCGAGGCCCTGAGAGACCGCCGCACGCTGACGCTGCTCGTCGCCGTGCCGCTGCTGCTCTACCCGCTGCTGCTGGTGGTGACGGCGCTGACGTCCGGGGCGCTCGCGCGGAGCACCGAGGAGAAGCCGCTGAAGCTCGTCGTCTGGGGTTCTCCGTCCCCGATGCTCCAGGAGGCGCTGAGCGGAATGGAGCGCGTGGAGTGGGTGGACTCGCGCGAAACGGCGCCCGAGGACCCCTCGCGTGAAGCGAAGCGGCTGCTGGACGAGCGCAAGGCGCACGTGGTGCTCGCGCTGACGTCGAAGCCGGTGACGGGGAGCGAGGAGAACCTGGGCGTGCGCGTCTACTCCGACTCGGGCCGCCCCGAGTCGAGGGCCGCCCGCCAGCGGTTGGGAAAGGTGCTCGACCGGGTGCACCTGGACACGGTGCGCGTGCGCTTCACGGAAGCGGGGCTGTCGGACGAGCTGGCCGAGCCGCTCCAGGTGGAGGACTCGGACTTCCGCTCGCTGGGGCTGTGGCTCGCGTACATGCTGCCCTACGTGCTGCTGTGCGCGCTGGTGATGTCGGGCTTCTACCCGGCCATCGACGTCACGGCGGGAGAGAAGGAGCGGGGAACGCTGCAGACGCTGCTGTGCGCGCCGGTGAAGCCGCTGGAGGTGGTGCTGGGCAAGTACGGCGTGGTGAGCCTCTTCACGCTGGGCGGAGCCCTGATGAACCTGCTGGGAATGGGGCTGGCCTTCATGGCGATCGCCGGAGGGACGGTCGGGCGGGTGCACATGAGTGTCGGGACGCTCGCGGCGGCCTTCGGCGCGCTCGTGCCGCTGGCGATGCTGGTGAGCGCCCTGCTCATCGTGGTGGGGGTGACGGCGCGCAGCTTCAAGGAGGGGCAGAACCACCTGATGCCCTTGCTGCTGGTGGTGATGGCACTCGGCCATGGAGCGATGATTCCCAGCGTGGAGCTGACGCCGACGCTGGCGCTGGTGCCCATCGTCAACGTGGCGGTGCTACTGCGCGAGCTGCTCACCGGGCGGGTGGACGTGGGCCTCTATTCGGTGGTCTTCGTGAGCACGCTGGCCTGGGCGGTGGCGGGCGTGCTCTTCGCGGCCCGCGTCTTCGAGAGCGAGCAGGTGCTGCTGTCCGGCGAGAAGCCCTGGCGGGACGTGTTCGGCCGGAAGGTGCGCAGGGGGGACGCGTTCTCGCCCGGGAGCGCCCTGCTCTACTTCGCCGTCATCCTGGTGGGCTCGCTCGTCGCGGGGCTCCTGCTGTGGAAGCGGTTGCCGATGTGGGGGGTGCTGGCGGTGACGCAGGTGGGCATCTTCGGGGTGCCGGCCGTGGGGTGGGTGCGGTACCGGGGAGCGGACGTGCGCGAGGTGTTCTCCCTGCGCCTGCCCACGGGGCGCGGGGCGCTCGCGGTGCTCCTGCTCATCCCCTGTGCCCTGGGCGTGCAGGTCCTGCTGCGCAAGGCCCTGGGGGCCGCGTCCACTCCCGGGCTGGAGGAATTCCTGCGCGGGATGGAGCTGATGATGAAGGAGAGCGCGAGCTGGCCGTTGCCGCTGGCGCTGGCGGCGCTGGCGCTGGCCCCGGCCCTTTGCGAGGAGGCGGCGTTCCGCGGGGTGATGCTGGTGGGGCTGTCGCGCACGGGCTCGCGGGGGGTGGCGGTGGTGGGCAGCGCGCTCACCTTCGGGCTGCTCCACATCCACCCCATCCACGTGCTGCACGCGGCGATGTTGGGGCTGATGCTCGGCTACGCCACGCTGCGGACGCGCTCGTTGCTGGCGGGAGTCGTGCTGCACTTCGCCAACAACGCCCTCTCCGTGGTCAGCGTCCGGACCGGGACGGCCGCGGTGTGGACGTGGCTGGACACCTGGCCGGTGGCGCTCGCGCTGTGCGTGCCCGGCCTGGTGGCGCTGTGGCTGCTGCGCGGAGAGGAGCCGGTGCCCGTCCCGGCCGCGGTGGAGGCCGCCCCGGCCGAGCCGTCCGTGCCGTTGCCGAAGGCGTCCTGACTCACTCCACCACGAGCGAGGTGACGGAGAGCCCCGTCTGCCCGAGCTGCTCGACGTCGCGGCTGCCGCACACGGGGCAGCGCGGGCGGGGGTGCTCGGGCGCGTAGGTACGGCCACAGGACCGGCAGCGAGCCTCCACGTAGATGAGCTCCAGCAGCAGCCGCGCCCCTTCCGCCGAGGTCCCCCGGGCCCGGTCGGCGAAGTGGACGGAGAGGCGCTCGGGGCACAGGGACACCATCTCCGCCACCCAGCCCCGCACCACGCGGACACGCGAGGCGCCCTCGAAGAGGGCGCGCTCGAGCACGACCTCGAGCACCTGCCCTGCCAGTACCGACTCGTGCATGAAGCTTCCGGGGGGAAACGGAGGTCTCGGGAAGACGAGGAAAAATGGAGCCTACGGACCTGGAACTCGGGCCCGCGAGAGGAGCCGGACCGGCACGTCATCCGGAGAACGATTGAGGTTCCTCCTTCCCTCAGCGGACGGAGCCCTCGGCCTCGGGGACGGGAGCGGGTCGCGACGTATTGATGCGCCCGCGAGGTCCCGAGCGCATATGTTCCCCCCGCATCCGCCGTTCCGGAGGACGACATGGAAGAGCAGGGCCTGCACATCGAGACCCACCCTCGCGAAGGTGATCCGCTGGTACGGGCGGGAAGACCGGATCCGTGCACCATGGTCCTCTTCGGTGCCACGGGAGACCTCGCCCAACGCAAGCTGTTCCCGGCCCTCTTCGAGCTGGCGCGGCAGCGGCAGCTGCCCGACAACTTCGCGGTGGTGGCCTTCAGCCGCTCCGAGCACGACCTGGAGCACTTCCGCGAGCAGGTGAAGGAGGGCTTGAAGAAGTTCGCCCGCACCCAGCCATTGGACGAGGCCACCTGGGAGCGGCTCGCCAGCAAGCTGGAGATGATGACGGGGGCCTACGACGACCCGGAGTCCTTCATCCGCCTGCGCGAGCACCTGGAGCGCACCGCGGAGCGCTTCGGGACGCAGGGCAACCAGCTCTACTACCTGGCCACTCCGGCCTCCACCTTCCCCTCGCTGCTGGATGGCCTGTCCAGCTCCGGGCTGCTGTACCGCGAGGACGCGTCGGTGAAGCGCCCCTGGAGACGGCTGGTCATCGAGAAGCCCTTCGGCCGAGACCTGGCCAGCGCGAAGGAGCTCAACCGGGCCCTGGCGGCGGTGATCGACGAGAAGCAGATCTTCCGGATCGACCACTACCTGGGGAAGGAGACGGTGCAGAACATCCTCGTCTTCCGCTTCGCCAACGCCATCTTCGAGCCGCTGTGGAACCGGCAGCACATCGACCACGTGGAGATAACGGCGGCGGAGAAGATTGGAGTGGAGGGGCGGGGGCGCTTCTACGACGAGACGGGAGTCATCCGGGACATGGTGCAGAACCACCTGTTGCAGGTGCTGGCCATGTGCGCGATGGAGCCGCCGGTGTCGTTCGCGTCCGAGGACATCCGGGACGAGAAGAACAAGGTATTCCGCGCGCTGCGCCCCATGGTGGACGGTGAGGTGGCGAAGTACGTGGTGCAGGGGCAGTACCAGGGGTACCGCGAGGAGCAGGGCGTGGCGAAGGATTCGAAGACGCCCACCTACGTGGCACTGAAGACGTACATCGACACGTGGAGGTGGCAGGGTGTGCCCTTCTACGTGCGAGCCGGCAAGGGGCTGAGCAAGCGGGCGACGGAGGTGTCCATCCACTACAAGTCGGTGCCGCACTGCCTCTTCAACACGAGTGACACGTGCCAGAGGCTGCAGCCCAACGTGCTCACGCTGCGCATCCAGCCGCGCGAGGGCATCGGGTTGAGCTTCGAGTCGAAGGTACCCGGCGAGGACATCAACCTGTCGGGGGTGACCATGGACTTCGACTACGCGAAGAGCTTCAACAAGCCGGTGCCGGAGGCCTACGAGCGGCTGATGCTGGACTGCATGAGGGGCAACACGACGCTCTTCGCGAGGCAGGACAGCGTGGAGCAGGCGTGGGCGTGGGTGACGCCCATCATCGAGTCGCTGGACTCGGGGAAGGGAGGGCCGATGCACACGTACGAGCAGGGGAGCGCGGGGCCGGACGCGGGAGCGGCGCTGCTGGCGCGCGATGGGCGGCGGTGGACGGAGCTGAAGGGATGAGGCCCGGGCCCATTGTGGTGGACAAGGAGGCGCTGGTGGGCGAGGCGGCGGACTGGCTGGCCCGGGCGCTGAACGAGTGCGTGACGGGGGGCCAGAGGGTGAGCCTGGCGCTGTCGGGCGGGAGCACACCGGGGCCGGTGTACCGGGAGCTGGCGAAGCGGGACGTGCCGTGGGCGCTGGTGGACTTCTACTTCGTGGACGAGCGCTTCGTGCCGCCGGACCACCCGGAGAGCAACTACCTGCTGGCGGAGGAGGCGCTCTTCAAACCGCTGGGGGTACCGGTGCATCAAATCTTCCGGATGCCGGGAGAGAGGGCGGACCGGGACGAGGCGGCGCGGGACTACGAAAAACTGTTGCCGCGGGTGATGGACGTGGTGGTGCTGGGGATGGGGGAGGACGGGCACACGGCGTCATTGTTCCCGGGAGGCACGTCGCTGAAGGAGAAGGAGCGGCGGGTGTTGGCGGTGGTGGGACCCAAACCGCCGCCGTGGCGGATGACGCTGACGCTGCCGGTGCTGCAATCAGCGAGGAAGGTGCTGGGGCTGGTGAGTGGGGCGGGCAAGAGGGAGATGGTGAAGCGGGTCCTTGCGGGAGAGGACCTACCGGCGGCGAAGGTAGAGCAGACGCACTGGATGATGGACAAGGCGGCTGCGGGCCAGTGAATGCTCCCTCTCCCTCTGGGAGAGGGCTGGGGTGAGGGTCTGCCCCCGGAACCGACACACAGGAGTCAACGAAATGACCACAGCACAGGGGCAGCAGGGGCGAGCGCAGTTCGGCGTGGCCGGGATGGGGGTCATGGGACAAAGCCTCGCGCTCAACGTAGCGGACCACGGATTCAAGGTAGCGGTCTGGGACCGACACCCCGAGCGCTTCGAGGATCTGCGCAAGAAGGGAGCGCCGGCGAGCCTGAAGGGGTACGCGGAGCTCGCGGAGTTCGTGGGGGCGCTGGAGCGGCCGCGACGCATCCTGCTGATGGTGACGGCGGGGGCGGCGGTGGACTCGATGTTGGAGAAGCTGGAGCCGTTGCTGGAGCCTGGGGACGTGGTGTTGGACGGAGGGAACTCGTGGTTCCAGGACACGCGCAAGAGGGAGGCGGAGTGGAAGGCGAAGGGGCTGCACTTCCTGGGGGTGGGGGTGTCAGGGGGTGAGGAGGGGGCGCGCCATGGCCCGTCGATCATGCCGGGAGGCCCCGCCGAGGCGTACGGGCTGGTGAGGCCGGTGCTGGAGGCAATCGCGGCGAGGAGCGAGGCGGGAGTGTGCGTCACGCACGTGGGGCCGGACGGAGCGGGCCACTTCGTGAAGATGGTGCACAACGGCATCGAGTACGCGGACATGCAGTTGCTGGCGGAGACGTACGATCTGCTGAAGCGGGGGTTGGGACTGTCGGCGGAGCAGCTGGCGGATCTGTTCGCGCAGTGGAACCAGGGGATCGCCGAGTCGTTCCTGCTGGAGACGACGATCAAGGTGCTGAGGAAGAAGGACGGGGAGACGGGCAGGCCGCTGGTGGACCTGGTGTTGGACAAGGCGGGGCAGAAGGGGACGGGGAAGTGGACGGTGCAGGTGTCGCTGGACCTGGGGGTGCCGGTGCCGTCGATCGCGGGGGCGCTGGACGCGCGCAACCTGTCGTCGATGAAGGACGAGCGGGTGGCGGCGAGCCGCAGCCTGCACGGGCCGACGGGGGAGAGCCTGTCGGCGGAGGAGAAGACGAACCTGGCGGCGTGGGTGCATGACGCGCTGTACGCGGCGAGGGTGGTGACGTACGCGCAGGGGCTGAGGCTCATCCAGGCGGCGTCGAACGAGTACAAGTGGAACGTGTCGCTGGCGGAGATGGCGCGGATCTGGCGAGCGGGGTGCATCATCCGGGCGAAGCTGCTGACGCCGCTGCGGGAGGCGTTCGAGAAGAAGCCGGACCTGAGCAACCTGATGTTGGCGGACAGCCTGGCGCCGGTGCTGGAGAAGATGGCGCCGGGGTGGAGGCGCACGGTATCGGTGGCGACGAGGCTGGGGATCGCGGTGCCGGTGTTCAGCGCGAGCCTGGCGTACTTCGACAGCTACCGGAGCGCGGAGCTGCCGCAGAACCTGACGCAGGCGCAGCGAGACGCCTTTGGCGCGCACACCTACCAGCGCCGGGACAGGCCCGAGGCGGGCTTCGTGCACTCCGACTGGAGCTGATTCGCGCGGAGGACGCCATGACCACCATTCGCACGGCGGCACGAGCCATCATCCGTCATGAGGGACGGCTGCTCGTCATCCGTTACCGGGACGAGAGGGGTGACCGGTACGCGCTGCCCGGGGGTGGGCAGCGGCATCGGGAGGGAATGGAAGCCGCGCTCATTCGAGAGGTGGCGGAGGAGACCGGGGCGAGCATCCGCGTGGGGCCGCTCCGGTTCGTCCGCGAGTGCATCGCGGGACCCGGAGACCGGGCCCTGCCACCGGAGTTCCACCAGGTGGAGCTGTTCTTCGAGTGCACGCTGGAGCGGCCCTTCTCGACGGATACCCGGGGACAGGAGTTGGACCCGGATCAGGAGGGTGTCGAATGGCGCGGAGAGGAGGAGCTGCGTCAGCTCTGCTTCTTCCCCCGAGCGCTGCTCGACGCATTCGAGCGCGGCCAGGAGTTCGGGTACCTCGGCGTGGTCTGATCTCACTCCAGGCTCATGCCGATCCCGCCATCGACGATAGCATCAACTGCGTCTGGAGGAACTACGACGAGGCAACCGCTTTGAAGCGGGTCGAGGAGATGGAGAAGGTCGGTGTGAATACTCGCGCGCGCGTCGATGCCTACAGCAAATACAACACCGCCCGAAGTGGGACCGTCATGTCACTTCCCGAAGGAGATACCTGTCTCAAATGACATGAGAGGCATCATTGTCCGCGCCGCCGCGCTGTTGATGGTGGTGAGCTTTGGTTTGGGTACCGCCTTAGCCGCCTCCCGAATTCGCTACGTAAACCCAGGGGCTATGTTGTTGGTTTCTTCAACGGAGTCTGGAGCACGGAGTGCGCGGAGCTGAATCGACAGATGGTTCGACCGGGCCATCCTGGGCCTGATCCGTTCAAGCCAGGTGGGTAGGCGCGTACAGGAGGAGGTCCCGGACGAGCTCGGGAGCAACTGGTCCGATGATCGGACCAGTTCGTCCGGCGCGCCACCGGAAGGTCCCTCTGCAGGCTGGGCGGGCCGGCAGGAACCGGGGCACGCGGGCGGTTCTCCTCTCCCATTCCCCCCTCTGCGCTCGACACCAGGCGGGCCTGCCAGCACAACCCGCTCCTGGATATTTCGGGCAACCCTCCGCAGACTGCGGACCTCCGCTGGAAGGACGGGAAGCCCGCATGAAGCTCGACATCAACGGACAGGAACACGAGGTCTCCGACGAGAACCCCCACCGCGTACTGCTGTGGGTGCTCCGGGACGAGCTGGGCCTCGCGGGCACCCGCTTCAGCTGCGGAGCCGGCATCTGTGGCGCCTGCACGGTCCACGTGGACGGCGTCGTCACCCGCGCGTGCATCTCGCCCATCTCCCTGTTGGCCGGCAAGCGCATCCGCACCGTGGAGGGCCTGTCCCGCCCGGGTCCGGATGGCAAACCGCGGCTGCACCCCGTGCAACGGGCCTTCCTCCAGGTGCAGGCGCCCCAGTGCGGCTGGTGCATGAGCGGCCAGATGATGACCGCCGCCGCGCTCCTGGAGAAGAACCCGAGCCCCTCGCCCGAGCAGGTGGTGGAGGCCATGAGCCACAACTACTGCCGCTGTGGCACCTACCCCCGCATCAAGAAGGCCGTGCTCGCGGCGGCGAGCCAGCTGGCCGAGGAGACGGAGCCATGAGCGACTCGCTCCCGAAGAAGGGCTGGCGCCCGACGCGCCGGCAGTTCCTGCTCGGACTGGGCGTGGGCGGTGCCGGAGCCGTGGCCCTGGGTCTGCCCGCCCTGCGCCTGGGGGTCGCGCAGTGGTTCGACAAGGGCGACCTGCCCACCCCGAAAGGCAAGCTGGACCCTACCGTCTGGTTCGAGCTCTTCCCGGATGACCGCGTGCGCCTGCACCTGCCCAAGGTGGAGATGGGCCAGGGCGTCCACACCGCGCTGGCGCAGATCGCCGCCGAGGAGCTGGAGGTCCCCTGGGAGCAGCTGGAAGTGGTGCACGCCAGCACCTCCCATGGGCCGTTGGATTCGCAGGGCACCTCGGGCAGCCAGACCGTGGTCGGCCTGTTCACCCCGCTGCGCGAAGTGGCCGCCACCCTCCGGGAGATGCTGCGCGCCGAGGCCGCCCGCCAGTTGAACGTTCCCGCCGGGTCGCTCGTGGCGGCGGCCGGGACGTTCAGCGTGCGGGACCAACCCGAGCGCACGCTGCGCTACGGCGAGGTGGTGGCGAAGCACACGGGCACGTGGGAGGTGCCCGAGCAGGCGCCGGCCCTCAAGCCCGCGAAGGATTTCCAGCTCATCGGCCAGTCGATGCCGCGCGTGGACCTGGAGGCCAAGCTCACCGGCCAGCCGGTGTACGCGTATGACCAGCGGTTGCCCGGCATGCTGTACGGCGCCGTGGCCCGGCCGCCGAGACTCGGAAGCACGCTGCGGAGTGCCCGCGAGGGCCAGGCGCGCCAGCAGCCGGGCGTGGTGGCGGTGGTGGTGGAGGGCGACTTCGCCGGAGTGGCCGCCGAGTCCCGCGCGCAGGCCTACGCCGCCCTGGCCCACCTGGAGCTGGAGTGGAGCGAGGGCGAGTCCCTCCAGCAGGCGGACATCGAGGCGCTGACGACCGTGAAGGATGGCGAGGGCGTGCTCGTCCAGGACGAGGGCGATGCACCGGCGCACCTGGGGCGAGGCAGGCAGCTGAGCGCCGAGTACCGCACGCCCATCGCCGCGCACGCGCACCTGGAGCCGCAGGCCGCGCTGGTGGAGGTGAAACCGGAGGGGGTGCGGGTGTGGATGGCCACCCAGGTGCCCGGGAGCATCCGCAAGCAGGTGGCCAAGGCGCTGGACCGCGAGGAGGAGAGCGTCGAGCTCTTCCCCACCTACCTGGGAGGAGGCTTCGGACGGCGCCTGGACGCGCGGCCCGCCATCGAGGCCGCGAGGCTCTCGCGGGCCACGGGCCGGCCGGTGCACGTGGGGTGGAACCGCACCGAGGAGTTCCGCCAGGGATTCTTCCGCCCGCCCACGCACCACCAGCTGAAGGCCTCGCTGGACGAGTCCGGCCGGGTGCTGGCGTTCGAGCACCAGCAGGCCAGCGGAGACGTCATCTTCTCGCTGATACCGGAGGTCGCGGCGGCGGTGCTGGGAGCGGACCTCGGCGCCTGGCGGGGAGGCACCATCCGCTACGCCATGGCCCACCGCCAGGTGCGAGCCCAGCGCGTGAAGCTGCCCGTGCCCACGGGCACCTGGCGCGGCCTCGGCCTGCTGGCCAACACCTTCGCGCTGGAGAGCTTCATGGACGAGCTGGCCCACGCGGCCGGGGAGGATCCGCTGGCCTTCCGGTTGAAGCACCTGCCGGAGGACGAGCTGGGGCGCCGCTGGCGCCGGGTGCTGGAGTCGGCGGCCTCGCGTGCGGGCTGGGGAACGGCCGCGCCGGAGGGTCGCGCCCGGGGCCTCGCGTGCTCCATGGACACGAAGACCCTGGTGGCCCAGGTGGCCGAGGTCTCCGTGGAGGGCAACCGGGTGCGCGTGCACCGCTTCACGAGCGCCGTGGACTGCGGCCTGGTCATCAACCCGGACGGTGCCATGGCGCAGGTGGAGGGCGCGGTGATGATGGGGCTGAGCTCCACCCTGTCCGAGCGGATCACCGTGAAGCAGGGGCAGGTGGAGGCGGAGAACTTCCACGACTACCCGCTGCTGACGATGGCGGAAGCCCCGGACGTCGAGACGGTGCTGGTGGGAGACGGTGACACGCCGCATGGCATGGGCGAGCCGCCGCTCGGGCCGGTAGCGGCCGCCGTGGCCAATGCCGTCTTCACCCTCACCGGGAAGCGTCTGCGCAGCCTGCCCCTGCGGCTGGGGTAGGATTCAACCCGCGAACCTCGATACCCTCACCCCGTCCCTCTCCCAGAGGGAGAGGGGTGGGTGGTGGGTCTCGGGCGCAACAGGCCCGGCCGGTCCACGACGCCTTCACGGATGCACTCGATGGCTTCCTCCACCGAGTCCGTCACCACCAGCCGGTCCACGTCCGCCGCGTCGATGGTGCCCTCCGCCAACAGCTTCCCTCGCAGGAAGTCCAACAGCGGCTCCCAGTGTTCCCGGCCCATCAGCACCAGGGGAAAGCTCCGGATCTTCCCCGTCTGGATGAGCACCGCCGTCTCGAAGATCTCATTCATCGTCCCGAAGCCGCCCGGGAACGCCACGAATGCGTATGAGTATTTCACCAGCATCAGCTTGCGGATGAAGAAGTAGCGGAACTCGAGGAAGGTATCGAGGTACGCATTGGGCTTCTCCTCATGCGGCAGCTGGATGTTGCACCCCACCGAGCGCCCTCCCCCCTCGCGCGCCCCACGGTTGGCCGCCTCCATGATGCCCGGGCCTCCTCCCGTCATCACCGTGAAGCCCATCCGGGCGAGCTCCGTCCCCATCCGCCGAGCCAGTTCGTAATGGCGATGGTCCGGGCCGAAGCGCGCCGAGCCGAACACCGTCACGCACGGCCCCACGAAGTGCAGCGTCCGGAAACCCCTGAGGCACTCGGTGAAGATGCGCAGTGCCCGGCGCAGCTCCTCCCCGCGAGACCGGGGCCCCTCCAGGAAGATGCGCTCCTCGTGGGCTCGCGTTCCCTTCCCCCATCGGGCATCGGGGAAGGCTTCGGGCTCTGGCCTCTGGGAGTCGTCCGCTGGCACGAGGTCCGAGTGTAGTCCGTGCGACCGGCTCCCACCCGAACAAGAAGGCAGTACCCGGAAAGGTCACCGCTGGAGTAAGCGCGCACCATGTCGCCGCCCCTCCCGCTCCAGAAGAAGGTCGTGCTGGGCCTCCAGCACACCATCGCCATGTTCGGCGCCACCGTGCTGGTGCCGCTCCTCACCGGTCTCAACCCCAGCGTCGCCCTCTTCGGTGCCGGGCTCGCCACCCTTCTCTTCCACGTCCTCACCGGGCTCGGCGTGCCCATCTTCCTGGGCAGCAGCTTCGCCTTCATCGCCCCCATCATCGCCGTGCTCAAGGCCGAGGGCCCCGCCGCCGTGGGGGGAGGGCTCCTCGCCGCCGGCGCCATGTACCTCGTCTTCTCCGCCCTGGTGAAGGCCGTCGGCGTGCAACGCATCCAGCGGATCTTCCCGCCCATCGTCACCGGCCCCGTCATCATCGTCATCGGGCTCGGCCTGGCCAACGTCGCCGTCAACCAGGCCCAGAGTCACTGGGGGCTGGCGCTCGTCACGCTGCTGGCCGCCATCATCACCAGCGTCTTCGCCCGGGGTCTCTTCAAGATGATTCCCATCCTCATCGCCGTCATCGCCGGCTACGTGACGTCGCTGGTGCTCGGCGCGGTGGAGCCCGCGAAGCTCGATGCCATCCGGGAGGCCGCCTGGGTGGGCCTGCCTGCCTTCCACGCCCCGGCCTTCTCGTGGACAGCCATCTTCGTGCTCGCCCCGGTGGCCGTGGTCACCTTCATCGAGCACATCGGCGACGTCATCGTGAACGGCCGCGTGGTGGGGAAGAACTTCCTCGAGCGCCCCGGCCTGCCGCGCACCCTCTTCGCCGATGGCATCGCCAACATGGTCTCCGCCGCGCTCGGAGGGCCCGCCGCCACCACGTACGCGGAGAACACCGGCGTGCTCGCCGTCACCCGCGTCTACGACCCCGCCGTGCTGCGCATCGCCGCCGGCTTCGCCATGCTCTTCGGCCTCTCGCCCAAGCTGGCCGCCGTGTTCCAGAGCTTCCCGGCCGGCGTGCTCGGCGGCGTGAGCATCCTGCTCTTCGGGATGATCGCCTCCGTCGGCATCCGCACCCTCTCCGAAGCGAAGATCGACTTCGCCCACAGCCGCAACCTCATCGTGGTCAGCCTCATCCTCGTGCTCGGCCTGGGTGGCGCCAAGGTGCCGCTCACCTTTGGCGGGGTCCACATGGAGCTGCACGGCATGGCCCTGGCCGCGCTCGTGGGCATCCTGGCCAACGCGCTCCTGCCCGCCTCGCTCGACCGCGAGGAGCTGGATGCCCACCCCGCCGGGGAGTCTCCGCCCGCTTCGGACTCCACGCGCGACGTGAAGTAGGCATCCGTACCATTCAATGACTGACGGCCCTCCCAAAGGGCCCATTGCGCGTTCCCCTGCCCGTGTACTCCCTTGTCGGAGTCCACAGGCGAGGGAGCCCGTATGTCATTCATTACCGCAGCGGACAATCATCCGAGCGCCGGTCGAGCGATACTCCGGCCGCATGGCTGGCTGGCGCTCCTGACGAGTCTTCTATTGCTGTCCGGCTGCGCGGGGTCCCCCGCGCCCGGCCGCCCTGGCTCGCTCGCCACCTGGACTCCCGCGAACAAGGTGGGGTTTGGCACCGCGCACGAGGAAGCGAGTCGTGTCTGGTACACGCTCGGTGCCACCGGAGAGCTGACGGAGGTCTACTACCCCACGCTCGGCACCCCGAGCGTGAGGGACCTGCGCTTCGTGGTCTCCGACGGCCGCACCTTCGCCGAGTCGGAGCAGGACGCCACCGAGCACCGCGTCGAGCTGGTGGATCCGCGCAGCCTCACCTACCGCCAGGTGAACACGGCCCGCTCCGGCCGCTACCGTCTCACCAAGACGTACGTGACGGACCCGCGCGGGAACGTGCTGCTCATCGACGTGCGCTTCGAATCCCTCTCCGGGGAGCCCTATGCGCTCTACGTGGTGTATGACCCGTCGCTGTCCAACGATGGCATGGACGACTCGGGTACGAGCCATGATGACGTGCTGCTCGCGTCCGATGCGAAGGCCGCGAGTGCCCTGCTCGCCCGGCCCGGCTTCACGCGGACCTCCAACGGCTTCCTCGACGTGAGCGATGGCTGGACCGACCTCCGCGAGGACTACAAGCTGGACTGGAGCTTCGGCTCGGCATCCGAGGGCAACGTGGTGCAGACGGCCCGGGTGGCGGTGGATGGGCGCTCCCGCCAGCAGGTGACGCTCGCGCTCGGCTTCGGCCCCACGGCGCGCAAGGCCCACCAGACGGCACGCGACTCGCTGGCCACGGGCTTCCTGGAGATCTCCCAGCGCTACGCCGCCGGCTGGCACGCCTACCTGGACTCGCTGTCTCCCGCGCCGGCCAGCGCCCAGGAGTGGCGGACCACCTATGACGTGTCGGTGATGGTGATGGCGGCCTCCGAGGACAAGACGTACCGGGGCGCCTACATCGCCTCGCCCAGCATGCCGTGGGTGTGGGGCACCCGGAAGCTGGAGAACCCGTCCGGGCCCTACCACCTCGTGTGGTCGCGCGACCTGTATCAGATCGCCACCGCGCTGCTGGCGGCCGGAGACCGTGCGGGAGCGGAGCGCTCGCTGGACCACCTCTTCCAGGTGCAGCAGAAGCCGGACGGCTCCTTCCCGCAGAACGCCGAGGTGGATGGAACCCCGCGCTGGACCAGCCTCCAGCTCGACGAGGTCGCCCTCCCCATCGTCCTGGCCTGGCAGCTGGGCCGGGCCGATGCACAGACGTACACCGAGCACATCCGCAAGGCGGCGGACTTCCTGGTGGCCCATGGCCCCATCACGCCGCAGGAGCGCTGGGAGAACCAGGGAGGCTATTCACCCGGGACGATCGCCGCGGAGGTGGCGGGGCTCATCTGCGCCGCGGACCTCGCGCGCCGCAACGGAGACACCGCCTCCGCCGAGCGCTACGAGGCGACCGCGGACGCGTGGCAGCGCCAGGTGGAGGGCTGGACGGTGACGACCAACGGGCCGCTGGCGCCGCACCCGTACTACCTGCGGCTGACGAAGGACGGGAACCCCAACGCCGGGACGACCTACAGCGTGGGAGACGGAGGCCCGTCCGCCGCCGACCAACGCCGGGTGGTGGACCCGAGCTTCCTCGAGCTGGTGCGGCTGGGCGTGAAGCCGGCGGATGACCCGGCCATCGTGCGAACGCTGCCCGTGGTGGACGCGCAGCTGCGGGTGGAGACGCCCAACGGCCCCTTCTGGCGCCGGTACGACTTCGACGGGTATGGCGAGACACGCGAGGGCGCCCCCTGGGACATCAGCGAGCCCGACACCGGGCTGACACTCGGGAGGGCCTGGCCCATCTTCGCGGGCGAGCGGGGCGAGTACGCGCTCCTGGTGGGACAGCCCGCGGACGGCTTCCTCGCCGCGATGGCCCGCTCGGGCAACGACGGGTACATGCTGCCCGAGCAGGTATGGGATGGGCGTCCTCCGTCCGGACAGCCCGGCTTCGTTCCCGGCGAGGGGACGTTCTCCGCCACCCCCCTCGTCTGGTCTCATGCCCAGTTCGTGCGCCTGGCCTGGTCCATCCAGGTCGGCTACCCGGTGGAACAGCCCTCGGTGGTGGCCTGCCGCTACGCCCGCGTCTGCCGTAAATAAAGACACGGGGGAGGTCCCCGGCACGGTGCCAGGAACCTCCCCCGCGCGACGACTCAGGGACTCAGGGGCTCAGCCGCAGGTGAAGGTCCAGCGGCAGTTGTTCGAGAGGCACTCGCGGTTCTCCGCGCAGAGGGCGCCCTTGGCCTTCTTGTTCTGGCAGATGCCGGTGTTGAGACCCCAGCCGCAGTACTGGCTGGTGCCGCAGTCGTTGTCACCGTCGCAGATGCAGGTGCCGGTGATGTTGCCGCAGTCCAGCGAGGTGCACTTGGCGCTGACGCACTCCTCGTTGAAGCGGCACGTCTCGCCGAGCACCTTGGAGTTGGGCGAGTAGGCCTTGCCGCACACCTGGGGGTACTGCGCCTCGCGGGTGGCCTTCTCCACGTAGGGCGCCACGCCGCTGGTGTCGATGTCCGTGGCCGCGTCCGCCATGCCCGTGCGCGTGGACTGCGCGCGCTCCCACATGCGGATGAAGGTCTCCGCCGAGTTCTCCAGGCCCGTGGTGTTGACGCCCAGCTGCTTGAGGTCACGCACCACGTCCGGCAGCAGGCCCACGTGCGCCAGGCCGTACACGTCGAAGTCCGTGCCCAGGCGCGGCGGCCCGGAGAGGCGCTGCTGGTTGGCCTGCGCGTCCGCCTCCGCCTTGAAGCCCGCCGAGCACGCCCCGTACGAGCCGAAGCGCGGCCGCGTCTGCTGGATGAAGCCGTTGAGGTCCGCGCCGAAGGCCATGGGCACCTTCAGGCCCTGGCGGCCGAACTCGTACGCCTGGGCCAGCGAGCGCGTCGAGCCCTGGCAGGAGTTGGCCACGGTGGTGCGCGTGTACGCCCGCGTCTCGTCATGCGCCGTGCGCAGACCGAACATGCCGCCCGTCTGCCGCAGCTCCTTCACCACCCACGCCGGCGTCGTCTTCTCGTTCTCCGCCAGCTTCGGGTTCATCACCTCGCGGAAGTGGCCGTGGGAGATGTAGAGCGGGTAGTAGTTGTTGGCCTGGGACACGGAGAAGGTGTCCTGCACGCTGCGCTCGGACATGTGCGCCACGTCGATGAGCATGCCCTTGGCCATCATCTCCTGCACCAGGGCCCGGCCATCGGTCGTGAGACCCTTGACGTTGCGGCAGTTGGCGTCCACGTCGAAGCCCAGCGTGAAGCCGGGTCCGGTCACGCCGCAGTCGGTGTCGATGTGGCAGTTCTCCAGGAACTGCGCGGCCTGGAAGATGGCGTTGTGCAGCGCCGCGCCACCAAAGCGGTTGTCCAGCTGGTGCACCGGCTGGATGGAGCGCACGCCCAGCGAGTGGAAGCGGTTGAGCTCCGTGCGCCAGTCCTTGGTGCCGAACAGCTTGCTCGTCTCGATGGAGAGCACCATGGCCAGCTTGCCGGCGCCGATGATCTGCCGGGCATGCGCGGGCGACAGGGCGATCTCCGCCCAGTCCGTGCGCGCATCGAAGTCACGCGCCATCTGCAGCTGCACCTCGATGTCCGCCATCTCGTCGCAGGGGCGGCTGATGTTCTGGTAGGGCAGCGCGCTGCACAGGAAGCCGTTGCTCACCAGCGACACCGTCACCAGCGACAGGCCACCGTCCTTCGCCTGCTTCAGCCAGCCTTCCCAGGCCTGCTGGTGGGCGATGGTGTCCCAGCGCGGCCACTGGGTGGGCACCTGCTTGCGTCCCAGGTGCAGGCCCGTGTCGCCCTCGGTACCTTCGATCTTCCCGATGAACTCCGAGCCCACCGCCCCGCCAATTCCAAACAGCTGCGACAGCACCGGCACGGAGGACAGATCCACCCCCCCCGCGTTGGGGCACAGGTTGAGCATGTTGCTCAGGTCCATGCGCACGCGGGCGTGATCGCTCTCCGGCTCGCCGCCGTCACAGCTCACCAGCGTGCCGGTGTGGCCGCCGTGGAACCAGCCACCGCTAAACGCCTCCTCGGCGAACATGTGGTGGTGCAGCTCGGCGAAGCCCGTCACCGCCAGGGGCTGCTCGACGGCGGCGGCCTCGGGAGCGGGGGCTGGCGCCTCCTCCTCCGTCACCGGGTTACACGCCTGGGACAACAGGACAGCGGACAACAAGGCCAACGGGCGTCTGGACATCGCTGCTTCTCCTCGCACGGGGAGTGGAAAATTACACTTTCCATATCCCTCGGCTCGGACGAGGAAATCAAGCAAGCCCAGGAAAAATAGGGAGCAATTCGGAAAACACGGCCCCCTTTTCTCACGAGGTGAGAAAGCATGGGGGGCGCGGTCCTCCCGCCGGGGGTTCAGTCCTTCTTCTGCTGCGCCAGGGCCCGCAGGTCCGTGCGGCGGATCTTCCCGCTCACCGTCTTGGGCAGCTCCGTGACGAACTCGATTTCGCGCGGGTACTTGTAGGGGGCCGTCGTCCTCTTCACGTACTCCTGCAGCTCCTCGGCGAGCTGCGTGGAGCCCGTGAAGCCCGGCGCCAGCACCACGTACGCCTTGATGCGCTGGCCGATCCGCTCGTCGGGCACGCCCACCACGGCCGACTCGGCCACCGCCGCGTGCTCCAGCAGCGCCGACTCCACCTCGAAGGGCCCCACCCGGTAGCCCGACGTCTTGATGACGTCATCGCTGCGCCCCACGAACCAGAAGTACCCCTCCGCGTCCTTCACCGCCCGGTCGCCCGTCACGTACCAGTCGCCCCGGAAGGCCACCCGGTTGGCCGAGTCGTCGTTGAGGTAGCCCCGGAACAGCCCCACCGGCCACTCCGGCTTCACCTTCACCGCGATGTCGCCCTCCTGCCCCACCGGCACCTCCTTCCCCTCCCCGTCGATGATCGCCACCTCGAAGCCCGGGGACGGCTTGCCCATGGAGCCCGCCTTCGGCTCCAGCGCCGGGAACATCCCCACGATGACCACCGACTCCGTCTGTCCGTAGCCCTCGCGGATGTACAGCCCCGTGGCCTGCTTCCACGTGTCGATGACCTCGGGGTTGAGCGGCTCGCCCGCGCTCAGCGCGTGCCGCACCGAGGACAGGTCGTACTGCGACAGGTCCTGCAACACGATGGCCCGCCACGCCGTGGGCGGCGCGCAGAACGTCGTCACCTTCTGCCGCTCGAGCACCCGGAGCACCCGCGCCGCGTCGAAGCGGCCCCGGAAGTCGTACACCACGTTGCACGCGCCCTGGCTCCATGGGCCGAACAGCTTGCCCCACGCGCACTTGGCCCAGCCCGTGTCCGACAGCGTCAGGTGCCGGTCCTCCGGCGTCAGGTCCAGCCAGTAGCGGCCGGTGATCTGGTGCCCCAGGCCGTAGCTGGCCTGCGTGTGCTGCACCATCTTCGGCATGCCCGTGGTGCCCGAGGTGAAGTAGATGAGCATCGGGTCATCCGCCCGGGTGCGCTCGAACTGTGCGCCATGCGAGCCGGTGCCCGCGCCACCGGGCTCGTAGCGCACCCAGGGTGCGGGCGCCTGGCCCACGGCCACCCACGTCTCCACCCGGCCCGTGCCCACCAGGCCCTCGAACCTGTCCAGGCAGCTCGTGTCCGCGATGACGCCGTTGGCGTCGGCCGCCAGCAACCGGTAGCGGATGTCCTTGACGGTGAGCATCGGCGTGCCCGGCATGAAGACGATGCCAGCGCGAATGCACCCCAGGACGAGGAACCACCACTCCGGAATCCTCGGCATCATCACGAAGACACGGTCGCCCTTGTGCAGACCCTGGCTGGTGAGGAACTGCGCCGCGTGCAGCGAGCGCTGCTTCACGTCCTTCCACGTGAAGACGCGGGCCTGCCCCGCCTCGTCGCTCCACTGCAGCGCGGGGGCATCGGGGCGCTCGGAGGCCCAGCGGTCGATGACGTCCGTGGCGAAGTTGAAATACTCGGGGCGCTCCCACTGGAAGTCGCGGTGGGTTGCCTCGTAGTCAGTCATGTTGCGCGGTGTGGGTGTGGACATGATGACTGGCTCCTGTCGGGGGAGGAGGGTGAGCTTGGCACGGTTGGAGCGGCAAGGAGTGGGCGGCCCCTGGAAAAACGCCGGGTTTTGGCGCCAGAATGCAAGCGGTTGACGGCCTGAGGGAAGCGGCGAGGGTCCGGAGTAGGGCAATCACCGATGGTCGGAACCACGACATCCCATCATCACAGGGGGGACCTGATGAACACGATAGCTCTGTCCGCCGAGGCCCAGCGCCGCCCGTTCGGCCTCTACGCGCGGGTGCTGGCCACCCAGATTCTCTACGTCGCGCCGCTGCTGTGGCTCCTGGAGCTGAGCCAGAACCAGGCCTGGAAGGCGGTGAACGGGACGTATGGCTGGGTGTACCCGGCCTCGCCCTATGGCTGGTTCTCCTTCGGCAGCATGGTGCTCTGGGCGGGCTCCGTCTTCCTGATGTGGACGCTGCACTACTACTGGTTCCACCCGAAGGGGATGAAGCTCTGGCCGCGCGTGGCCATCGCCACGGGCGTGTGCTGGGTGGGCGAGTGGGTGGGAGGCTTCCTCGCGGTGCAGCTCACCGGGCAGCCCCTCCACGTGTGGCCGGGCTCGTCGATGGTGTACGTGAGCTTCCCCGCCATGTTCTTCTGGGTGAGCAACGTCATCATCTACCACCTGCTCACCGCGTACGTGATCGACCTGACGCCCAACTACGACGCGCCCGCGGACACCTGAGCACCGAGCCCCCGCGCATGAACCCCATCGTCCACGCCGAGCTGTCCTGGTTGATGACACAGCGCCTGGAGGCGCGGCGGGACCGTGTGCTCGTCGTCTGCGCGGGGCTGGCGCCGGACCTGGATGGGCTGAGCCTGCTGGGTGGGGTGGAGATGTACTCGACCTACCACCACCTCCTCTTCCACGGGTACGTGGGCGCGCTGTTGACGGCGCTGGTGTGCGCGATGCTGGCCCGGCAGCGGCTCCGGGTGGCGGCGCTGGCGCTGCTGGCCTTCCATCTCCACCTGCTGTGCGATCTCGCCGGCAGCGGCCCGGGCTGGCCCATCTGGTACTTCTGGCCCACCAGCCGGACGGAGTGGTTCTGGGAGGGGCAGTGGGACCTGGCCTCCTGGCAGAACAGCCTCATCGGGATGACGGTCACCACGCTGTGCCTCGCGTGCGCGCTGCGCTACCGCCGCACGGTGGTGGAGGTGTTCTCCACGCGCTGGGACGCCGAGGTGGTCCGCGCGCTGCGAGCCCGGTTCCTCGGCGAGGGCAGAGGAGAGGGTAGACCCTCGGCCTGAGCCTCCCGCGCCTCGCTCAATGCAGGCGCTGCTCCACCGCGCGCAGCACGGCGGACTCCAACTCGGCCGGAGTCGGGCCTGAGCTCCCCACGCCCAGCTCGGCCACCAGTCCGGGAATCTCGTCGACGGCGGGTCCGCCCACGAGGATGGGCAGGCCAGGACCCAGTCGCTCGCGGACCTCCGCGACGGCCCGGCGAAGGGCCGAGATGTTGAAGACCATCGTCACCGAGAGGGCCAGCACGTCTGGTGGCTCCTGCTCGAGGATCGACAGCAGGCTGTCGGTGGGCAGGTTGGCTCCGAGGTACAGTACGGTGAAACCGGCCAGCTCCAGGAAATCGGACAACAGGCGGGCGGCCATCTCGTGCAGCTCCCCCTCGACGCAGGCGACCGCCACGCTCACGCCCCGGGACGGCGCGGGTTGGGCGCGCGAGAAGAGGTGGGCGAGCGCCACCTGGGAGATGGCGGTGGCCCGGTGCTCCTGGGCGATGCCGATGTATTTGCCCTGCCAGAGCTGACCCAGCTCTCGCTGGGCCGCCTGGATGACGTGGCACTGCAGGTCGGTGATGGAGGCCCCTCGCGCCAGCGCCTCGTCGAGGAGGCGCAGGGACCCCCGCAGGTTCCCCGCCAGCTGGACCGCGCTGTAGGACGCGAGCAGACGAGGGAGGTCGATTTCGGGTGGCTGTCTTCGCTCCATGGTTCCCCCCGGCGCACGCGCCTCTCCTGAGCAAGCATAGCCAGCGCGCTCGTCTTCACGGGGATGGGGGACACCCTGGCGTTGCCCCGCCTGCCTCCGTCTCTCGCGCGCTCCGGGATTGGAAGGGCCTCGCCCCCGCGCCATGTTGAAGGAGGCCATGGCCTTCCTGGCCAGGGCTTCTCACGGGGGGAAATGGAAAGGACATGCACCAGCGCCTCTCCGGGACCACGGGTAGGGTGAAGCTCTCGGGACTGCTGGCCCTGGGAGCCCTCACCCTGGTGCAGGCCCTGTCGACGTGGGAGCACCCGGTGGGCTGGACCCTTCCGGGCGCGGTGCTGGTGGTGCTGGCACTGACCCTGGGCGTCCAGCTCTGGTTCGAGCAGCGGGAGGCCTCGGAATGGAGCCGCGCGCGACTCGAGTTCGCCGTGCAGGCACTCCGCGTCTCGGAAGCCCGGCTCTCGTGCGTCATCTCCATCGCCGGAGACGCCATCCTCTGCCTGGACGAGGCGGAGCGCATCATCCTCTTCAATCAGGCCGCCGAGCGGATGTTCGGCTACTCCAGCGACGAGGTGCTCGAACAACCCCTGGACCTCCTCTTCCCCGAGTCCCTTTGCCCCGACCAGGTGCGGCGCATGCGGGCCTTCATGGCCTCGCCGGACGAGACGCAACGGCTGGAAGAGCATGGCCCGGGGCTCGTGGGCCTGAGGAAGGGGGGCGACACGTTCCCCGCGGAGGTCACCCTCTCCAAGCGGGAAGTCTCTGGCTCCCGGCTCCTCACGCTCGTCCTGCACGACGTCACCGAGAGGGAGAGGCACGAGCGGAAGGCACGCTTCCTCACCGAGGTGGGCAACCTCCTCGCGTCGACGCTGGACTACGAGCAGACGCTCACGAACGTCGCGCGGCTGGCGGTGCGCTCCCTGGCGGACTGCTGCTTCCTCGCCCTGAAGGAGGAGGAGGACTGGCAGGAGCGGCGGTTGAAGGTCATGCACGGAGCGCCGGACAAGGCCCACCTCGCCGAGGCCCTGGAGCGGGCGATGCTGGAGCTGCGCGGCCCGCCCTTCATCACGTCCGTGATGGAGGCGCGGCGGCCCTGGGTGATGTCGACGGTGTCCTTCGGGAAACTCGAGTCCATCGCCCGGAGCAAGGAGCACCTCCGGCTCCTGCGGGAGTTGGAGCCACGGTCGCTCATGGGCCTGCCGCTCCTGGTCCATGGAAGCTTCCTGGGAACGCTCATCCTCGTCTCCGCCGCGCCCCGGCGCCTGTATGGAGAGGAGGACCTGCGGCTGGGAGAGGAGTTGGCCTACCGGGCCGCGCTCGCGCTCCAGAGCGCCCGGCTCTACCGGGCCGCGCGCGAGGCCTCCCAGGCGCGTGACGACATCCTGGCCGTGGTGGCGCATGACCTGCGCAATCCGCTGAACACCATCTCCATCAGTGCCCAGGCCCTCTTGCGGCAGCAGACCCTCGCCGGCGATGCGCGACTCCAGGCGCCCCTGCGCACCATCCGCGGCTCCGTGGACCGCATGAACCGGTTGATCCAGGACCTGCTCAACGTCAGCCGCATGGAGGCCGGCAGGATGTCCGTCGAGACCTATCCGGAGCCGGCGGAGACCATCCTCCAGGAGGCCCTCGAGGCGGCGCTCCCGTTGGCCTCGCAGGTCCAACTGCGCACCGAGGTGCCCGAGACGCTGCCCTGGGTGCGCGCGGACCGGGAGCGGCTCCTCCAGGTCTTCTCCAACCTGCTCGGCAACGCCCTGAAGTTCACCCCCCCGGGAGGACGGGTGACGATCGGCGCCAGGAGCGAGGGGTCGGTGGTGCGCTTCTGGGTGAGCGATACAGGCCCGGGGATTCCTCCCGAGGCCCTCGAGCACCTCTTCGACCGCTTCTGGCAGGTGCGGCACGGAGACCGCCGCGGGGCCGGGCTCGGGCTGTCCATCGCCAAGGGGCTCGTCGAGGCCCACGGAGGCCGCATCTGGGTGGAGAGCGAGCCCGGCCGGGGAAGCACCTTCTGCTTCGTCGTGCCCGTGGCGCACGAAGCCCCCGCCCTCGCGCCCTCCGAGCAGGGACAGCACGCCTGAGCCCCGGGACGCACTCCCTTGGAGCGGGGGACCCCCCGCACAGCGCTCTTGTCTGGAATGTTACACTGGTGACCGATGACGGTTGATTCCCCCGAATCGCGGGACCTGCTTTGGACGAAGAGGAGGGACTCCTTCATCTGCGCGATCCTCCTCGTCGTGGGGTTCGTCGCCCATTGCCTGGTCTCGGGAACCTTCCGCCAGGAGATCTCACTGGCTCTTCTCGGGTGGAGCGCGAGCTTCGCGACGCTCGGGGTCGTGTCTGGGTATGGATGGGTCCCCGAGAAGTGGATGGGAGGGTGCTCCGGGCTCATCAGCCTGGTGGGGGCGACGACCCTCATCCACTTCACCGGAGGGCCGCGCAGTCCCTACTTCCCCATGCTCGGCGCCCTGCCTCTCACCATTGCCGTCTTCGCCCCGGACACCCGGGTGTTCACGCTCCTGACCAGTGGGGGGACGCTGGTGGCGGCGGTGATACTGGACGTGCTGGTCGGCCTGCCCCCGAGGGAGATGCTGTTGCAGGTGTCGAGCTTCGGGATGATCGGAACGGTCGCTCTCTTCGTGGTGAGGACGTACCGGCGCACGCTGCACGCGGAGAAGGCGGCGCAGCGGGAGCGGCTGGAAGCCCTGGAGCAGCTCGCGGAGAGTGAGCGCCTCCGGAGACGCGCCGAGAGGGAACGCGCCGAGGTGGAGCGCCTGGTGCTGGTGGGGCAGCTGGCCGCCGGGGTGGCCCACGAGGTGAACAACCCGCTGGCCTTCGTGAAGTCCAACCTGTGCTTCATCCAGCAGGAGCTGCTGCGCGAGGACGGGCCGCTGGACCGCGCGGAGCTGCGCGACGTGCTCGCCGAGACGCAGCAGGGCGTGCTGCGCATCCAGCAGATCGTCCGGGATCTGCGGCGCTTCTCGCGCGAGGGGGACGGCGCCGAGGCGGAGGGGCGCTCGGAAGAGGCCATGCGAGAGGCGGAGCGGCTGGCCTCGGTGCGCCTGCGCGGCCTGGGCGAGGTGTCGCTGGAGATTCCACCGGGGCTGCCGGCGGTGCGGCTGGGCCAGCGTCAGCTGGTGCAGGTCCTGGTGAACCTGCTGCTGAACGCGGCGGACGCGGTGGAGATGGCGGAGCCCGCGCGCCGGGCCCTCATCGGGGTGAAGGCGCGGCGGGTGGAGGGCGGGGTCCGGCTGGAGGTGGAGGACAACGGCCCGGGGATTCCCGCGGACGTGCTGCCGCGGCTCTTCGATCCCTTCTTCACCACCAAGCCGCCCGGAAAGGGGACGGGGCTGGGGCTGGCCCTGTGCCGTGAGTACGTGTCGCGGGTAGGGGGTTCACTGGTGGCGGAGAACCGCCCCGAGGGGGGCGCCCGCTTCGTCCTGGTGCTGCCCACGGTGCCGGAGAGCGCCCCGACGGGGGCCTGAGGGAGCGGCCGGGCGGCTGTACGGGAAGCGTGAACCGGTGCGACTTCCGGTGCGGGAGGGCTCTGTCCGCCCTTGTGGAAGACCCGAGGGCTTGAGCATTCTCCGTCCACCATGGGACGCATCTTCGAAACCCGCAAGACCACGATGTTCGCCCGCTGGAACAAGATGGCGAAGCTGTTCACGCGGATCAGCAAGGACATCGCCATCGCCGTGAAGGCTGGCGGCCCCAGCCCGGACAACAACCCGGCCCTCCGCCGAGCGCTGCAGAACGCCCGCCTGGGCAACATGCCGAAGGACAAGGTCGAGGCCGCCATCAAGCGCGCCAGCGGCCAGGACGCCAAGGAGTACGAGGTCGTCCTCTACGAGGGCTACGGGCCGCACGGCATCGCCGTCCTCGTGGAGACCGCCACCGACAACGTGGTGCGCACCGTGGCCAACGTCCGCATGCACTTCAAGGACAACGGCGGCAACATGGGCAACACCGGCAGCGTCGGCTACCTCTTCCAGCGCATGGGCGTCTTCCGGCTCGCTCCCGAGGGGTTGGACCTCGAGGCGCTCGAGCTGGATCTCATCGACCATGGCCTGCAGGAGATGGGAGAAGGGACCGGCGAGAAGGGCGAGAAGCAGATCATCATCCGCTGCGCCTTCAACGACTTCGGTCAGCTCCAGGCGGCCATCGAGGCCCGCGGGCTCACGCCCCTGTCCTCCGAGTCCGAGTACATCGCCCAGAACCTCATCGAGCTGCCCGAGGACAAGGCGAACGAGGTGCTCGCGCTCGTGGACGCGCTGGAACAGGACGAGGACGTCCAGCGCGTCTTCCACAACCTGGCGTGACTCAGTGCCCGCTGCCCCCGGTGCTGGAACCCGGGGGCGGCGTCACCTCGCGCGGCGTGGGCTTCACCCCGGGAGGCGTGGGGAAGCTGCTCGGCTGGAAGTCCGGCTGACGCACGGCGAGCTGTCCCTGCCGGGCCAGGTCCATGGCGATGCCCAGGATGCGCGCGGCCTCCTCGGGCGCGTGGAAGCCCATGGAGTTCTCCGCCTCCACGAAGTCCACCATGAACTGGGCGCGGCGCTGCAGGTCCATGGCCGTCTTCAGGTCCGCGTCCGTCTTGCCCGCCGCGCGCGCGGCCTTCATGTCCCCGATGAGCGCCACCACCGCGTCCAGCGCCCGGTTGCGCAGCTCGAAGGTGCGGTCCTGGATGGTGTTCACCCGCTGCGTCAGCTCCTCCTCCGTCCAGTTGTGGCACGTCTGGCAGGCGCGGTTCACGTTGAGCAGCGGGCTGCGCACGTGGTGGTCCGAGATCTTCAGCGCGCCCTCGCGCTTGTAGGGCATGTGGCAGTCCGCGCACGACACACCCGAGCGCGCGTGGATGCCCTGGTTGTACATCTCGAACTCGGGGTGCTGGGCCTTGAGCACCGGCGCGCCCGTCTCGGCGTGGACCCAGTCCTTGTGCGGGTTCTCGTCGTAGTACGAGAGGATGTTCTCGATCTTGATGCCCTTGGACCAGGGATAGGTCAGCCGCTTGTCCGGGCCCTTGAAGTAGTACTCGACGTGGCACTGGCCGCACACGTACGTGCGCATCTCCTGGCGGGTGGCCATCGTGTTCACGTCGTAGTTCTGCACGCCCTGGCTGGCCTTGAGCGCGCGGATGCCCTCGAGGAAGCCCGGCCGCGTCACCCGCAGCTGCATCGTGCCCGGGTCATGGCAGTCGATGCACGCCACCGGGTGCTCCACCAGCTTGCGCGCCTCCATGTAGGGCATGTGGTTCATCTGCTCGAAGCCCTTGATGAGGTCTCCCCCGCCCAGCTTCTTGTAGGGCACGTACACCGAGGCGTGGCAGTGCATGCACGTGCCCGGCTGCTTCGTCACCACCTGCCGCTCGGTGAAGGTCTGGTCGTCCAGCATGTACGCGTGGCCGCGCTCCTCGCGGAAGTCCACCGCGAAGGCATAGCCCGCCCAGAAGGTCTTCAGGCGCGGGTCCTCCTCCAGGCGCGACTGGGCCGTCACCTCGCGCGGGTCGTTGGCGGTGGGCGCGCGCGGCACGCCGTCACTGCCGCCGTACTTCGTGCGCGTCATGTCCACCGTGCGCTTGTAGTCGTCGTACTGCAGGGGGAAGTTCTTGCCCCAGATGGCGGGATCCACGGTCTCGTCGGTGAGCTCGACGACCCGGTAGAAGGGATTCCGGGACTCCTGCTTGCGCTCCATGATGTTCACGGCGAGCGCGGCGGCTCCGGCGGCGGCGCCCGCGGCGAGCACCATGGCGGCGACGAGGAGAGCGATTCTGCGGCGAGTGCGAGAAGCTTCCATACGGTTCGGATCCAGGGAAGTCAGGGAGCGTGTCCGACGTCGTTGTGACAGCGAATGCAGGAGATGGAGCCGTCGTCACCCTCGGCTTTCGTGGAGGCCGCGTGCGCGTCGATGGCCTGCACGATGGGCTGGTGGCACGAGCGGCAACGCTGCTCGGTGATGGCCCGGTTGTGCGGGGTGATTTGAATGGGCTCGTGGAAGTCGCCGGAGGTGAAGGCCACCGAGTGGTGCCAGCCATTGCGCGCCTTGGAGATGTACTTGCCGACGAAGCTGGGCGGCGTGTGGCAGTCATTGCAGACGGCCACGGCATGGTGGCTGGACTTGCTCCACCCGGCGTACTGGTCCTGCATGATGTGACAGTTGGCGCACGCCGCCGGGTTGTCCGTCATGTAGGAGCCGCCCTTCGCGTAGGCGAAGGTGAAGCCACCGATTCCGGCCGCTACCCCGATGACGACGCTCGCGCCCAGGCTGAGCCAGGTGAAGAGCGTGGGCCCTCGGCGCCTGGGGCGACCCTCTCCTGCTTCGGGCTGGGAGCCCTTCGTCTCCACGCGAACACGCCTCCGTCAAGAGTGGCGGGCAAGATGGGTATCACATTCCAATGAGTCCACCCCGGAGCGTTGAAAAAAACGCGCGAGCCAGGTCCGTACACCACTCGATGCAGCGCGGGCCGCGAGGGTCCATGGCCCGACACTCCCGGTCAGTCCTTCTGGCGCACGTAGATGTCCACGTAGGACAGGCTCCACACGGCGTCGACCTCGGCCGGGTACATCTCCCCCACCTCCACGTCCGCTTCCGCGAGCGAGGTGTTGAGCGCGTACCCACCGCAGCGCTTGCCGCCCGCGGCGCTCCCATCCAGGCTGAAGGTCAGGCGGTACCAGCCCGCAGCACTGACGTGCGGGGGCAACGCGGCGCGCCCCGGCTCCCAGTCGTACCGGAAGAGCGCCTTGCCACGGACGTCCACCACGGCGGACAGGCCTCCGGCCCGGCCCCGGTCCCCCTTCTCCCAGACCGCGCTGTTGACGAGCGTGTACGCCGCGCCGTCCCACTCAGCCGAGGCAGCGTTCCACCGGAAACGCTCCTCCCGCGGCCGGGTGGCCGAGTCGGAGGGCTCCAGCTTCTGGAGGGTGAGGCGCGCGCACGGCGTCACCACCGTGGCGTCCCCGCTTTCGAAGAGCGACGGGATGGCCGGGTCCGTGTCCGACGCCACCACGCCCTGCATCTCCCGGGGCCCCTGGCCATGGAGATGGAGCATCTCGTAGGCCAGCAAGGGCTCGGGAAGCGGGGTGTAGAGCGTGGTCTCCACGCGGATGGCGGACGCGGTGCTCCAGGTGGTGTTCTCGAGCGTGTCGCTCCAGTCCACCTCGGACACGCCCACGGTGGCGCCCGGCGTCCCATTCGAGACGCCCGCCTGCCAGCGCCCTCCCTGGTCCTGGGGGTACACGCGCCACACGTCCACGCCTGGCGGAGGCGTGCAGGTGCTCGGGGCGCAGACCACCGGGGTGTCGCCCTCCGTCCAGCCGTACCACCAGTGGCCCTCGAGGCGGGGGGCCGTCAGCCCCACTCGCGGCGACAAGCCAGCGCCTTCCGGGAGCACCACCGGGAAGGACAGGTTGTGGCCATCCGCCCACGCGCCCGCTGGAAGCCACACCGCTCCCGCGAGCAACCAGGCCCGGGTGGCCCGACACACGACTCCCCGCTTCATGAGAGCGCCTCCTCCACCTGTCGCCATCCGCCGCCGGCTGGGGTGCCCTGGCGGCGTCGAGATGCGCAACGAGTTGGGGATGAGGCGTCGCGGCTTCAAGTGCCCGCACGGGCACCGTGCCGGACCGCGAACGGGCAGTGTCTGGCAACACACCTCGACTCAGCAGGGGTGTGCCTCGTGCGAAACCCAGCAACACCTCACGACCGCGGCTGGCTGGGAGCTCCCGCCGCGATGCTCCAAGGACTGCTCGGCGAGCGACAGGAGCGGGCCCCTGTCCTGGCGGGTACCGTTGGAGCCCGGTATCCGCTGCTGGCGAGTCCACGCGGCTGACCGCGAGACCCGCGATGAGCGTTCCCCTGATGCGGGCGGAACGCGGGTTGGACACCACCTGCTCCCGCACCGGTGTGGGGTGCTGGGAGGGGGTGCCCCGTCCGGAGCGACCGGCGGTGTCGTGCCGGTGCTGGACGCTGTCCTCCAACTGGAGGGCAAGGGAGTCGAGGGAATCCTCGAGCTGGCCGCATCCGGAAGCCGACACGACGAGCAGCAGCGACGCCAGCAGGACACCCGCCCCGCCGGGACGCACAGCCGCTCCCGCTCTGTCGACTCCTCGGTTCATGCGCTTCTTCCGGTGCTACTCGATGACCAGCAGATCCCCTCATGTGTTACCGCGACTATGAGGAAGCGCAATTCTTCGACTCGACAAGTGCCAGGAGCCGGGGCACCCGCTACCCTCCGCGCCGTCGCGCTACATCCCACAACCGGAGGAATCGAACATGGACGTCCAGGCAGCGGTGGCCATCGGACCGGGCAAGCCCCTGAGCATCGAGACGGTGCACCTCGAAGGACCCAGGGCCGGTGAAGTGCTCGTCGAGCTGAAGGCCACGGGCATCTGCCACACCGACGCGTACACGCTGTCGGGAAAGGATCCCGAGGGCCTCTTCCCCTCCATCCTCGGCCACGAGGGCGCGGGCATCGTGGTGGACACGGGCCCCGGCGTCACCTCGGTGAAGAAGGGGGACCACGTCATCCCGCTCTACACGCCCGAGTGCCGCCAGTGTAAGTCCTGCCTGTCGCGCAAGACGAACCTCTGTACGGCCATCCGCGCCACGCAGGGCAAGGGCCTCATGCCGGATGGCACCAGCCGCTTCCGGCTCGGCAAGGAGCCCGTCTTCCACTACATGGGGACGTCCACCTTCTCGCGCTACACGGTGCTGCCGGAGATCGCCGTGGCGAAGATCCGCGAGGACGCGCCCTTCGACAAGGTCTGCTACATCGGCTGCGGGGTGACCACGGGCATCGGCGCCGTCGTCTTCACCGCGAAGGTGGAGGCGGGCGCCCGCGTGGTCGTCTTCGGCCTGGGCGGCATCGGCCTCAACGTGGTGCAGGCCTGCCGCATGGTGGGCGCCGACCAGATCGTCGGCGTGGACCTCAATCCCAACCGGCGCGCCATCGCCGAGAAGTTCGGCCTCACCCACTTCGTCAACCCGGCCGAGGTGGGCGCGGACCTGGTGCCCTACCTCGTCAACCTCACCCAGGGCGGCGCCGACTACAGCTTCGAGTGCATCGGCAACGTGAACACCATGCGCCAGGCGCTCGAGTGCTGCCACCGGGGCTGGGGCGAGAGCATCGTCATCGGCGTGGCCGCCGCCGGAGAAGAAATCCGCACCCGTCCCTTCCAGCTCGTCACCGGGCGCGTGTGGAAGGGCAGCGCCTTCGGTGGCGCCCGCGGCCGCACGGACGTGCCCCGCATCGTCGACTGGTACATGGAGGGGAAGATCAACGTGGATGACCTCGTCACCCATACCCTTCCCCTGGAGCGCATCAACGAGGGCTTCGACCTGATGCACCGGGGCGAGTCCATCCGCGCGGTGGTGAAGTACTGATGGCCGCGTCGACCCTCCGGCTCGCCACTGAGCACCGCTGCTTCGGAGGCACCGTCGCCTACTACCGCCACGATTCCGAGGTGTGCGGCGGTGAGATGCGCTTCTCCGTCTTCCTGCCGCCCCAGGCGAAGGCGGGCAAGGTGCCCGTCCTCTATTACCTCTCGGGCCTCACCTGCACCGAGGAGACCTTCCAGATCAAGGCGGGCGCGCACCGGCTCGCCGCCGAGCTGGGGTTGATGCTCGTGGTGCCCGACACCAGTCCGCGCGACACCGGCATCCCCAACGAGAACGCCGACTGGGAGGTGGGCACCGCCGCGGGCTTCTATCTGGACGCCACCCAGGCGCCCTGGGCTCCGCGCTTCCGGATGTTCAGCTACGTCACGCGCGAGCTGCCCGAGCTGGTGGGCAGGAGCTTCCCCGCTCGCATGGACAGGGAGGGCATCTTCGGCCACTCCATGGGAGGCCACGGCGCCCTCGTCTGCGCCCTGCGCCAACCGGGCCGCTACCGCTCCGTCTCCGCCTTCGCGCCCATCAGCGCCCCCCTGCGCTGCCCCTGGGGACAGAAGGCCTTCCGCACCTATCTGGGAGCGGATGTCGATGCGGGGAAGGCCTGGGACGCCACGGAGCTGGTGCGCTCCGGCGCGCGTCTTCCGCCGCTGCTGGTGGATCAGGGCACCAGCGACAAGTTCCTCGTGGAGCAGCTCAAACCCGAGCTCCTCCGCGAGGCCTGCGAGCAGTCGGGGCAGCCCCTGACGCTCCGGTTCCAGGACGGCTACGACCACGGCTACTACTTCGTCTCGACCTTCATGGAGGACCACCTCCGGCACCACGCCGCGGCGCTAACCGCATGAAATGACGGGAGGTCCGTGCTCGCTCGGTGCACGGGCCTCCGTCGAGGTCCTCGAGTGCCCGCCAGGGACTCCGGGAGGACGGAGAGCTCCGACTGGAAGGGGGGCTGACAGGGGAGCACGCCGGGAAGTGGGAAGGGCTCCCGTTTGTCCGTGGGAGCCCAACCGGAACGAAAGGACCGAGATTGAAGCGTTTGCTGAGACTTGCCCCCTTCGCCCTGCTGCTGCCCACCCTTGCCTCCGCTTCCGTTGTCTGGAAGGGAGACTTCGAGACCGGAAACCTCTCGCAGTGGGACCGCGAGCAGAGTGTCGCCTCGAATCGCCTGCTGGTGGTCAACTCGCCGGTGCGAGAGGGCCGCTACGCGCTGAAGGTCACCGTTCACCAGGGCGATGACCCCATCAACGCCAGCGGCAACCGCAACGAGCTGCTGTACCTGGATAGAGCGGAGCCCGGCACCGAGTACTTCTACAAGTGGAGCACGCTGTTCCCCAGCAGCTTCCCGCGCTCTTCGAAGTGGGCGCTCTTCACCCAGTGGCACCACGACGGAAACGGTGGCTCTCCGCCGCTCGAGTTCTACGTGGTGGATGACCAGATCAACCTGCGCATGGGCGGCCAGAGTGGAAAGATCGTCTGGCGGGCCCCGCTACAACGCGAGCACTGGAACGACTTCGTCCTGCACGTGAAGTGGTCCCCCAGCGCGAGCACCGGCTTCGTCGAGCTGTACCACGATGGCAAGGTCGTCCTGCCGAAGACGAAGGTGGCCACCCAGTACTCGGGTCAGCGCAACTACCTCAAGATGGGCCTGTACCGGGATTCCTCCATCGCCCCGACGGGCATCGTCTTCCACGACGGCTTCGCCATGGCCACCAGCCTGGCGGACGTGATGCCCGCGCCCGTCGTCAACACGCCGCCCGACACCACCCCGGGCACCAACGCGCCCGGCTCCGTGTCCGGGTCGCCCCCGTCCGATGGGGGCTCCACTCCCGTGGCCGACACGCCCCAGGATCCCGACCCCATCGCCCAGACGCCCACGGGCTCCGACGACTCGTCCAACCCGGGCACCGGCGGTGTCGTCCCGGGAGATCCGACGACGCTCGGCGCGGGCATGCCTCCCGCGGGCTGCGGTGCCTCCTCGACGGGCGGCGCTCCCCTGCTCACGGTCGTCGGGCTGACGGTGCTCGCCCTGCTCGGCCGGCGCAAGCAGGTGCTCGCCCGCGCACGCGCCCCACGCTCGTCGCGGCGCTGAGCCAGCGCGTGGGGTTTCGACCCCCCACGGTCCGCCGAGGGGCTCTCCCCTCCCGCCATTGAAGCTGGCGGGGGGAGCCCCTCTTCGTCCCTTCCGGCGGGCAAGCCCATGTTCCCCGGCTCACGCCGGGTACGGAGTCCGCGGCTCGACGACTCGCTCGAGCAGACCTCGCTCCTTGAGCAACGCCTGAACGCGGCGGCCGAGGGCGAGGTGCTCAGGGTTGCTTGGGCCCGGACGATCGGGAGTCAGAACCAGGAGGCTGCCCTTATCGTCTACCGGCTCCACTCGCACAGGCTTCGGCAGACCAGGCAGCTCGCCGCGCTGACGCGAGAAGTACGTCATCCAACCCACGAAGGTGCCGGCGGCTCCCTGTTCCGCAATGCTGTCCCGGAAGTCCCCCGAGACGATGACACCCCAGTCCGGCTCCCACGCCAGCGCCATTGCCCGCATCACTCCAGCGAGCACTGGCGATGTGAGCATCCGCTCACTGCCAGCCGTCTCCTCAGGGAAATAAAGTATCAGGTGATTGGAAGACCCTTCCGCGTGTGCACCGCAGAAGATCAGGACCATGCCACCCTGATCCTGTTCGGCGTGACCTGTCCATGCACCGAAACGGAAGCCGCCACCGTCGCTTCGGTACTCCTCCTTCCCGAAGAAGTGCATGAAGGTCTCACGTGAGGGCTCAAACTGAAGCCTGGCCTCCGTGTCCTCCGAGTCCTGCTGCTCGTACCAGTGCGAGTAACTCGGGTGACACTGCGCCAGGAGGCGGAAGAACAGCTCCGCGCGACGAGCGCACTCCTCGGCGGACTCCTGCCTGCGGCCCCAATATACGCCCGCGTAGTAGCTCTCCGTCATCTTGCATCGGCCTCATGGCAGCAGCGGCGCTGTGTACACGACCTCGATCCCCTCGATGTTGTTCTCCAGAAACACCTTCTTGAGGATGGCAACCATCCGGGGCTCCGCCACATGCCATCGCACCTGGAGCCCTCCTGCAAGCCGACTCTGCCGCTTCGCTTGATCGATGAGACTCTGTGCGCCTTTGTATTTCCATTTCACCTTGAGGGCGTCGTCCCACCACTTCTCATATTCAAGAGCCTTGGCTTCGAGCAGTGTGTGTCGTTGGATCGAATCCATCGTAATCCACGCAGTCACCGCCTCGACAAACCTTGTAGCACCACCGCTTCGGTGCTCCCGTCACCTGGGCCTGGTAGTCCCGGGCCTGCTCGGACATGCTGGAAGTGTCCTCCACCCACTGCCCGGGTCCCCCAACCGGAGGCCACCCGCCGCCACCTCCCGTGCCCTGGGCGCCTGTATTGGCCATGTGCAGCACGTAGGTGGCACTCAGCGCATTGCCCGCCACGGCGACGGCGCCCCCAACGGGCACGGCCACCAGACGCACCGCCAGGAGCCCGTCCCCCGAGAGCGACAACAGTGGGACCGCCATGTTCCCGAGCTTCCCGCCCCACGAAGTCGCCTTCGCAGCACCCGCTCCCGAGGTGCCCACCATCAGGACCAGGCCTGTCGCGAGCCGGGACACGGTCCGTACCCTCTCCGCGTAGGGCTTGTGGCGAAACTCCTGCCAGAGCCGCGGCGAGTTCTCGTAGAGCTGACGCACGGCGCCTGGGAGTTGCACCAGCCCCTCGAGTGTCTCACCCGTGTGGAAGACGAGCCGGTAGAGGCCCTCGACCATATCCACCACCGCCAGCACCGCGCCCTCGGCCAACGCGAGCCCGGCGTTGTCGTCCGGCTCGTAGATGCCCGCTGAACGAGCCCCGTGCGGTACCTCGAGCTTTTCATCCACCGGGAAGAGACGCTCGCCGTCGATCGCGTAGAACGGGCCCACCTCGAAGCGGCCAGCGCGCAGGGTGCCGTCCTCGGCCAGCACCACCTCCCCCACCCTCTGCACGGCGATGCCTGTGGTGGGCCTCACCAGGTAGCCGTCTGGGCGGAGCACCAGGAGTCGTGAGAAGCGACGCATGCGTGCCTGCAATTCGTCGCGTGACACAGCCACCCCGCGCGTAGCCACCTCCAGAAGCAGGTGCGCCGCCATGCGCCGAAGCCCGAAGTTCCCCAGCGTCACCGGCGTGGACAGCAGGTGCGGCAGCAACTCCAGCGCCTGCCGAGGAGAAAGCGTGCGCCCATCCCTGGGCACCACGGTGGAGGGCATTCCCGCCTGCACGAGGAATCCTTGGAAGTAGTCGAGGGTGACGGGGACCTCGTAGGGCCGACCATCCCCCACACCGTCCGGCCATCCTGCCGCTTCTCCCTCCCAGTCCTCCGCCTCGTCATCCCTACCAGCGAGGCGGACGTGGCGCCGCGACGCCTCGGAGGCTGCCTCGCCCTCAGCGTCACTCACCTTCTGGGCCTTCGCCGCGCGCTCATTCACGTCCGGACTCTCCTGGGGCGAAGAGCGCCGGTACTGGTAGATACTGCCCGTGAGTCCTCCTCTCGTCGGAGAGCCCGTGGCACACGCGGCGTGCAGCACGAGGACGAGTAACGCCAGCGATGCTGGTGCCCGCCGAGGTGAGCCCCATGAGCTCTTCCGCCGAGCATCGAGCTGTGTAACGACGCCCTCCCCCACCCCAGGACTCCGGTACTCCCGCGCCATCCAACGCTCCATTGGTGGAGAGCGCCGACAATGCCCTCTCTCCCTACTGCCCACATGATAGGGGCAAGCCCGGATGGGCCCGTTCGCCCCCGATCGACATGGGGTGAGGAAACTTCTTTTCGGCTCCTACGAAAATAGGACCAGGTTTCCCCCCGAACAGCGAGTCCTCCCCCCATGGTCGCTATCGCCCGCTCCTCCGCCCTCGCCCCCCGTGTCGCCGCGAGTGCCGCTCCGCCCACGCTCCGCCTGAATTCGCGCGGGCCCTCCGTGGTCACCCTCCAGAAGAAGCTGAAGGCCGCGGGCTTCAACCCCGGCGCCGCCGATGGGGCCTTCGGCCCGAAGACGCTCGCCGCCGTGAAGGCCTTCCAGAAGGCCCGTGGCCTCGCCGCCGATGGTGTCGTGGGCCCCAAGACGTGGAGCGCCCTCAACAAGGCCACCGCCCCCAAGCCTCCTCCCCCCGCCTCCTCGGGCGGCTCAGGGCCCACGCTGCGCCATGGCGCCCGGGGCGAGCCCGTGCGCGCCCTGCAGAACCGCCTCAACGCGCTCGGCTTCAACGCGGGCGGCGCCGATGGCGTCTTCGGTGACAAGACGCTCGCCGCCGTGAAGGCCTTCCAGAAGGCTCGCGGCCTCACCGCCGATGGCGTCGTGGGCCCCAAGACCTGGGACAAGCTGGGCATCAAGGTGCAGGGCCCCACCACCCCGCCCCCCGGCGGCGGACGCACCGTCACCGGCTACGTCAACGGCGTGCCCCGCCAGATCACCCTCTCCTCCATCCCCAACGGCAAGGAGATGCGCTCGGACGCGGCGGCCGCCTTCAATCGCATGCATGCCGCTGCCCGCGCCGCCGGTATCAACCTCCACGTCAACAGCGGCTTCCGCTCCATGGAGGAGCAGCGCATCCTCTACCAGAAGTACCTCAACGGCACCGGCAACCTCGCCGCCAAGCCTGGCTACTCCAACCACCAGGGCGGCATCGCCGTGGACATCAACGTGGGCGCCACCAGCTCCGCCACCTACCGGTGGCTGGCCAACAACGCGAGCCGCTTCGGCTTCGCCCGCACCGTGCCCTCCGAGCCCTGGCACTGGGAGTACCGGCCCTGAGGGCAGGACCCGCGGCGGGGGCCGGACTCCACCACCCGCCCCGCCGCGCGGACTCACACTACTGCCACTGGTAGACGCGCACCCAGTCGACCTCGAACACCTGCGGCGTGCGGGCGATGAGGTCCGCCGTGGCCTGCGGCACGCCGTGATACGGCTGGCTGGCCCCGTTGACGCCGGCCGGGTAGTCGCCACCGACCGCCAGGTTCAGGATGATGTACAGGGGCTTGTCATACACCCAGTTTCCGTACCGGGTGACCTCAGACTTCAGCGTGGTCTTCACCAGGACACCGTCGATGAACCACTTGATGTCGGTCGGCGAGTACTCGGTGCGGTACGTGTGCCAGTTGGCGACCGAGGAGTTCGGGTAGAAGCGGCCGTTGATCGGCGTGTTGCCCGAGTAGCCCGGGCCGTGCAGCGCGCCCGAGGTCCAATCGGCGTAGCCGACGTTCTCCATGATGTCGAGCTCGCCGCACGCCGGCCAACCCACCGTGCCGATGTCGTTGCCCAGCAGCCAGAACGCCGGCCACAGGCCCGGGCCCACCGGCATCTTGAGCCGCGCCTCGATGGCGCCGTGGCGGAACTCCCTCTTGCCCGCGCTCTCCAGACGGCCCGAGGTGAACGGGTAGCCGTTGTTCGTCTCGCGGCGGGCGATGAGCTTCAGCGTGCCGTTGCTCACCTGCACGTTGTTGGCCGACGTCGTGTACTGCTGCTGCTCATTGTTGACGTGGATGTTGGTGATGTAGCTCCAGTTCGCCGTGTTCACGCTGGTGCCGTCGAACTCGTCGCTCCAGATCTGCTTCCAGCCAGTTCCACCGCCGCCAGCGGTCCCGAAGGAGAAGGCCTCCCAGCACCCGGCGGTGGTGCGGTCCGCGTACAGGGGCGCGTTCGCGCCACGGTTCGTATCGGTCGACACGTACTTACCGGTGCTCTTGGCGATCAGGCCAATGGTGCCGTTGTTGAAGTCGACCCACGTGAAGCGCTCCCAGTCGCCGATGGCGGTCCGGTCGGCGACGAGCTGGCCGCCGAGGTTCGTGTCGGCCGACACGTACTTGCCGGTCTCGCTCACGCGCAGCGCGATGGTGCCGTTGCCGGCATCGACGATCTGGAACAGCTCCCAGCCCGCCGCCGCCGCGCGATCCGCCACCAGCGGGGCCGTCGCCCCGAGGTTGCCATCCGCCGAGACGAACTTCCCGGTCAGGCAGGCCTTCAGCCAGATCGTCTGCCCGATGGGCGCCGCCAGGGACTGCGTCACCTCCGCCGCCGCCTCAGGAGCCAGCGCGAACTGGGGCGCGGCCTCGGGCGCGCACGCGGGCGCTCCCAGCAGCAGGCCACCAATCCCAGCCATCAACACCCAACGGCTTCCCATTGCCTTCTTGAAGTTCAAAACCATGTGACGTTCCTCGTGAGAATGTTTTGATGACTCACTGCTTGACGAGCTCGAACTGATCGAAGGCCGCCCAGTTCTGGGCCAGGGCGTCGCTGTAGACGCCCACCTCGATGAAGCCGTTGCTGACCTGGATGTTGTTGATGGTGTACTTCGTCCAGCCAGAGACGACACCCGAGCCGATCTCCGCGGTCACCTCCGCCGAGCCATGGTTCTTGGCATACAGGCGCAGCGCCCGCTGGCCGCCGCTGGAGCGAACCCAGACACTGGCCCGGTAGGCGCCGTTCGCCACGTTCAAGGACTGGCCGGTGATCTGCTGATAGGCCGTGGGCGCGTAGTGGGTGAGCTTGTAATTGCCCGTGTACGGGTAATCCGTGTCCACCTTGTGCGCCAGCTCGCCGCTGTGCCACTCGGCGTTCCAGCCGGAGAGGGTTCCGTCGGCCTCGAGCCCCGGGTTGGCGAGCAGGTTCGGCGCCGTGCCGGAGCTCTCGCGCAGCCACGTGTAGGTGCCCACGGTCTTCGCCGGCAGCGTGGCGAGCAGCTCCCAGCCCTCGGACGAGAGCTTGAACCGCTGGCTCGAGGCGGTCTGGTTGATGACGACGGACACGATGGTGTTGTCCGGGTTCAGGAAGGACACGTTCGTCACCGTGCTGGCCGAGCCATAGCTGCTGGAGATGCGCTTCGCACCCGGCTTCACGTACTTGGAGTACTGGGCGATCAGGTAGTACTCGGGAAGCGCCCAGTACGTGTCGTAGGTGGAGGCGCTCTGGATGAGCATCGTGGGGCCGGGCGTCCCGGTCCATTTCTCGGGCTGGATGTTGCTGTCCAGCATCGTCACCCAGGCGTTGTAGCCGGCGGCCCAGTTGCGGAAGTACTGCGCCATCCGGTCCGCCCCGCTCGTCCCCCAGACCGTGCGCTCGGTCAGGTAGATGTTCTTGTTCGGGTAGCTGTTGCGCACCTGCGTCATGATGCTGGGGTCACCGGCGTAGTCGTGGAAGGCCACGCCGTCCACCGCCGCGTTCGACGTGGCGTCGTCCAGGATGGTGGGGACGTAGGACCACGCCGAGTCGAAGTTGTGGTCATACGCCCAGATGCGGGTGCTCAGGCCGTTGGCGTTCAGCTCGTTCTTCAGGGCGAGGATGAGCTGCTTCTCCTGCGCAGGATCCACGGAGGCGCTGGGGTAGTCCGGCGCCGTGTACAGCGGCTCGTTCTGGACGGTCAGCGCGTAGATGGGGATGCCCTGCGCCTGGTAGGCCTGGATGGCCTTGCGGTAGTACACCGCCAGGTTCGGGATGTACTGCGACAGCAGCTTGCCGCCGATCAGGCTGCCATTGTCTTTCATCCAGGCGGGCGGACTCCACGGGCTGGCGAAGATCTTCAGGTTCGGGTTGAGCGCCAGCACCTGTTTGATCGTGGAGACGATGTTGTAATCAATGTCCTTCTGGATGGAGAAGTACGTGAGGTTGGGATCCGTCTGCCCGGCGGGCCTGTCGTCGTACGTGTAGAACTGCCGGCCGGTGAAGTCGGAGGCGCCGAAGGTGATGCGCAGCAGGTTGATGCCCGCCCCGGTGGAGGGATCCACCAGCTTCTTCAGGACCTCTGTCCGCTTCGCCAGGGACATGCGCGAGAGGTTGAAGACCGTCGACTCCTCCATCGACGTGCCGATGCCCAGCATCGTCTGGTATTGCACCGTGGGGTCCACCGCCAGCGTCGTGGCCGCCGTGGTCGTCGGGCTCGTCAGGGCGATGTTCGCCTGCTGGCTCAGCGCGTAGGGGATGGACTGGGGACCTCCGAACCAGCTGCCGCTGCCAGGGTCCTTCTCGGAGCTCCAGATGACCTGCGCGCTCGGCGCGGCCGAGGTGGCCGTCCCCGCGACGAGCACCCCCAGCGTCAGGGCGGATGTCAGGCGCTTCCATACCGCGAGTGAATCGGGACTGAGGGGCACTGTAGCCGACTCCGGTCTCGGGAGGTTTGACGGTTTCCCGGGTTTAGGAGGGCTAGAGTGAGTGACCCTTTTTTTCGGGTCAAAGAAAACAGGGGAGCCGTCAGGCCCGGACCTGTCCGCGAGCCGCCGGCCCGGAGGTGTGGCGCGCGCGCACACGGGCCTCGGCCAGCAGGTTCGCCAGATCCTCCTGCTTCATCGTCGCCTTCACCACCACCGAGTCCGCGAGGCGGTAGAGGACGGTGGCCAGCTCCAGCAGCAGGGGACGCAGCCGCTTGCCGAGCAACACCGTGCAGGCCCCCGCGCCATACCCGAGCAGGAACGGGGAGAAAGGGAGCTTCACGAGGACGCCTCCAGGCGTCGGACAACGAAGGGTCCGACCTCCTGTAGGTGGAGCCGCCCCCCGCTCGGCGCAAGGTGTCTCGCCTGCCTGCCTACACCGGGGGACACGACCCACCTCCCCCGGTCCTCTTGCACCCGGGAAAACCGGGTTCTCCCGCGAGCCTGCCCGCCTGCCGGGGGTTGAGCCTCCAGAAAGGTCCCCACCTCGGGTGCCCGGACGCACGGAAGTCGGGTCGTGTAGGGGAAACCCGCTGGGGTTGCGATAGATTGTGAACGTGCCGCGTTGTGTGACATGCGGGCAGCGTTGGGAGGGGACCCACGCGCACTGTCCCCGAGGAGCCACCCCCACCGACACCCCGTCCGTGGGGCGCGCGGGGATGACTCCAGTCCTCGCCATTCCCGGCTACAGGCTGGGGAACGAGGTGGCACGCGGCGGCTTCGGCACCCTCTACTCCGCGTGGCGCGAGAGCGACGGCCTGCACGTGGCCATCAAGGTGGCCCACCCCGAGGTGGCCCTGGCCCACACCCAGCTCGCCCGCGAGACCGAGGTGTTGCGCGTCATCGGCCCACCCACCGTGCCCACCGTGTACGAGACGGGCTCCCTGCCTGGGGGCGCGCCGTACCTCGTCATGCAGTTCATCACGCACCCCACCCTGGCGCAGCGCCTGGCCCGGCTGTCCGGCCCCATGCCCGTGGCGGAGTACGCCTCGCGCGCCCTGACCCTGCTGGACGCGCTCGCGGTGGTGCACGCCCGCGGCTTCCTCCACGGCGACCTCAAGCCGGAGAACGTCTTCCTCGACGACACCGCGCGCGCCGCCGGCTTCTTCGACTTCGGCCTCTCGCGGCCCGTGAGCGCCCCCGCGGCCTCCTCCGCCGAGGAGCCCACGCCCCCCATCGGCGACTCCTTCGCCGGCACCGCCGAGTACATGTCCCCGGAGCAGTGCTCGGGCGAGTCCGGCCTGGACGCGCGCTCGGACATCTACTCCCTGGGAGTCCTCTTCTACGAGATGCTCACCGGCCGGCCGCCCTTCTTCGGCACCCCGGCCGACGTCATCCACGCGCACCTGGCGCGCCGGCCCCTGCGCCCCTCGGAGCTTGCGCCCGTGCCCGCGGCGCTCGAGCAGGTGGTGCTGCGCTGCCTCACCAAGGAGCGCGCCCGCCGCTACGACACCGTGGACGCCCTGCGGCTCGCGCTCCAGGAGGCCCTGGCCAGCGCCGAGCCCTCCGCTCCCGCGCCCCTCCCGCGCGCACAGGAAAAGGCTCCGCCGGCCGCGCCCGTGCGGCGCTCGGTGGCCGTGCTCTTCTTCCGCTCCGGCGCCAACCCCGTCACCGTGCAGAAGGCGCTCGCCAGCTTCGGCGGGCAGATGGCCTTCCACGAGGGCACGCGCTTCGCCGGTGCCTTCGACCCGGACGTCGGGGAGAACCCCGTGCAACGCGCCCGGCAGGCCGCCGAGGGCCTCGCCGCGCAGAACCTCGCGCCCGCCGCGCTGGTGGACGTGGCCTCGGTGATGGTGCAGCGCCGCCCCGGTGGCCCCGCGCGCTACCTCGGCCCCATCTTCGCCCGCAAGGACCGCTACCCCACGGACGACGACCCCGCGACCCTGCTGCTCACCACCGCGGCGGCGGAGGCGCTGCCGGAGCTGCCATGCGAGCCGGTGCAGGGCCGCGAGGGCCTCTTCCGGCGCGCGTCCACCGCCACCGGGCGCGAGGACGTCACCGTCCTCCAGCACGGCAGCGGGGTGCTGGTGGGCCGCGGCAACGAGCTGGCCGAGCTGATGGAGAGCGCGGGCCTGGCGCTGGTGGAGGGCGCGCCCACGCTGGTGACGGTGCTGGGAGACCGGGGCCACGGCAAGACGCACCTGAGCGCCGCCCTCGTCCAGCAGCTCCAGGTGGCCCTGCCCCACGCGCGCGTGGCCGCCTGGCGCGCCCGCGAGCCGGTGCAGGGCGACCCCGAGGGCACGCTGCGCATGGTGCTGCGCGGCGCGCTGTATGATTTCCGCGGTGAGTCGGACCTGACGGGCTCCGAGGAGGAGGGCCGCGCCGCCTGCTTCGAGCTGCTGGGGCCCCAGCTGGCCACCGAGCTGTGGCCCGGCGTGGCCTCCACCCTGGGGTGGCTCGCCCCGGGTGCCGCCGGGCTGCAGAACTGGGCCGCGGCACCTGGCGCCCTCCGCTCGCTGGCCATGCGCGCCGCGGGTGAGCTGCTGGCCGCGCGCGCCCGCCGCCAGCACCTGTGCCTGCTCCTCGACGACGCGCACCACGCCGAGGAGACGGCGCTGGACGCGCTGGAGTACGCCGCGCTCGCCGAGTCCCGCATCCCCCTCTGGGTGTGCGTGCTGGCGCGCCCGGGCTTCGAGCGCCTGCGCCCCTCCTGGGGCACGCGCGCCGCCCGCCGCCACGTGCTGCCCCTGGGGCCCCTGTCCCCGCCTGGTGCGATGGAGCTGTGCCGCACGCTGCTGCGCCCGGCGGAGAACGTCCCCGCCGCCGCGCTCGAGCGCCTCACCGAGCGCGCCCAGCACGTCCCCCTCTTCCTCGTGGAGCTGGTGCGAGGCCTCAAGCGCCTGGGCCTCGTGCGCCAGCGCGCCAGCGGCGGCAGCTGGTACCTCGCCACGGACGAGCTGGACCGCATGCCGGAGATGCGGCTGGTGGACTGGCTGGCGGACCGGGAGCTGGGCGCGCTGCCGGTGGAGCTGGCGGCGCACGCCCGGCTGTGCGCGCTGCTCGGCCCGGACTTCACCGCCGCCGAGGCCGAGGGCGTGGTGCACGCGCTGGAGGAGGACGGGGGCGCGGCGGACTTCCCGTTGGACCCCCGGCATGCCACGCGCCGGCTGTTGGACCTGGGCCTGCTGGTGTCGCACCGCCAGGAGGGCATCAGCTTCCGCAACGAGCTGCTGCGCGCCACGGTGGAGCGCGCGCTGCCCGAGGGAGACCGGGTGCGCATCCACCGCGCCGCCTTCCGCTACTACCTGAGCGCGGCCGGTGCCGCCGAGCGCCAGCGCCTGCCGCGTCTGGCCCTGCACGCCGCCGCCGCGGGCCTGCGCGACGAGGCCGCCGCCCTCTACATCGACCTGGCCGAGTCCGCGCGCGGCCGGCATGCGTACCTCGAGGCCGAGTCCACCTATACCCGCGCGCTGGAGCTGCTGGACGCGGAGGACTGGCGGCGCCGCCTCACCGTGCTCCGGGGGCGGGGACTCATGCGCTACCGCGTGGGGCGCTACGAGGACTCGCTGGCGGACTTCGCCGCGGCGCGCGAGCTGGCCAGGCAGCTCGAGGCCGTCAACGACGAGGTGGACCTGCTGCTGGACGAGGCCATGGCCTACGACTGGATCAACGACTACAACCGCTCCGAGGAGCGGGTGTACGCGGCCCAGGAGCTGGCCTTCGCGGTGAACCTGAAGTCGCCGCTGCTCCAGGTCCGCCTGCTGCTGGGCCTGGGACGCGCGCAGTTCCGCAACGGCCAGTGGGAGGAGTGCTGCGAGCCCCTGCAGGAGGCGGCCGAGCGCGCGCGCAAGCTGGGAGACGCGGGGTACGAGTCGCTGGTGGTGGCGCAGCTGCTGCTCGGCGTCATCCTCCCCAACCTGGGCCGCATCGACGAGGCGGAGCGCATCTTCGAGGAGGTCATCACCGAGTGCACCGAGCGCGGAGACCGGTTGCACCTGGGCAGCGCCATCAACAACCGCCGCAACCTGTGGGTGGCGCGCAACGACTTCCAGGGCGCCATGCAGGACCAGGAGCGCTTCATGCACCTGGGGCGTGAGCTGGGCATGGTGGGCTGGGAGTACTTCGCCGAGCACAACATGGGCGAGCTGCTCTACCAGGCGGGAGACGCGGAGGCGGCGGCGCCCCACATCGCCCGCGCCATCGAGCTGGAGCGGCACCACCCGGAGATGGCGCCGCGGCCCTGGGCGCTGCTGCTGCAGGCGCGTGCGCTGGCCTACCTCGGGCAGGACGAGCGGGCGCGCGAGCTGCTGACGAACATCCGCCAGACGCTGAAGCAGAGCGGCGCGGAGTTCAGCCCCTCCGAGGAGGTCATCTTCTCCGCCGTGGAGCTGGCCACGCGCGATGCCACCCTCAAGGAGTGGGACGCGCTGCTGGCCCGCTCCGCCGAGTACTCGGTGGAGCAGGAGCCACTGGAGGTGCTGGAGCTGCGGGGGCTCGCCTGGCTGCGCAAGGGAGAGCGAGCGGCGGCCGTGCGCATGCTGGAGGAAGCGCTGCGCCGCGCCGACACCGTCCCCAACGTCATGCGGGGACGGCTCCAGCGCAGCCTGGAGAAGGCACGCCTCAGCCCTGCCGCATGAGGCTCAGCGCCGAGACGAACACGCCCACCAGGGACTCACCGACGATGGCGCCCGCGCCCGCGGACTGCACCGTCTGGGTGGTGGAGGGCCGCAGCCGGCCCACGAGCGCGGCCAGCAGCGTCCCCAGGCAGAGCGTCACCGCGTAGCTGGCCGGCAGGAGGAAGCCGAGGCCCATGGCGGCCGCCGAGGGCAGCAGGCGCGCCAGCCGCCCGCGGGCCGCCGCCGACAGCACGACCCCCAGGGCGAAGGCCACGCCCGTGGCCAGCGTGGACGAGCGAGGCAGTCCCTCCAGGCCTCGCGCGGTGAGCAGCTCCGCCACGGCCTTGAACTGACGCCCCGTGGGCACGGGCAGCGCCTGGGAGTCCAGCCCGTGCACGGACACCAGCAGGTGGTAGGTGGGCAGTGCCACGGCGGCGCCCAGCAGCAGGCCGGAGAGCTGGACGAGGAGCTGGCGGGAGGCGCTCGTCCCCAGCAGGCGCCCGGCCTGGAGCGACCAGAGGCTGCCGCTGGCGTGCGAGGCGGCACCGGACACCACCGCTCCAGCCGAGGCGTTGAGGCTCGGCAGGGGCGGCGCCAGCATGCCGAAGGCCCCTTGCGCGAACTGCCCCACGGGGCTGATGGGGGCGATGTCCGTCTGGCCCGTCGCGCGGGCACACACCGCGCACAGCGGCACGGCCAGCACCAGCGCCAGGAGGAAGTAGAGCGGACTCAGGTGGAAGGCGAACCACCCCATGGCCCCGGTCAGGAGGATGACCGGGAGCACCGCCCTCGCCACCCACCGGCTGGCCGTGGCCTCCCAGCCCTCGCCATACCGCGCGAGCCCCCTCAAGTCGGCGAGCACCGCCGGGAGGGCACGCACCTGGGAGGCGATGGACGTGGCGGCCGCGCCCACCATCAACCCCACGCCGGGCCAGAGGAGCCACGCGGCGAGCGACTCGCGCAGGGCGTCCGGGGTGGCTCCCGTCGCCACCCCCTCGCGCACCAGCCAGGGCGCCAGCCCCAGCCACGCCACGAGCGAGCCCAGCAGGATGCTCAACCCCGCCTGGAGCCCCACCAGCACGCCGATGCCCAGCAGCATCGGGTTCCACGCCATGCCCAACGACAGGGTCTCCGGCCCCATCCCGCCCACCCGCATCGCCGCGGGCAGCAGCGACACCGGGGGGACGAGCTGGCTCGCGTCCCTCAGCCAGGTGAGCACCCCGGAGACGAGACCACTCGTCCACAGGCCCCGCGCGCGCGCGGCATAGGCGGAGCCCGTGGAGTGCAGCGTGGAGATGAGCTCCGCGGCGGCGGCACCGGTGGGGAAAGGCAGGGCCTCCTCCTCGAGCAGGCGCCGCCGCAGCGAGAAGGCGAAGAGCACACCGAGCGTCCCCAGGCCCACGCCCCACAGGGCCACGGCCCAGCCAGGAGGCTGCGTCCCCAGCAGCGTGAGCGCGGGCACGGCGCCCAGCAGCCCCGCGCTGGCGGGCATCGCGCCCACCGAGACGGCCGTCGTCTGGGCGAGGTTGGTCTCCAGCGGGGAGGGAGGAGCGCCGCGCCGGGCGAGCACCGACAGGCCGCCGAAGGCCAGCAGCGAGGACAGCACGCACCCCGACTCCCAGAGGCCCGTCTTCAACCCCATGTAGACGTTGGTGACGGCCAGCACCGAGCCGATGAGGCCTCCCATCACCAGGGCGCGCACCGTCAGCTCACGCGGGGCCGGCGGCAGCGGAGAAGGCGTCCCGGAGACGGAATGCAGCGGGCGGGACGCGGACTCTTCCGGGAGGGGCGCGGGAGCCACCCCGGCACGTCCCGCCGGCAGCTTTCTCATCTCGCGCCACCGATGGCGAGCGGCACGGGCGCGGACGGAGCGGCCGAGGCGGCGTTCTGGGCGGAGCGGCCCACCAGCGCCCTCAGCTGGCGCAGGTCCAGCGGCTTGCTGAGCTTCGCGTTGGGCACCTCCTGCAGGAAGCTCAGCGCGCGCGGGGTGAAGGCGCCACCGGTCATGAAGACGACACGCTGGGCCTGGTCCGGCGCGAAGCGGTTCAGCTCGGCGTACAGGTCCATGCCCGTCATCCCCGGCATCATCACGTCACAGAGGATGAGGTCGAAGCGGCTGCCCCCGTCCAACATCTTGAGCGCGGCCCGGGCGCCGTTGACGGTGGCCACCTCGTGCTCGGGTGTCAGCGAGCGCTGGAGCGCCCGTGTCACATAGGGCTCGTCGTCCACCACCAGGATGCGCGCGCGTCCCACGGAGGGCACCGGCGCCGGCTCCGCCCGCTTCTCCACCGGGACACCCGCCACGCCCAGGTGCACGCGGAAGGTGCTCCCCTTGCCGAGCGTGCTCTCCACGCCGATGCGGCCTCCCATGGAGTCGATGATGCCGTGGCAGATGGACAGCCCCAGCCCCGTGCCCTCGCCCACCGCCTTGGTGGTGAAGAAGGGGTCGAAGATGCGCGCCTGCACCTCCGGGGACATGCCGCTGCCCGTGTCCCGCACCTCCACCACCACATCGCCCGCGCTCCCCTCGCGGATGACGACGCGAATCTCATGGTCCCTCGCGTCTCCCTCGGGGATGGCGTGCGCCGCGTTGAGCAGCAGGTTGAGGAACACCTGGCACAGGCGCGACTCGTTGCCCTGCACCGAGGGCACGGGCTCGAACTGCGTCACCAGCCGGGCCCGGTGCTTGATGACGTTGTCCGCCATCTTGCACGCCAGCTCCACCGCCTTGCTCACCTCCACCGGCCCCAGCCTGTCCTCCTGCTGGCCCCGGGCGAACGTCTTCAGGTCCCTCACGATGGAGGCGATGCGCTCGGCGCCCTCCACCGTCTCGCGCACCACCTGGTGCAGCGGCTCCACGTCGTGCGCCACCGGCGAGCCCCTCAGCCGCTCCAGCCCCTCCGACACCAGGTGCAGGTTGACGAGCATGTAGGCCAGCGGGTTGTTGATTTCATGGGCCACGCCCGCGCCCAGCGTGCCCACCGAGGCCAGCCGGTCCGCCATCTGCAGCCTCGCCTGCAACAGGCGGCGCTCGGTGGTGTCGCGGTGCACCATGATGTGGGCGATGGTCCGGCCCTCCGCGTCCCTCAGCGGGGCCACCACGGACTCGCAGTAGCTCTGCGTGCCATCGGGCCGCTTGAAGTCCATCTCACCCGTCCACCGGCCGTCGCGCTCCAGCGCCGAGAGCACCTCCCCGGTGCGCTTGTCCGCCTCGCCCGGGTGCAACAGCGAGAAGAGCGTCTGCCCGAGCGCCTCCGCCTTGCCCCGGCCGAACATCTTCTCCGCGCTCGCGTTCCAGTCGATGATGCGCCCGTTGCGGTCGGTGACCACCACGCCCTCGCACAGGCTCTCGAAGATGAGAGCCTGGCGGCGCAGCTCCTGCTCGGCCACCTTGCGCTCGGTGATGTCCATCACCGTGCCGGTAATCCGCACCGGGGTGCCCGTCTCGTCGCACAGCACGTCGCCCTTGCAGGACAGCCACCGGCCGCGCGCCCCCGCCACCTCGATGCGGTACTCCACGTCCAGGTGCGTGCGCTGGGTGATGGCCGAGGACAGCCCCTCGCGCACGCGCGACAGGTCTCCCGGGTGCACCACCTCGGACAGGTCCGTGGGCCGGCCCGACAGCGAGCCCACCGGCAGGCCCAGCAGCCGATCCACCTGCTCGGACCACGTCACCGCTCCGGTGACGGCGTTCCAATCCCAGATGCCCACGCGCGCCGCGCTCAACGCCTGACGCAGCTGCTCCTCGCCCTGCTCCACCAGCTCGCGCATGGAGAAGCGCAGCACCGTCACGGTGCCGATCTGCACCCGGTCTCCCTCGTGCAGCTCCGCCGAGGCGATCCTCACCCCGTTGACGTAGGTGCCATTGGTCGAGCCCAGGTCCGCGATGTGGAAGCCACCCTCGGCCGTCCGGGTGATGCGCGCGTGCCGGCGCGACACGCCATGGTCGTTGATCTGGAATCCCGCGTCCGCGCCTCGACCGAGCACGTGCTCCGCCGCCTCGATGCGGAAGACCTTTCCGATCGCCGCGGGCGTGGTGGTGCTGGTGAGGATGAGGCACGCACTCTCGGAGGACGGGAGCGGCTGCGCGGGCCCTCCACACATCGTGAGATCGTCCACCATCTTCATGGGCATGCTCTTCCCGAAGGCAGGAGTTCTTGAGTCATGAGAGTATCCAGCAGACTCGGGGCTCGCGGCACGCCACCTGGTCGTGGGCCCACACGCCCATTCATCCTCCACTGGACACCCGGCCACCGGAGGCTAACCGAAGTGCCTCCCTCTCGACAGAGCCCCCCCCCTGCCCGGAGCGGCTCCAGTCCTGGTGCTAATCTTGAAGTGATGGCGGACACGGACAGCACCTTCCACATCCTCCCACGCAACGAACGGACGCCCCCCCGGGACGCCCCGGCCCGAGTGAAGCTCGCCCCGGGAGTGCTCGCGGGTGAGTACATGCTCAAGGCCGTGCTCGCCTCTGGTGGGCATGGCGCGGTGTACGAAGCTGAACACCGCATCCTGGGCCGGCGCGCCGCGGTGAAGGTGCTGCACCCGCATCTGACCGATCAGGGTGAAATGTTGCAGCGCTTCGTGCGCGAGGCGCGGGTCGTCAATCAGATCCGCCACCCCAACATCGTCGACGTCTACGACTTCGGCATGCTGCCGGATGGCAGCCCCTATTATGTGATGGAGTTGCTGCCGGGGCGCACGCTCGGCCAGCTGCTGCAGGAGCGGGGAAGGCTGTCGCCGCAGCGGGCCCTGGCCTTCCTGGAGCCGGTGTGCGCCGCGCTGGAGGCGGCCCACCTGGCGGGCGTGGTGCACAGAGACCTCAAGGCGAGCAACGTGGCCGTGGTGTCCGAGGCGGACCCCCCCGTGGTGAAGCTGTTGGACTTCGGCATCGCCAAGTTCATCCACCCCGAGCCGGGGCAGGAGGGGCTGACGGTGGCGGGCCAGCGGCTGGGCACCTCGCAGGCCATGGCGCCCGAGCAGTTCCGCGGCGGCGCCATCGGCCCCACCACGGACATCTACGCACTGGGCGTGCTGCTGTACCAACTGCTGGTGGGCCACTACCCTTTCCAGTCCGAGGACCGGCTGGAGGTGGAGCGGATGCACCTGGAGGCCCCCGCGCCCCGGCCGAGCACCGAGGCGTCCGTGCCGCCAGCGGTGGACGCGGTGGTGCTGCGCTGCCTGGAGAAGGAGGCGGACCGGCGCTACCCGGACGTGGCCGCCTTCCGCGAGGCGCTGCGCGAGGCGGTGCAGCCCTCCTCCGAGCGGGTGACGGCCCTGGGCCGGAGCCTGCGCGCCTTCGCCCTCCACGCGGAGGTGGTGCTCGAGGACGGCGCCGAGGACGACGAGGCCTACGCCACCGTGTCCGAGGTGTTGGACGCGCTGGAGCAGGACCTGCGCGCCGCGGGCTTCGTGCTCGCCGTGCAGACGGGCATGGCGCTGCTGGGTGTGCGGATGCTCGACGAGCCCTCGCGCGCGGAGCCCCGGGCGCTGCTGGAGACGGCGCGCGAGCTGCACCGGCGCGCCCAGGAGCGCGCGGCCGGGACGCGCGTGAGCGTGCACGCCTGCGCCCACGTGGGCCAGGTGGATGCGCGGCGCGGTCCAGACGGGCTCGAAGTCACCGGCGGGCCCCTGGCGGACATCGCCGGCTGGGTGGTGCGCGACGCGAGCGGTCTCGGCATCACCCCCTCGGCCGCGCGCGCCTGCTCCCTGCCGCTCACGGGCTGACGGCTCCCCTCTTCCCTCTCAATCCCAGACGACGTGAGGCACTCCCCGCCTCACGTGGACCTCTCACGTCCCCCCACTTGACGTGAAAAGTCTTTCACTGACCGACATTGCCCGTGTTCCGATTCTCACTTTCAAGGAATCGGATGTCTCAATTCTGACCGATTAGGCGGCTCTGACGGGGGTGTCCTTTTTTTCATCTCTGACTGAGTTCACACTGGTGGCGTGGAGTTCAGATTGTCGGGGCCTTACTCCGAGCTGCTCCACCAGGGGGAGTTCCAAGCAGACAGACATATCCCGCGACACCATTCCCAGGGGGGTGGCCCATGCTGTTGAAGACTTTCGAGTCTCGGCGCAGTGGTTGGGAGCTTCGTCCGACGCGGTGGGGTTGGTTGGTGACACTCACACTGACCTGCGCCATCGGCTGCGGACCAGCGGGAGGGCTGCCTGGGGAAGGCGAGGAGGAATTGGAGAGCACTTCCCAGGAGGTGCTCGTGGCCAATGGCCTGAGTCTCAATGGCTTGAACCTCAATGGCCTGAATCTCAATGGCCTGAGTCTCAATGGCCTGAGCCTCAATGGCCTGTCGACGAGCAGCTTCACCTCCTGGTTCCAGGCGGACCGGGTGCAGCGCGACGAGGTGATGAAGTACGTGGTGGCCTGCGCGGTGCCGCTGGGCCAGAGCCGGACCTACACCGACCCGAGCACGTACACGACCTACACGTGGAACGGGTCGCTGGGGCTGGCCACGAGCTGGGCCAGTGGCAACGCGGCCACCACGACGGAGCTGCAGGTGGTGTCGGCCTGCATGGCGGCGCACGCCAACAAGTTCGGCATCCACGTCACCGTCTCGCTGCGCGGGCTGGACGGGGCTGGCACCGCCATCTCCACCACGAGCCAGGAGGTGACGAACTACACCACCCGGGAGGCGTGCTTCTTCGGCAACCTCTTCGACGGCTCCACGGGCACCTTCGGTGGCAATGACGGACTGTCGTTGAGCAGCAGCCAGAGCAGCCCGCGCGTGTGCGGCCTCGCCGGCTCCGGGGGCAGCTCGCAGTGCTCGCCCATGGTGTACGTGGGCAGCTGCTCGACGTACTGCACCCGCGACGCGACGAACACCTTCTTCACGTCCTGCACCTACAACAGCGTCACCTACCGCCCCATCACCACGCGCATGAATCCGGCGGACATCTACACCTGTGGCGATGGCGTGTGTCAGGCCACGGAGAAGTGCGGCACGGGCACCACGCCCGCCAGTTGCGCCGCCGACTGCGGCTCCTGCTAGCGCTCCACGCGCCTGAGACGGAACACGTCGACATCGACTCCTTCCGAGAAGAGGGCCATGGGCGGCTCGGAGGGACGGGGAATCCCGGCGGCCGCCAGGAGCGTCTCGTCCAGGCCCTCCACCTCGGCGCCCCGCACCTGGTAGGGCGTGTGGTGCACCTGGCCGCGGAACAGCTCCCCGTGGGCGGTGGAGTAGAGGAAGTAGCGCTCGACGAGGAAGTGCTGGAGCGTGCCCGGGGTGGAGCTGGAGGCGGTACCCCGGGGCGTGCACCGCACGGCGCACCGGGCCGGCGTGGGGCCGGGCCAGCGGCGCTCGGAGCGGTAGGCATAGGACGAGCCCTGGGGCCCGGCGGTGAGCTCCATGCCCGCGTAGTGGTACGGCAGCTTGAACCACGCCCGGGCGAGCCGCACGGCGATGGCATTGGCCGCCTCCAGACTGAAGAACCAGACGCCCGGGTCCTTCCCCTTGTAGTGCACGTACGTGCGCACGTTGGTCTCGTGGAAGTCCGACAGGAAGCCCACCGCGGGCAGGCCCCTCGGGCGCACGCCGCGCATGGTGAAGGGCACCAGGCCCACCCAGGCCCGGCTGTCGAACGTGTCCAGCGTCAGGCCCGGCGGCAGCAGCGGCGCCACCACCTCCGCTGGCAGCGACCAGTGGAGGAACAGCAGGTGCTTCCAGCTCTGGTACATCACCGGCCGCTCGTCCGGCCGGCGTGTCGGGCCGATGCGGTCGATCTCCGGCTCGGCGGGTGGGGTGAGGGACTCGGCACGACGCTCGGACACGGTGGGCCTCCGGAACTGACTGCGAGGACTTCATACCCCCGTCTGGCTCATGCCGACTGCCGGCACATTTTCCTACCTTCCCCCACTGGACAATTTGACCCAGGGGGGGTGGAAAGGCACCCGGCGAATGGTCCAGACTGTTCTCTCCCCCACCATTCAGTAGGCCCCTACTGAAGAATTGAAGGAGTACCGGATGCAAGCTGGCCTGGAGAGCATCGGGATCGCGGTGCCGTCGACGTACGTGGAGTTGGCGGAGCTGGCCAAGGCGCGCGGAGTGGCGCCGGGCAAGTATGTGGATGGCCTGGGGGTGACCCGGATGGCCGTGCCGCAGGTGGACGAGGACACGGTGACGCTGGCGGCGCGCGCGGCGCGGATGGCGCTGGACGCGGCCGGGTGCTCGACCGAGGACGTGGCCATGCTGGTGGTGGGCACCGAGACGGCGGTGGACCACTCCAAGCCGGTGTCCTCGTATGTGCAGGGCCTGCTGGGGCTGTCCACGCGCTGCCGCGTCTTCGAGACGAAGCACGCGTGCTACGGCGGCACGGCGGCGCTGCAGCTGGCGCTGGACTGGGTGCGCTCGGGCAGCGCCAAGGGGAAGAAGGCGCTCATCATCTGCTCGGACATCGCCCGCTACGGGGTGGGGACACCGGGCGAGCCCACGCAGGGCGCGGGCGCGGTAGCGCTGCTGGTGTCCGACAAGCCGAAGCTGCTGGCGCTCGAGGCGGGGAAGACGGGTGTGTACGCCAACGACGTGATGGACTTCTGGCGTCCGCTCTATTCGAAGGACGCGGTGGTGGACGGGCACTACTCGGTGCAGTGCTACCTGGACGCGCTGGAGGGGGCGTACAAGGCGTACCAGGAGGCCGCGGGCGACGCGGGGGGCGAGGGCCTCTACAGCGACCGGTTCGCCGCGCTCGTGTACCACGTGCCGTACGGGAAGATGTCGCGCAAGGCGCACCGTCACGTGCGCACGCTGGACGGGGACAAGGACGCGGACGCGAGCTTCGACAGGCTGGTGGGCCCCAGCCTCGTGCTGCCCTCGCAGGTGGGCAACATCTACACGGGCTCCATGTACCTGGCGCTGGCGAGCTTGCTGTCGAGCGCGAAGGAGGACCTCACGGGCAAGCGCGTGGGCCTGTTCTCGTACGGCAGCGGCTCGTGCGCGGAGTTCTTCAGCGGCGTGGTGCAGCCCGAGGCGCAGGCGCGCGTGAAGGCGCTGGGCCTGGAGACGCTGCTGGAGAAGCGGCGCGCGCTGAGCATCCCCGAGTACGAGCAGATCATGAACGCCCGCGAGAAGCTGGACGAGAAGCCGGCCGAGGACGCGCCGGGCCAGGGCTTCCGCTACCTGGGCACGCGCGACCACAAGCGCATCTACGCGCGCTGAGCCGAGAGGTTTGCACGGCCCGCGAGCGTCCTGACATGCTCGCGGACCATGCAGCTCGAGTGTGAAGCCTGCCATTCCCCGTTGCGCGCGGAGGACGTTCGCTTCGACCTGGCGCTGGCGAAGTGCCACGCGTGCGACGCCGTCCATGATTTGACAGGCCGCAAGGCGCGCGAGCTCGCCCCGACCTCGCGCGAGCGTCGGCCCATCCGGCCCAGGGCGGCGCTCCCCGAGCGCATCCAGGTGGAGGAGGACGGTCAGAGCACCGTGCTCACCTGGCGGTGGTTCAAGAAGCATCACCTCCTCATGGCCTGCTTCTGCGTCTTCTGGGATGGGATGCTGTTCAATATGTACAGAGCGATGCTCGAAAAGGGGAACGTGTCTCTTGTCGAGCTCCTCTTCCCCATGATGCACGTGGGCGCGGGCGTGTTCCTCACCTACTCGACGCTGGCGGGATTCCTGAACCGCACGCGCATCGAGGCGAGCCGCGACGAGTTGCACATCCAGCACGGTCCCCTACCCTGGCCGGGCAACCGCACCTTGTCGGCCCGCCAGCTCACCCAGCTCTATGCCACGGAGGTGCGGGGTAACAAGGGAAGCGTGTCCTACACACTGCTCGCTCTCGACCGGCGGGGGCACAAGGTGGAGCTGCTGTCGGGACTCGATGACAAGGACCAGGTGCTCTACCTGGAGCAGACCCTGGAACGTCGGCTCGGCATCGAGGACGACCCCGTGGATGGAGAGCTCGGCACCCGCGACCACGCGGGGTGAGCCACTACGGAATGAGGTAGTACGCCTCCTGCCGGGGCACGAAGAAGCGCCAGCCCTCACTGGTGAGGTACGCGGGGTCCTCCCCCATCGCATAGACCTCCTGACCGTCCCACTCGGGCACCGCGGTGCGCGTGTTGAGCTCGATGGCGATGTACGAGCCCTCGCGCAGCGGCTTGGGCTCCTCCTTCCGGCTGGCCGAGCGGAAGTCGATGGCCGCCCCCAGCGCGTGCCCCTGGTTTCCCAGCGGGTGCGAGTACACCTGCGCCTGAATCCCCTTCTCCTTCATCTCGGCCATCACCGCCTCGTACACCTCGGCGGACGAGCGCCCCGGACGCGAGGCCTTCACCAGCGCGTCCTGGAGCGCGTTCGTGTTCGCCAGCGCCCGCTTCAACCCCTCGGGGACATCCTTTTCGCCCTCGCGCAGCACGTAGGCCATCTTCTGCCAGTCGGTGTGCAGACCCAGGAAGCTGATGCCGAAGTCCACGTGCAGCAGGTCGCCCCGCTGGATGAGCACGTCCTCCCGAGCCACCGCGAGGAAGCCCCTCGACGACGCGTTGCCCTGCCCCCTGCGCTGCACGCGCAGATCCGGCTGGAACCAGGTCCCCACGCCCAGCCGCCACAGCTCGTCGTACAACCAGTGGCGCACGTCCCCCACCCGCGTGACGCCCGGCTTCACCACCTCGGTGGAGAGCGCCCGCCGCACCACCTCCTGCGTGAGCACCACCAGCGCCCGGTAGTGCTCCAGTTCCTCGGGGAGGCGCGTGTCCAGGTACTCTTCGATGAGGGGCGCCGCGCTCATGAAGCGCGCCTCCGCCTCGGGCCCCAGCGACTCCGCGAGGAACGCATGGGAGTCCCGCGTCAGGCTGCGTGTCACCCCGCGCTTGCCACCGGTGCCCAGCGCGATCGTCTTCGGCCGGTACCGCGCGTAGAGCACGGACAGCGCCTCCTGCTGACCACCCGCCTCCAGCGACTCGAAGAAGCGCGCGAGGTTCTCCTCCACGTAGCCCGTCAGCGCGTACTTCCTCAGCCCCTGCTCGCCCGCGTCGATGAAGACGAAGAGGTCCCGGTTTCCCACGTAGGGACGCGGCGGTGCGACACAGGAGGTGAGTGGATCGTCGTGGAACTCCTCGTTCACGACGATCCACATGCCCACGCCGTGGCGACGCATCATTGGCAGGAGCAGCTCATGGCGCCGGGCGAGCCAGGACTCGCGAAGGGCGAGCTGCTCGGACCAGCTCGGCAACCGGACCGGCCGCGTCTCCGTGGGGCCAGGGCGCACCGTGGCACAGGCCACGTTCAGCGCGAGCAGCAGGCAGGCAACGGCGCGGCGGTTCAATGTCATCGAGCGACTCCCGAGCGGGATGGAGCGCACAGGCTACCCGAGCTCCATGCGCCACCGGATCATCGGATGCCTGGTTCCCAGCCGAGCTCCTCCAACGGTGCGCGGCGAGCCGGGAGCCGAGCGATTACAACCTCCGGGTGATCGACGTGAGAGATCCCCGCGTGCAGGACGCGCTCCGCCAGGCGTGTGACGAGCTCGGGCTGCCCCTCACCTACCGCGGCTGCGTGTACCCGCTCCTGCGAGATCCCGAGGGCGAGTGGCCCCAGTGCTGCGGCGGAGGCTGCTTCCCATGCGCGCAGACGCTCGTGGATGTGGCGGTGCGCACGCTGCAACTGCTCGGCACGCCGCGCACCTCACCCCTGACGGGGTAGACCACCGCCCACCTACTCCTGCTGTGCTTCGTGCTGGGCCGGGGGCGAATCACGCTCGTCTTCCGCATCCAGCTCGCGCACCAGCGACTCACCGACCGAGCCCCGCCTCATCCACTCCGGCCAGGAATCGACGACCTTCTTGTTGCGCTCCAGGAACTCCCAGAAGCGTCGATTCTCCTCCGTATCCATCTTCTTGAACGAGGACATCAGGACTTTCCTCCCTGCACCTGACGCTCCAGCTTGACGAGCACTTGCTTCAGCTCGTCCGTCGCCAACCGCTCCAGCTGCACATAAGAATAATGAAGGAGCGGTATCCTGGGAGTGCTCTTCGCCGCTGTCCACTCCACAGCTCTGCCCTTCTTGTCCTTCCGGGAGACACGGCGACCCGAGCTGAGTTTCATCGAGAACACATCGAAGAACCGCCGCGGCCCCACACCCATGAAGGGGATGAAGCTCACCTTCCCCTTGACTTCGCCACCGTCCATCAAAGCGATGGTGTCATCGTGGAGCTTCAAGGCGTAACTCTTGGGGTACGGCTCGACGAAGTAGACGCGTTCGATCCCCGACGACACGATGTGCTTGGCGCAGTTGTGGCACGGGAACGTCGTGGCATACAGGTGAGCGCCCAGTGCCTGGGTGCCCATCCTCGCGCACGCGGTCAACGCGGCCATCTCGGCGTGGACTTCCCGGCTGTACTCGGTGATGTCCAGCAGGCCTGTGTCGGCGAACAGCTTGCGCCCCTGGTCGAAGAGCAGGTCGTCGTCACCCCCGTCGCTACCGGGCTCGTAATGCTCCTTCATCTTGCGCATCACCTGCACGACCAGCCGCCGTTTGAGGACGTCGTTGTAGTCGATGCCCCGAGCGCTATCACGCTGATCCTGCCGGCCGGGCCAGTACTGACCACCTCCATATTGGGGGGCATCGTTCGCGCCCGTGGCGATCACGTCCCCTGATGGAGTGGTGATGACCGCACCCACCTGCCGCGCCAGACTCCCGGAGCGCTGCGAGGCGGCGAAGGCCATGAACATCCCGTGTTCCTCCCGGGTGGGGGTCGTCCAGGGCTCACCGAAGAGGAGATCCAGGAAGCGGAAGACGTGATGCTTCGACTCGTCCTCGTTGCCCGTCATGGGGATGAAGACGTCGGCCAGCTCGAACGTGTCGCGCCCGTGCTGCCCGTAACCTTCCTTCTCGTCCGCATCCTTCTGGATGAGCTCACGCGCCTCATGCTCTGGAATCAGATGGCGATCCATCAGATTGCGCAGCCGCTGCGATTCCGGGGAGTAGACCCCCAGCAGGAAGAAGCCCTGGCCATAGAGCCGCTGGAGAGCCCGCACCTCATCGGGATGCTTCAAGGAATGGATGATGTGGGCTTTGCCCCAGAGCGGCTCCAACCTCGACACCGTCCCTTCCTTCTTCTCGGGCCGGCGGATCGCGATCTGCTGTGCGGCGTAGAGCGCGAAGATGTCATTGCGCTCCGAGAGCTCACGGAACTTGTTGCCCGCCTTGATGCGAGAAAGGATGCGTTCGTACTCAGGCGCGTCCTTCAGCTCGATTCCAAGCCGGGGGACGTCGAAGGTCTTGAAGAGTTCGGTCACCTGGATGACCTCCGGCTCGTAACCGAACCGCTGGAGCCCCTCTTTGAGGAAGGTCTCCAGACGTGACAGCTCCGTCCCCACGGCTCCGACGAGTCCCAGGACCAGTTCCGTGTGGTCCTTCTCCAGCGAGGCCAGCTCGGACTTTGTTTCGATGGTGGGCACTGCTCCCCTCCTCAGCAGATGCGACACCTTGGATAGCACGCGCTCCTGACATGACTCGTGAGCCAAGGGGCGTTCCTGTCGACCACCGGTCTCAGCGCTCCTGCTCCTCCTCGGGCGGCGAGAGGTCCGGGTCGATGGCCCGGATGATCCAATCCAGCGCCCTCGCCTCCCAGTTCGGATCCTTCAACGAGTCCACGTAGCGCTCGTAGGCGTACACGCCCGTGGCCTTCGCCAGACCGAGGACCTGCATCAGCGCCACGGTGCTGTCCAACACCACCACGGAGCGCACCATCCCATGGTCACGCAACCACACCATCGACTCCCGGATGAGCTCCTGGGTGTCCGTCGGGTTGGCCCGCTGCGTCCGCGAATCCACCATCAGCCCGAAGGGCTTGCCCCCCAGGGCGATGACCTGGAGCTTCAGGTCCTCCAACCAGGCGCGCGCCTCCTCGGGGGTGATGTACCCGGGAGCGTGGACTCGAAAGCCGTACTCCGTGACGAAGTTCCTTGGGACGGACATTCACTCCTCCCTGTGTCGGGTAGCGCGCGCCCCCCTACCACATCCAACATCCAGCATGTCTGAAAAAATTTGATTTACCTGTTCACAAAGGAAAGGAACTGAGGTACATCGTGCGACATCGGTGGCACGACACACACCGCGCCGCGCGCACGCATTCCTCACAGAAGAAAGGGGAGCCTGTGTCCCAACCCGCCCTCGCCAAGGTCCCGTCGAGTTCTCCGAGCCGTGGTGAGTCCGCCACCGCCCTGTTCCTCCCCCACCCGAGGGACGGCGTGGCCCCGGCCGAGCCGCACGCCCGTCCGCAGGAGCCGGTGGCGGCCCCGGCGCGGCTGCGCTCCTTCCGGACGCTGGAGGACGTGACGGTGGTGGAGGCCCTGCTGGCGCACCTGGAGGCGGAGCGGGTGGACACGGTGTTCGGCATCCCCGGGGGCAACATCGCCCCCCTGGTGCAGGCGCTGCGCCGCCAGTCGCGCATCCGCTTCATCATCGGCAGCCACGAGGGCGGCACGGCCTTCATGGCGGACGGGTACGCGCGCGCCACCGGCAAGCTGGGCGTGTGCGCGGTGACGGCCGGTCCCGGAGCCACCAACGCGATGACGGGCGTGGCCTCGGCGCACCTGGATCAGGTGCCGGTGCTCACCATCAGCGGGCAGGTGTCCACCGACCGCTTCGGCCTGGCCGCCATCCAGGAGAGCACGGACGAGGGAGGCATCAACACGGCGGAGATGTTCCGGCACTGCACGGCCTCGAGCAGCACCATCGTGGACGCGAAGAGCTTCCCCCGGCTGCTGGAGCGTGCGCTGAAGACGGCGCAGGCGGTGCCGTACGGGGCGGTGCACCTGAGCATGCCCACCAACATCGCCCGGCAGAAGCTGGAGAAGGTGAGCGTGCCCACGGCACCGGGTGCGTGGAAGGGCACGCTGTCCGCGGCGCCAGCCTCCGAGGTGTACACGGCCTTCGAGCTGCTGCGCCAGGCGAAGAGGCCCCTGCTGTACCTGGGCTCGGGCGCGCGCGAGGCGCTGGAGAGCCGGGGCGCGGAGTTCACCACCTTCGTGCGCCGCTACTGCATCCCCGTGGCCACCAGCCTGCGCGGCAAGGGGCTCTTCTCCGAGGAGGATCCGCTGTCGCTGGGCGTGCTGGGCATCGCCGGCAGCAAGCGCGCCGAGCAGTACCTGCGCGAGGGAGTGGACGTGCTGATGGTGCTGGGAAGCCGCCTGGGAGAGTGGGCCAGCAAGAGCTTCTCCTCGCTCTTCCAGACGGCGAGCACCGTCATCCAGGTGGACGCCACCCCGTCCGTCATCGGCCAGTTCCTCCAGGTGAACCTGCCCATCGTCGCGGACGTGAGCTCGGTGGTGGGGGGACTGGTGGAGTTCGGCCACGGCTCGGCGCCGGGCAGCGAGGCGGTGGTGCGCGAGCGCCGGCAGCACCTCAACGAGCTGAACCTCGCCCACCGGGCGGCGGCGGTGCTGCCCGAGGACGGGCCGCTCAAGCCCCAGCACGTCATGGCGGAGCTCAACCCGCACCTGCGAGGCAACACGGACCTGTACGTGGACATGGGCAATTGCACCGGCTGGGCCACGCACTGCCTGCGCATCGCTCCGCCCGCCCGCGTCTTCTATCCCTGCGGCCTGTCCTCCATGGGCTGGTCGATGGGCGCGGTCATCGGCGGGAAGGTGGGCCGCCCGGAGAACACGGCCATCGCGCTCATGGGGGACGGCTCGTTCCTGATGAACGGGACGGAGCTCGTCACCGCGGTGCGCTACCAGGTGGGCGCCGTGTACGTCGTCCTCAATGACAACTACCTGGGGATGGTGAACCACGGCGAGCACGCCCAGGCCAAGGGCGAGTACGCGCTGGACGACTCCTTCTTCAGCCTGGGCGACCCGGACCTGGTGAGGTTCTCCGAGTCGCTCGGGGCGCGGGCCTATGAGGTGACGCGGCCGGGGCAACTGACGCGGCTGCTGCCGGAGGTGCTCCGGCGCGCGGACGAGGAGCGCCGGCCACAGGTCATCGTGGCCCGCATCGACTACCGCGAGGTACCGCCGTACGGGGACCGGTTCGCCGCCGTCGCCTCGGCCCCCAGGGAGGGCTGAACACCTCCGGGGAGCATCCAGCGCCAGACGCGGCCGTTCGCGGGTACAGTTCGGCACGGGGTGGACACGGAAGCCCCCGGCCCCCCTGGAGCCCCGAATGACCCAGACACCCGCCACGCGGTCCGCCAGCGACTCGGCCCTCCCCCTCGACACACCGGGAGGCCCGCCCTCACCGGCGCCGGGGCAGCGAGGCTTCTTCGGCCACCCGCGCGGGCTCGCCACGCTCTTCTTCACCGAGATGTGGGAGCGCTTCAGCTTCTACGGCATGCGGGCGCTGCTCATCCTCTTCATGACGGCGACCGTGGAGAAGGGGGGCCTGGGCTTCGATGCGCAGAAGGCGAGCGCCATCTACGGGCTCTACGGCGCGGGCGTGTACCTCACCGCCATGCCAGGAGGGTGGCTGGCGGACCGGCTCATCGGCCAGCGGCGCGCGGTGCTCGTCGGCGGCATCATCATCGCCCTGGGCCACTTCAGCATGGCGCTGCAAGGGGTGTTCTTCTTCTACCTGGGTCTGCTGCTCATCGTATTGGGCACGGGGCTGCTCAAGCCCAACATCAGCGCCATGGTGGGCGGCCTCTACCCCGAGGGCGGCGCGCGGCGCGACGCGGGCTTCTCCATCTTCTACATGGGCATCAACACCGGCGGCTTCATCGCGCCGCTGGTGGTGGGCTACCTGGGCGAGCAGGTGAACTGGCACCTCGGCTTCGGCGCCGCGGGCGTCGGCATGGTGCTCGGCATCATCCAGTACCTGGTGGGAGGCAGGCACCTGGGCGAGGTGGGGCAGAAGCCCAGGAGCGAGGCCGCCCAGGGGTCCGGGCAGTCGAAGCAGGGTTCCTCACGCACGGTGGCCATCGCGGTGGCGGGCGTGCTGGTGGGCCTGCTGGGGGTGTTGCAGTGGGCGGGCGTGGTGGACCTGACGACGCCGGTGGGCCTGGCCAACGCGGGCGGCTTCATCATCTTGACGCTGGCGCTCGCGTTCTTCGCCTTCATGTTCACCGCTGGCGGGCTGGACGCCACGGAGAAGCGACGGCTGGGCGTCATCGGCGTCTTCTTCATCTGCTCGACCATCTTCTGGGCCGGCTTCGAGCAGGCGGGCTCCTCGCTCAACCTTTTCGCCCGGGAGCTGACGGACAGGACGGTGTTCGGCTGGGAGATGCCGTCGAGCTTCCTCCAGTCCATCAACTCGCTGCTCATCATCGGCTTCGCGCCGGTGTTCGCCTGGCTGTGGGTGTGGCTCAACAAGCGCGCGAACGAGCCGAGCAGCCCGGCCAAGTTCTCCCTGGGGCTGGTGCTGCTGGGCGCGGGCTTCGTGGTGATGGTGGCGGCGTCACTGGCGGTGGCGGGAGGGAACAAGGTGAGCCCGATGTGGCTGGTGCTCACCTACCTGCTGCACACCTTCGGCGAGCTGAGCCTCAGCCCGGTGGGACTGAGCACGGTGACGAAGCTGTCCCCGCAGCGGACGGTGGGACAGATGATGGGCGTGTGGTTCATGTCCATGTCGCTGGGCAACCTCATCGCCGGACGCGTGGCCGGACAGTTCGAGGCCATGCCGCTGCCCCAGCTCTTCGGCGCGGTGGCGGCGGTGGCCATCGGCGCGGGCCTGGTGCTGGCCGTCTTCGTCCGCCCGCTCCGGCGGATGATGGGCGGGGTGCACTGAGGAACCCGGCGCGAGCAGCAGGTGGAGCCTCGGGTCACACGGGCTGGGCGCGGGCTCACGCGCCCAGCAGCCGCGTCCAGTCGTCCCCATTCTCGAAGACGTGCACGCCCAGCCGCATGCCCACCTCGCGGTGCAACAGCGCCACCGGGCCTCCCACCCAGACCGGCGTTCCCTTGGGAATGCCCTCCAGGATTCGCGACAGCGTGTCCTCGAAGACCCGGGCGCCCTCGTCCGTCACCGCCGACAGCCCCACCAGCTCCGCCTTCAGCGCCTGCGCCACCCGCCCCACCTCCGCCGCTGGCGTCCGCTGGCCCAACAACGTCACCGACAGCCCGGCGTGCCGGATCCTCAACGCCGCGCCCAACAGTCCAATCTCGTGCTCCTCCTCCGGAAAACACGCCAGCACCACGCGCCGGTGCCCCTGGCCCGGCGCCGCGTGCAGCAGACCGATGAGCCGCGCACGCACCTCCTGCGTCACCAGGTGCTCCTGCCCCACCGACAACGTGCCCGCGTGCCAGCGCTCCCCCACCTCCCGCTGCAGGGGCACCAGCACCTCTTCATAGGCCCTCAGCGGTGACAGCGCGGCCAGCACCTCGTCCAGCACCGCCGACACCCGCCCCTGGTCCAACGCCTCCGCCGCCGTGAGGGCCTCGTCCATCCACGCCCGCACGTTCGCGGAGTCTGGCTCCACGGCGGGCGCCACCGCGTCCAGCTCCTTCAGCAACCGCGGCAGCATCGTCGCCGCCTCGCTGATGGACACGCCCTCCTCGGTGAGTTGCTTGAGCCGCCGCAGCAGCGCCACGTCCCGGTCCGTGTACACCCGGTAGCCCGAGGGCGTGCGCCTCGGCGACAGCACGCCATAGCGCCGCTCCCAGGCCCGGATGAGCTCCACCCTCACCCCGGAGAGCTCGGCGGCGACGTGGATCCTGTAGGTGCGTTCGGCCATGGCTTCCCCTGCCCCTCCGCACCCATCTGTCTCAGGTGCGGTTCGACTCGCCGCGCGCCTGCTGCCAGAGGAGCACCAGCTCCTCCGCGGTCTCGGCGTACTGCGCCCCCGCGCTGAAGATGGCCTTCAGGTGCTCACGCGCGCCCGGCCCTCCTACCACCACCAGCGTCGGAGCACACGCCTTGACCGAGGCGCTCAGCACCTGTTGCAGCTCCCCTGGATCCCTCCTCCGCACGCAGGAGAGCGCCACCAGATCCGGGTGCACCTGCTGGCACGCCGAGCGCAACGCCTCCGCCGGCGTGTCCGCCCCCAGCAGCGTCACCCTCCAGCCCTTTCGCTTCAGGTGAAGTCCCAGCGCCAGCAGTCCGCCCTCGTGCATGTCCCGCTCCGGGCAGGCCAGCAGCACCCGGGGGCCCTCCGGGGGCGAGTCCTCGGCCAGCAGCAGCGCGCGCAGCCGCTGGCGGATGAGCGCCGAGGCCATGTGCTCCCGCGCGATGTCCAGCCTCATCCCCATCTCCCGCAGCAGCGGCATGAGGAAGGCGTCACAGTAGGTCCGCGCGTCCATCGCGGCCCGCGCCTCGCCCAGCACCCGGTCCGCCTCGTCCCCGTCCAGCATCATCACCGCCGACCAGAAGCGCTCCTCCAGCCGCTCGCCCACCGGCAGCTCGCCCACCGGCGTCGTCCGCACCTGGGCGATCGCCTCGCTCACCGCCAGCCCCTCGGAGATGAGCTTCGCCACCCGGCGGATGTTCTCCACCTCGTCGCGCGAGTAGACGCGGTAGTTGCTCTCGTTGCGGAGGGGGCGCGGGAAGCCATAGCGCCGCTCCCACGCCCGCAGCGTGGCCTCGCGGATGCCCGTCAGCCGGGCGATGGTTCGGATGCGCAGCGTCATGCCGAAGGCGCCCTCCCCCTCACCACGTCCCAGCGCTCCGCCACCCCCAGGCCCCCGGACACCACCCGCGTGAAGCCCTCCAGGCTCGTCGTCTCCGCCAGCCGCCGCACCGCCCCCTCCAGCTCCGACTGGAAGCGCGACAGCGTCCCCGCAGCGTGCGGCGTCCCCACCTCCACCAGCACGTCCGGCCGCTCGTGCTCGAAGAAGGCATAGCGGATGGCCAGCGGCACGCACTCCACCCGCCCCACCCGCGCCAGCAGCTCCACTCCCCGCTCCAGCCGCAACGGCACCACCCCGAAGGGCCGCAGCTCTCCCTCCGGGAAGATGCACACCGCCGCCCGGGGTCTGCGCAACAGCTGGCCCGCGTAACGCAACGTCTCCAGCGACGAGGCCCACTCGCCCCGGCGGATGCTGAACGCCCCCAGCCGCGACAGGAAACGGTAGCGCTCCAGGTTGTGCTCCTCCATCACGCAGTACGCGTCCCACCCCGCCGCCCGCCCCACCTGGTGCAGCACGAAGCCGTCCCACCAGTTGCTATGGTTGGCGTACACGAGGCGCGACCCCTCCCCTCCCGGCAGCCCTCCTCGCACCCACAGGCCGCGAAACGCCGAGCGGAACTTCCACCCGACGTATCCATCGAGCACCCACCCGAAGAGTCCGCCCTTGGCCGCGCGAATCACGGCACACGCGCCTCCCGCCGCGATAGGAGAACCGTGAAGAGCGTCAGCCCCAGCGACACCATCACGCTCGTCAGCAGGAAGAAGAGGATCTCCTCCAGCGGCACCCCCGCCACGTAGACGCCCAGGTGCTTGCCCTCGCCGAAGTTCCAGATGCCCACCCGGATGGCCAGGTGGTCCGCCACCACCAGGTACGTGCCCACCACCAGCGCCGGAGGCAACACTGCCCCCAGCACCGCCCACGTACGGCCCCGGAAGTGGTGCACCAAGAACCCCAGCTGCAACACGATGAAGGGCACCGCCCACGCCAGCAGGTGGATGAGGTACGCCCAGCGCGACTCCATCATGACGCCACCTCCTCCCCGTCCAGCCGGGCCTCGCGCGCCTTGGGGGTTTCCGCCGCGCTCTTCTTCGCCGGTGCCTCCAGCACCCGCCGCAGCCGCTCGCCCGCCCAGAGCCCCACCAGCAACGTCTGCAGCCCGAAGAAGAGGTACTCCTCCAGCGGCAGGTAGCCCAGCTTGATTCCCCAGATGCGCTCCGGGTCGAAGCCCCACAGCCCCCACTTCACCGCCAGGTTGTCCCACGGCGACGTCGCCGCGTAGACCACCACCAGCAGAATCCCCATCGGCGCCAGACCTCGCCACGACAGCGTCCGCCGGTAGCGCACCAGCAGGAAGAGGATCGGCAGGACGACGAACAGTCCCAGGAAACGTGCGTACGTCATCCCCGGCCTCCTCCACTCAGCTCCGTCCACATCGGTGACATCCGCCCCCCCGCGTGCAACGCGTAGGTGCGCCCTCTCCAGGTCACCCTCGGCGGGTGTACGAGCGAGGAGAGAAAGGCGCACAGCAACAGCGCCTCTCCCAACAGCCAGTCCAGTGCCACGTGGCGCACGGTGGTTCCTATACCCTCACCCCGTCCCTCTCCCAGGGGGAGAGGGGTGCTGAGCACCGTCAGACGCCAGGACAACAGGGTTCTCATGCACAGCAGACCCCCCACCGCCATCGCCAGCCACTCCGAGCCCATCAGCACCCCCAACGCCAGCAGCGGCCACGTCGGCGTGAAGAGCAGTGGGACCGTCGGGTAGAGGCCCGGCCTGTGACTCTCCAATACCTGCATCCACCTCGTGAAACGGGCCAGCGCCGCCTCCCACGTACCAGACGCCAGGGGCACTACCGCCGGCACCTCGCACAGCGCCACGTCCAGCCCTCGCGCGTGCAACCGCTTCGACAGCTCCAGGTCCTCGCCAATGTGGTCCGCCAGCCCCTCCAGCTCGTCCATCGCCCGGTCGCTCAGCCCCAGCGCCTTGCCGCACACCGACTTCGCTCCCGCGCTCATCACGTGCAGCGCCCGGAAGCTGTGGTGTGTACGGCGCAGCAGCCCCGCCACCGCCCGATCCGCCAGGCCAGCCTCGCCCACCGGCGTCGGCACCGCCGTGCTCAGCGCCGCCCCCGCCTCCACCGGCGACGCCAGGCCTTCCACCAGCGCCCCCGTCACCGCCACGTCCGCGTCCACCACCAACACCACACGCCCCTCTCTCCGCAGTGTCTCCAGCGCGAACAGCAGGTGGCCCACCTTCCGGTTCGGCGTCGAGGGGTCGCTCCGCAACCACCGCACGCCCTCGGGCAACCGCGGCTCCCTCGGCGAGAGCACCACGTGCTCCAGTGGCCCCGCGTAATCGATCGGCCTGGACAGGTTCTCCAGCTCCCGGGCCGTGGGCTCGTCCACCGGCCGCAGCAGCAGCACCGGCACCCGCGTGGGCTCCACCGCACGGCGCCGCCGCAACAGCCTCGCCAGGGCCACCGCGCTGAAGCCCCCGGCCAGCACCGTCCAGCCCAGGCCCATCACCACCAGCGGGTTCATGTCCCACGCTCCACGCGCGTGCGGAAGTGCGCCATCCAGCGGATGAAGGGCGAGTGGAAGCGGCGGAAGTCCGCCACCTCCCCCATCACGTCCAGCCCGCTCCGCCGGGCCTCCACCCGGGCGTAGAAGGGCGAGGACTCCAGCAGCTTCGGCACGCCCACCACCGTGTTGCCCGCATGCAACCGCGCCGGCACCCGCAGGCCCCAGCCCGTCAGGCTCGTCGGCCGCGCCTCGGCCAGCAGGGGCCTGCGCTCGCACTTCGTCCCCAGCGCGCCCGCCGACACCCGCACCGGCGCCACCCCGCCCGGCAGGTGGTAGTCCACCACCGTCTCCTCCGGCCCGTGCACGCGCGCCCAGTGCCACCCCGGCAGCCTCGCGCCCAGCAGCTCCGCTCCGTGGTTGCTGTCGTGGTAGCCCAGCCCCTCCGACACCACCCCCTCCGAGGCCACCTCCAGCCGGGCCTTCGCCCGGGGGGCCAGCGCCCGCCAGTAGTGCGGCAACCCCGGCACCAGTTGCAGCTCCTCCGCCGCCGGCACCTGGGGCTCCAACACCAGACTCGCCCGCACCGCCCTTCCGAAGGGCGCGCACCGCTCGTCCACCTCCAGGCGCACCGTGCCGTCCGGCGCGTACTCCAGCAGCGAGCGGCCAATCCGCAGCGCCCGGCCATTGCCCTGCATCGAGGCCTCCGGGTACTCGCTCAGCACCCAGCGCTGGCGCCTGCCCTGGTGGTAGAGCGCGAAGTTCACCGCGCAGTGCTCGAGCGGCAGGGCCCCACGCTTCACTCCCGCCGAGTAACGCGGGGAGAAGAGCGAGCCCACCATGAAGATGAACACCGCGCTGTACTCCCCCGCCGTCACGTCCGCGTAGAACCAGCGGTAGGCCCCCGCCGTGTCCGGCAGCGCCGGCAACGCATCCAGCCAGCCATACCCATACGAGGCTCTCGGGGCCGATGCAGGGTCCAGCAGCCTCATGCGCTCCTCCGCAGGTGCGCGGACGCCATCTCCGCGGCGAAGCGGCCCGACAGCATCACCAGTGGGACTCCGCCTCCCGGGTGCGTGCCTCCCCCCGCGAAGAAGAGCCCCGGCGAGCAGCCCCGGATGCGCGGCCGGCGGAAGGGACCGAACTTCCCGTGCGGCAGGAAGCCGTAGATGGAGCCACCCGGGGCGCCCAGCGCCGCCAGGTCCACCGGCGTGCGCTGCCCCACCACCCGCATGCGCCCCCGCAGCTCCGGGTAGTGCTGCAGCAGCTTGTCGAACATCTGCGCCTTCACCCGCTCGGCCTGCAGCTCCCACGCGGCCGCCGCCCGCTCACAGGCGCCCGGCTCGCGCGGCAATGCCGGGGCGTTCACCATGACGAAGAGGCCCGTCTTGTCCGCGGGCGCCATCGTCGGGTCCGTCGCCGAGGGGTTGCAGAAGTACACCGTCGGATCATTGGCCAGCTGACCGCCGAAGAGCTCGTCGAACTCGCGGCGGTAGTCGCGGCTGAAGAGCACGGTGTGGTGCGGCAGCGCCGGACGGCCGTCCACCTCCAGCAGCAGCACGTAGCCCGACAGCGACAGGGGCTCGCTCCCCCGCCCCAGCGTGTCCAGCGGATCCGCGTTCACCACCACCGTGTCGAAGCGCTCCTCGCCGCCCTCGGGCCCCACCTGGTAGCCCCGCGCATCGCGCGTGTAGCGGGCTCGCGCCTGGAGGTGCACCTTCACCCCCTGCCGCTTCACCGCCGCCCCGAGTGCGTCCACCAGCGCGCCGATGCCGCCCCGCACGTGGTGCACGCCGTACGCGCGCTCGATGTGCGGGATGAGGGCATACGCCGCGCTCGCCTCGTAGGGCGAGGCCCCCGCGTACGTGGCGAAGCGCCCCACGAACTGCTGCATGTGGTCCGTCTTGAAGTGCGCCCGCGCCAGCTCATCCAACGTCGCCAGCTTCATGCCCCGGGCCATCGCCACCACGCCCCGCCGGGCCACGCGCGCCATGAAGCCCGCCATGCCCTCGAAGGGCGCCTCCAGGTACGGCTCCCCCGCGGCGCGCCAGATGGCCTCGGCCTCCGCGTAGAAGCCATGCACCCCGCGCCGCTCGCTCGGACGCAGCTCGCCCGCGCTCTGCGCGGTGCGCTCGAGGTCCTTGTACGCCACGAAGCCGCACCCGTCCGCGAAGCGGTAGGTGCACTGGGGCTCCAGCTCCGTGATGGGCGGCAGCAGCTCCACCGCGCCCAGCCGCTCGAACAGCCCCTTCACCACCTCCGGCAGCGTGAGCAGCGTGGGCCCGGTGTCGAACACGAGCCCGTCCGCCTTCACGCACTGCGCCTTTCCTCCGAGGGTAGGGCCTCCCTCGAAGAGCGTGACGTCGTGGCCCTCCTTCGCCAGGAGCCCGGCGGCCGTCAGCCCTCCGATTCCGCCGCCCACCACCGCGACACGCATCGCCTTCATCTCGAGGCCCCCTTGCGCCGTACCTCCTCGGCGAGGATCTCCCGCGCGCGCTCCGGCCGGTAGACGCGCTCACGCGCCAACCGCTCGGCGACGATCTCCACCAGCTCTCCCTCCGCCCCCACCTCCGCGGCCACGCGCCGTGCGTGCAGCGCCATGTGCCCCTTCTGGATGCCCTCGGTGGACAGCGCCTTGAGGGCCGACAGGTTGGTGGCCAGTCCCGCCGCCGCCGCCACGCACGCCAGGTCCACCGCGCTCTTCACACAGGCCAGCTTCAGCGCCCGCCGCACGCCCGGATGCGTGCGCGCCGCTCCGCCCACCGTCGAGGTGGCCAGCGGCATCACCAGCTGCCCCTCCAGCTCGCCCTGCGGCCCCTTCTTCCACGACGTGAGCGGCCGGTACACGCCCGAGCGCGCCGCGTACGCGTGCGCCCCCGCCTCCACCGCGCGCCAGTCGTTGCCGCACGCCACCAGCACCGCGTCCACCCCGTTCATCACGCCCTTGTTGTGGGTGACGGCCCGGTATGGATCCAACTCCGCGAAGAGGTGGGCCTCCAGGATGGCATCCCGCACCGCCGCACCATCGGGGAAGCCCTCGAAGGCCAGCGCCGCCGCGGGGACTCGCGCCCGCACGTACACCTTCCGGCGATCCGCCAGGTTGGTGAGGATCTTCAGCCCCGCCCGGCTCCTCGTGAGGGCCGCGAGCCGCGGCGCCATCTTCTCGGCCAGCCCGTTGACGAGGTTGGCCCCCATGGCATCGCGCGTGTCCACGTGCAGGTGGACGACGAGCGTGGTGGCGTCCAGAACGCGCACCTCCAGCTCGCGTGCCCCTCCACCCCGGGCGCACATGGTCCCCAGCAGACCATTGGCCTCGGCCAGCAGCTCGGGCGCTCGCGTGCGCAGCACCGTCTCCGCCTCGGCCAGCGAGGGCACGTCCAGCAGCTGCACCTGGGCGGTGGTGATGGGCTCGTCCGCCGTCACGGTGAAGCCGCCGCCCTCGGCGCACAGGCGCGCGGCGTAGCTGGCCGCGGCGATGATGGAGGGCTCCTCCACCGACATGGGCACCAGCCGGTCCTGCCCGTTCACCACGAAGTTGAGCGCCAGGCCCAGCGGCAGGCCGTGCAGGCCGATGACGTTCTCCACCATGGTGTCCGCGCAGGCCTCGTCGAAACCACCCAGGCCCGCGCACGCCTCGGCCTCCTCCGGCTCCAGCCAGCGCGACTCCACCAGCCGGGTGCGGCGGCTCTCCGGCGTCTGCCGGTAGAAGCCCGACAGCCGCGAGGAGCGCCGCACCTGCAGCCTCTGTATCTTGTCGTCGCTCATGGGCTGACTCCCGGAGTGATGCCCCTGGGCAGCAGCGGCACCTTCACCTCAGGCGTCGGTGGTGCTGGAAGCACCGAGGTGGGCCGCACCAGGATGGCCGTGGCCAGCGCCAGCTTGCGCGAGCCCGGCACCGACAGCCGCCCCTTGAAGACGTCGTAGTCGTTCTGCTCGATGGCGCGCAGGATGTCCCCGTAGATGGAGCCCATCAGCTTCACCATGCGCTGGCAGCCGAAGCCGGTGAGCGCGGGGATGCCCGCCGCCGCCCTCGCGTAGTAGGCGCGCGCCCGGTCGATCTGGAAGCGCATGAAGTCGCGCCAGCGGTCATCCACCACGCCCCGGCGCAGGTCGTCCACGGACAGACCGAAGGCGGCCAGCTCGTCCAAGGGCAGGTAGACGCGGTCGCGATCCAGATCCTCCTTCACGTCCCGGAGGATGTTGGTGAGCTGCATGGCGCGGCCCAGGTCCGCCGCCGGCCCGAGCGCCCACTCGTCCGAGCAGCCCAGCATCGGCGCCATCATCAACCCCACCACGCCCGCCACCCGGTAGCAGTACAGGTCCAGCTCCGCCCAGCTGTCGTAGCGGCGCTTCGTCAGGTCCATCTCCATGCCGGAGATGAGGTCCTGCATGGGCTGCTCGGGGACGCGGAAGCGGCGGATGCAGTCCACCAGCGCGGCCAGCTCCGCCGCGTCCCACGGACCCTCGCCGCCACTGGCGCGCGTGGAGGGCGGAGGCATGCGCGGATCGGCCAGCTCCGGCGTCTCCAGGAAGAGCTCGGCCACCGCCCGGCGCGCGCGCACCAGCCGCTCGCCCAGCCCCTCGGGCACCGCGCCCTGGTCCGCGCCGTCCGCCACGTCCACCATGTCATCCAGCCGCCGGCAGTAGGCGTAGAGCGCGAAGGCCGCCTTGCGCCGCATGCCGAAGAGCATGAACGAGGCGAAGAAGAAGCTCTTGGCGTGATTGCGAGTCACGCGCTCCGCCATCTCGTAACCACGTGCCACCAGGGTGTTGTCGTGCGCCTTCATGCCGCCTCCTCGATTGCTCCGCGCCCGGCTCCCCGGGGCTCCTTCACCACGTCCACCGCTCCCGACCAGGCAAGGATACGCTCCACCACCAGCCTCGCCGAGATGAGCACCGTGGGAAGTCCGGTACCCGGCTGTGTGGAGGCCCCCACGAAGAACAGGTTTCGTACCCGCGCATCCTGGTTGGAGGGGCGGAAGGGGCCAATCTGCATAAAGTTTTGAGCCAGCCCGAACGCGCTACCGCGGGCCAGGTTGAAGGTGAACGCCCAGTCGTCCGGCGTGAACACGCGCTCCACCTCGATGTCCCGCTCCAGCTCCGCGTGGCCCAGCTCCGCCAGGCGCTGGAACACCTTGGCCCGCACCTTCGGCCCCTCCACCTTCCAGTCCAGACCCGGGTGCTGATGGGGCACCGGCACGAGGATGTAGAGGGCGTCCTTGCCCGGGGGCGCGAGGCTCGGGTCCGTGTGCGCCGGAGCATTCACGTAGAAGCTCGGATCCTCGGGCACGCGGAAGCGCTCGAAGATGTCCTCGAACGAGCCCTTGTAGTCGCGGCCGAAGACGACGTTGTGGTGGTGCAACCCGTCGTAGCGCCGGCGCAGTCCCAGGTAGAGCATGTAGCCACTGGAGGTGAAGCGCAGCTTCTCCGCGCGCTTGAGCCGGGTGACGCCCGGATCCAACAGCTTCTCGTACGCGTAGGGCAGGTCCGCGTTACAGAGCACCACGTCCGCCTTCACCACCTCGCCGTCCTCGAGCTCCACGCCCGTGGCTCGCGAGCCCTCGGTGAGGATGCGCTTCACCGGCGTGCCGTAGTGCAGTCGCACACCCTCCTCGCGCGCCACCTTCTCCAGCGCGAGCGGAATGGCGTACAGCCCTCCCTTGGGGAACCACACGCCCACGCCCAGCTCGGTGAAGGGCAGCAGCCCGTACACCGCGGGCGACGCGAAGGGCGACACCCCGAGGTACATCGTCTGGAAGGTCATCGCCGCGCGCAGCCGCTCGTCCTGGAAGAAGCGGCTGACGTCCGCGTACATGCGGCGGTGGGCGCGCACCTGGAAGATCTTCTTGAGCACCGAGGGCGCGAAGTAGTCGCTGATGCCCGAGTAGTTGCGGCCCACCAGGTGGTCCAGGCTGGTGCGGTACTGGGTGCGGCCCTGCGCCAGGAAGGCGAGGTAGCGCGCGTAGCTGCCCGATTCAATCCGCTCCAGCTCCTGGCCCATGGCGCACAGCTCGGAGGTGAAGGTGATGGCCGAGCCGTCGCGGTAGTGGATGCGGTAGTTGGGATCGCACCGCAGCAGCGTGAGGTAGTCCTCGAGGCGCCGGCCGAGCGCGGCGAACGTCTCCTGGAACACCTCGGGCATCAGCACGATGGTGGGACCGATGTCCCAGGTGAAGCCGTCCACCTGGAGCCGGTTGCAGCGGCCACCGGGGCCGTCCGTCTTCTCGAAGAGGTGGACGTCGAAGCCCTGGTGGGCCAGCCGCGCCGCCGCGGCGAGTCCCCCCACGCCCGCGCCCACCACCACCGCCTGTCGCTTGCCGCTGCTCACGGTGCTTCTCCTCTCAGTCCATCCGATGGGACAGCTGGCCGACGAGCGTCTGCAACAACTCCCTCAGGCCGTTGGGGTTGGGCAGCGCCGCGAGCGCCCGCACCGCACCGCGCGAGGCCCGTGCCACCAGTCGCTCCGTGGCCACCCGGCCCCCGGCCTCCTCCACCAGCCGGCGCGCCCGCGCGAGCGCCGCGTCGTCCTTGGCCTCGGGAGGCAGCGCCCACAGCTCCGCCAGCTCCTGGCGCACCTGCGGGCTCGCGCGCGAACAGGCCGCCACCAGCGGGAAGGTGCGCCGGCCCAGGGTGAAGTCGCAGGACGCGCTCCGGCCGGAGCCCCGCGCGTCTCCGAAGAGGCCGATCAGCTCCTCGCGCAGCTGCCAGGCCAGCGCCACGTTGCAGCCCACGCGCGCCAGCCGCAGCCGCAGCGCGTCGTCCGCCCCGGCCAGCATCGCCCCGCACACCAACGGGGAGCAGAAGCCCTGGCGCATCGTCCTCAGGCGCACCCCGCGCAGGGCCTGACGCACGCTCATGCCGTCCGGCGACACACCCTCCCGCTCCAGGGCCGTGTACTGCCCCACCGCGGTGTAGCGGCACAGGCGCAGACAGTACTGCGTGGCCTGCGCCGCGCCCGGCAGCGACGCGCCGAGCATCGTCTCCAGCGCGCGAGCGAAGAGATGGTCCCCCACCACCACCGCCAGGTCCTGCCCGATGCGGCCCGGAGCCAGGAGCAAGTGCATGGCCAGGCCTCCGCGCCGCAGCACCGCCTGCTCCGTCACGTCATCGTGGATGACCTGGCAGGCGTGCAGCAGCTCCAGCCCCGCGGCGAAGCGCCACAACCCCGCCGGTACCGCCGCCGAGCCCCGCGCCAGGCAGTAGCCCGCCAGCAGCAGCGCCGGGCGCAGCCGCCGCGAGGGACGCAACACGTACTCCCGGACGTGGCCCAGGGCTTCTGTCCAACGAATGCCCAACCCGGCCTCGTCGGGCAGCTCGAGCAGCTCCACCAGGGACCCCTGCACCTGGGCCTGCACCAGCTTCAGCCACGCCTGCTCCACCGAGGGAGCGGGCATGAGCGGCGCGGCGATGAACGGCGTGGGGCCCATACAGCTGTCCTCCAGGGCGATGGGTACCTTCGACCCTGGAAGTAATCTTTGTGTCCAGCCCTTGTCAAGGTTATGTCCAAGGTATGTACAATGTTTGTCCACGGAGTTCCCGATGACCACACGGATAGCTGGCATGCTGACGATCGCCCTGTTGGCCACGAGCCCCGTGCTCGCCACCGAGCCTCGGGCGGTACCCATGGACGCAACCTTGAGGGGTTCCGATGGAAAGGAAGTGGCCCTGTCCCGTTGGCGGGGAAAACCCGTCATTCTCTTCTATGAGGATCGCCACTCCACGACACTCAACGGACCCCTCAAGGACGCCCTCTTCTCCCGGGGCCAGGCGCTCGGACTGCTGGACGCCGCCTGGGTGGTGGCGGTGGCCAACCTGGAGTCCTTCGACTTCTTCCCCGCCAGGGGCATCGCGCTCTCCCACGTGAGGGACGAGGAGAAGAAGTGGGGCATCCCCATCCTCGTGGACCTGAAGGGAACGCTCGGCACGGCCCCGTGGAACCTGCCAACGAAGACGTCCTCGGTGCTGCTGATGGATGGCGCGGGCACCGTCGTGTACCGATATTCGGGCCGCATGAACGAACGAGAGAGGGAGACGTTCTTCCACGCGCTCGGCACACTGCTGGGGCGTGACATTCCAAAGGAGACACACCCGTGAAGGTGGCGCTCACCGGAGCGAGCGGTTTCATCGGCCCCGAGCTGGTGCGGCGGCTGTTGGAGAGGGGCCATACGGTGCACGTGCTCGCGCGGGACGTGAAGCGCGCGCTGGCGCGGCTGCCGGAGGGAGTGAGCGGCTCCTTCTTCGACGCGGCCACGCCGCTGTCGCCGGACGCATTGGGAGGCGCCGAGGCGGTGGTGCACCTGGCGGGCGAGCCGGTGGCGCAGCGGTGGACGGAGAGCGCGCGCCAGCGCATCCACGACAGCCGGGTGGTGGGCACGCGGCTGCTGGTGGAGGCCATGAAGGCGGCGGGCACGGTGCGGCACTTCGTGTCCGCCTCGGCCATCGGCATCTACGGGGACGAGCGGGGCGCGGAGCCGCTCACGGAGAGCAGCTCGCTGGGGGACGACTTCCTCGCGCGGGTGTGCCGGGCCTGGGAGGCCGAGGCGCTGGAGGCGGACGCGGCGGGCATCCGCACGGTGGTGCCGCGCATCGGCGTGGTACTGCACCCGGAGGGCGGCGCGCTCAAGCAGATGCTGCCCCCCTTCCGCCTGGGCGTGGGCGGGCGCATGGGCTCGGGGCGGCAGTACATGAGCTGGGTGCACCGCGATGACACGCTCGGGCTGCTCCTCTTCGCGCTGGAGCAGGGGGAGCTGCGCGGGCCGATGAACGTGACGGCACCGGAGCCGGTGACGAACGCGGACTTCACCCAGGCCCTGGGAGCGGCGCTGGGGCGGCCGACCGTGCTGCCGGTGCCCTCGCTGGCGCTGAAGGTGGCGTTCGGGGAGATGTCCCGGGTGGTGCTGGGAGGCCAGCGGGTCCTGCCCCGGCTCGCGCTGGAGAGCGGCTATCGCTTCCAGCACCCCGAGCTGCCGGAGACGCTGCGCTCGCTCGTGGGGTGAGGCGCGGCTTCACGCTTCTTCACATACGATGGGGTTGCGGCGCATGGCGCGCCGAGTATCCAAGGCCCCATGATTCCGCTGCGATTCGTCATCTTCTTCGGCCTGCTGTCGCTGGTGGTGGTGTCCGGCCACATCTACCTCTACCGGCGGCTCTTCCGGGACACGGCGGCGCACCGCGCCTGGCGCCGGGCCGGCGTGGTGCTGATGGCGCTGCTGGCCTCGGCGATCCTCGGCTCGCGGCTGCTGACGCGCTTCTTCCCCTCGGAGCCGACGTTCGCCTTCGCCAACCTGGGCTGGTACTGGATGGGGGCGGCCACCTACCTGCTGCTGGCGGTGCTGTCGCTGGGAGGACTGCGCAAGCTGTCCGGGTGGCTGGAGCGTCGGCGGGCGGAGAAGGTGGAGCCGGCCCCCGTCTCCGAGGAACGGCGGCAGTTCCTCGCGCGGGCGAGCGCGGGGGCGGCGCTGGTGGCCACCGGGGGCATGGCGAGCTACGGCGTGTGGCGCGCCTTCACTCCGCCGGTGGTGAACGAGGTGGCGGTGCGGCTGCCCGGGTTGCCCAAGGCGCTGGATGGCTTCACCATCGTCCAGCTGAGCGACATCCACATCGGGCCCCTCATCCAGCGCCGCTTCATGGACGCGGTGGTGGCGCAGACCAACGGGCTGAAGGGGGACCTGGTGTGCATCACCGGGGACCTGGTGGACGGCAGCGTGGAGGAGCTGGGCTTCGCGGCGGGCTCGCTGAGGAACCTGCGCGCGAGGTACGGAACGTACTTCTGCACGGGCAACCACGAGTACTACTCGGGAGACGAGGAGTGGAGCGAGGCGCTCACGCGCATGGGGATGACGGTGCTGCGCAACCGCCACGTGAGCGTCGGCGAGCCGGGCGCCTCGTTCGACCTGGTGGGAGTGGATGATTGGGGAGCGCAGCGCTCGGGCTACCCGCGCGCCCGCAGCTATGACCTGGCGGCGGCCACGGCGGGGAGGGACCCGTCACGCGCGGCGGTGCTGCTGGCGCATCAGCCGAGCGGCTGGCGCGAGCTGGCGCAGAAGGCGGGCATGGGGTTGCAGCTCTCCGGACACACGCATGGAGGACAGTTCTTCCCCTTCAACCTGGTGGTGTCGGCCGTCTGGGAGCACCCCGCGGGACTGTTCCGCGAGGGAGACAGCCACCTGTACGTGAGCCGGGGGACGGGCTTCTGGGGCCCGCCGCTGCGCGTGGCCGCGCCGCCGGAGATCGTCAAGGTGACGCTGCTCGCCTGAGGTGGGTAGGATACCGCCGTAATGCGGAAGGAAGCGGCGAAGCGGGAGATCAAGCAGGAGCGCGCGGCTCGGACGCGAGTGGAAATCATGGAGGCGGCCATCACGCTGTTCGCGCGCCGCGGAATCCTCGCGACGACGATGGCCGAGTTGGCCAAGGCCATCCGGATGACGCCCGGGGCGCTCTACTGGCACTTCCCGACGAAGGAGGACCTGCTGCTGGCCACCATCGAGGAGCTGCACGCGCGCTACCTGCGTGAGTTCGAGGAGATCCTCGGCGAGCTGCGCAAGATGACGGCCCGGCAGCAGTTCGAGGCCTTCTACGAGCGGACGCTGCAGTTCCTGCGCTACCACCGGGAATACGGCATCTTCTTCGCGATGGTGTCGGCGGAGTCGGCGTACACGAACGACCGGGTGGCCGAGGCCATCCGGGAGAAGCTGGGCGTCTACGTGGCGGTGATGGAGAACATCATCCGCTACGGGCAGACGAAGACGAAGGAGTTCCGCACGGACATGGATGCGCACGTCACCGCGCACACCATCTTCGGCGGGTTCATGGGCGCGCTGCTGCACCAGAACCTGTTCCGCGATTCGGTGACGTACGACCCCATGCTCACGACACTGGAGCGGCTGGCGGCGGACGGCATCACCACGAAGCGCTGAGGGGCACGCGCCCTCGCCTCCCCCGAAACGACGACGCCCCCCGCGGCACCTGGAGACGGTGACGCGGAGGGCGTGAGGACTTCACCGGCCCTGCCCGCCTCGCGGTGGAGGCGGGCAGCACCGGCCAGCGTTACGGCTTCTCGGTCGGGCTCGACGAGTTCTGCGGATCGCGGATGGTGCGAACCACCCAGTCGGTCGAGTTGTTGTCCGTGTCGTAGCCGTTGCCCTTCTTCTCGTCGGCGCCGTTGATGGCCATCGAGGTGCTGTCCGAGGTGGCGAGGGCCTTGCGCTCGAGGCTGCCACCCGCCGCGGGATGGGCCGGAGCCGCCGAGCCCTCGGGCCTGTTGGCCGTGCCGTAACCCACCTTGTCGACAACATACAAATCGTCGATCTCATTGCTCATCAGGCCCGGCCCGATCCGGATGTGGCCACCACCCGTTGCCGAGGCCGACATGTCGAACCCGTACTCCGCGTCCGCCGCGGGAGGACCCACGTAGTCCTTGTGAGCCACCAGGAAGTATCCGTGGGCGGGGATGCTCTTGCCGTCCGGGATGGTGGCCGAGCCCGAATAGGTCGTGGTGGAGGTGGCGGACTTGTACTGGACCTTCCAGCCGCTCAGGTCCACGGCGGTGTCCGTCGGGTTGTAGAGCTCGACGTACTCGTTCGTGCCGAAGGTGGTGCTGTTGGGATCCGTGGGACCACGACCGGAGATCTCACTGATGACGATCTTCGGCGTGACCGCCACGTTGGCGGACACCGAGCTGCCGTAGGCATTGGAGGCCACCACCTTGCCGACCTTGAACGACCCACCCGCGGTGAACGTCACCTCGGCCTTGGTGCCATTCTCGGCGATGGTCGCGCTCGCCTGGGAGAGCGAGCCCAGCCCCTCGGCCGGCTCCAGGGTGAACGTGATGACGAGGCCATCCTTCTCGGCCGGCTTGTCGAGCGTCACGGTGTAGACCTGCGTGGCACCCGGCAGCAACCGGACGTTGGTCGGGGTGATGGTGGAGGGCTTCGGGTACGGCGGGCGCACCGTGAGCTGAACGGGGATGGACTTCGCGCCGAGCCGCGCGGTGACCGTTCCCGGGACGAAGTCCGTGCTCGTGCTGGTGTCCGCGGTGAAGATGAACTTCGCCGAGGTCTGCCCCTTGGGCACCGTCACCGTGGCGGCGGGCACCGTACCGAAGGCCGCGCCCGCGGTAACGGGCACCGCCGAGATGTTCACCGGGGTGTCTCCCAGCGCCGCACTGTCCAGCGTCACCGTGAACTCCTGGGTAGTGCCACGCACGAGGGTCAGCGGGCCCACCGGGGTGAGGGTGGCGAGCTTCGGGACGGCGGCGTTGATGTTGACCGTGGCCTTCGCGGTGCTGTCACCCAGCGTGGCCAGGATCTCCGCCGTGCTGATGGCGGGCGCTTGCGAGGCCGTGAAGACGAAGGTGACCGTGGAGGCGTTGGGCGTGAAGGTCACCGTCGGCTCCACCGTGCCGATGTCCTCCGGCACGCTGAGCGCGAGGGTGGTGTCCTTCGGCGCGGGGATGTCCACCCAGGCGGTGAGCGTCACGTCTCCGCCCGGTCCGACGATGACGGTGTCGGGCGTGATCTTCGTGAGCCTGGGCTGCTCGTTGGTGCCCAGCACCCGCACCGTGGTCTCCTTGCTCGAGTCACGCAGCGTGGCGGTCAGCTTCACGCTGGCGGCCTGGGCCTTGCCAATGAGCTTCACCTCGGCGGTGGTCTGCCCAGCGAGGATGACCACCTTGCCACCGTTGGCCGCCTCCAGCTTGGACGGATCGGCGGAGGTGATGGTGACCGTGACGTCCTCGGCGTACGTCTCGGACAGCGTCACCAGGAGCGGCCCACCGATGGCCGAGCACCCATCCGTCTCGCACGCGGAGTCCACGCGGGAGAACAGGCCCGCGGGGCCAATGGAGGCGAGCGGCGGCGCGGGCGCCAGGAAGTCGCTCGAGCCGCGCGGCTCCACCTTGGAGTTGCCGTTGCGCCAGTTCAGCAGGCCACGCAACCGGTGGTACTCCGTGCCCACCGCCGGAAGCGCCGTGGGCTTGTACATGAAGTCATCCACGCGCACGCCCACGGTCTCGCCATCCGTGCCGGCCTTGATGTCGACGACGTACTCGTTGATGGGGGCGCTCTCGCCCGAGCCCGGGGTGGGCTCGTGCTTCGTCACGAAGACGTCGGTGAGCTCCACCAGGACGCCCTCGAGCGCCTGGGCCCGCGAGCCACCCGTGCGCACCTCGGCGGGGGTGACGGAGACGGGCACCGGCGTGGCGGTGGCGGTCTGGGCAGTGACGACGGCGTTGGTGAGCTCGATCTGCCCGTAGTAGTGATCCACGATGGCCGAGGTGACGGTGATGCGCTCACCGACCTTGCGCCCGGAGGAGGTGCCGAAGACGAAGATGCCGGACCAGTCAGGACCGGCGGTCCGCTCCTCGTCCACCACCTGGATGAAGTAGCCGCTGCTGCCAGCCGTCCCCGTCACCATCGCATTGGCGATGGAGACCGGGTAGCCCGCGAACGGGTGGAGGCCATTCACCGGCTTCTTGATGTCGTAGATGGAGACGGGGCAGGCCGTGTCGCCGGGGTTCTTCGCGGCGCAGAGGTCGCACGCGTCACCCCTGCCGTCGCCGTCCGAGTCCTTCTGGTCCGCGTTGGCCACGGCCGGGCAGTTGTCGGTGGAGCTGGCGATGCCGTCACCATCCCTGTCGGCCGGGTTGGCGGCCTTGCAGGTCGTGCTGTTGGCCTCGAGCGGGCACGGGTCGCAGGCATCACCCACGCCATCATTGTCGGTGTCCGCCTGCTTGCCGTTGTCCATCGGGCGGATGGGGTTGAAGACGATGGAGCAGTTGTCCTGCGCGTTGGCGATGCCGTCACCATCGAAGTCGGCGAGCCGGCGCGTGCCGTTGTAGACGTTGGAGCCATTCACCGAGGCGGCCACCGGAGTGGAGGCGATGCGCTGCGGAGCGCAGATGGGCTCGTTCTGGGGCTGGTCGCCGCAGAAGAAGAGCGCGTAGGCGGTGGCGTTGGCGTCCTTCAGGGCGGAGAAGGTCTTGCCCGTCTCGGCCTTCACGCAGGCCGCCTTGGCGGTGCCGCACACGTCCACCGCGTCACAGGCATCCGTGGCGCCCTTGGTCAGCTCGGTCATCAGAGCCTGGTCACCATAGAGGGGCTTGCCGCCGCGCACGGTGAGGACCACGTCCTCCGGCCTGGCGGTGATGACGGCGCGGTGCGGAGAGAACGCGTTGGCGTTGAGCCGGAAGATGGCCAGGTCCGCCACCTTGCCCGGAGCGATGCGGCCCAGCTTCTCCCCGGTGTCCGTCGCATCCGCGGCGCTCGCGGTGGCCATCCGCCACAGCTGCTCGTCGGTGAACGTCTTCGAGTAGTGCACCTGGTTGAGGTAGTCCGCGCACCGCAGCTCGCGCAGGATGTTCATGGAGCCCGACTGCAGCCAGTCCGTGCCCAGCGCGATGTTCACGCCCATCTGCTTGTAGGCGGTGACCATGGCCGTGTCGCCGTACAGGGACACGTTGCTGCGCGGCGACCAGACGAGGCTCGCGCCGCGCTCGGCCATCTTGCCGATCTCCGCCGCCGTGAGGCCGATGCCCTGGATGACGGCCGTACGCCCCGTCAACACGTCCTGGCTGCCGGTGCCCTGACCGGAGAGGCAGCGGAACTCGTTGCGCGCCGACTCCTCGATGCCCTCGGACACGTGCGGCATGTAGGCCGACAGCCCCGGCATGTCGTCCGGCGTGTCGATGGCCGAGTAGTCGCACCCGCTCGCGAGCTCCTTGCCGTCATCGTCGTTGAGCGGGAAGGTCTGGAAGTTCACGGCCATCTCGTGCAGGCCTTCCTGGCTGGGCTTGCCCGAGCCGGTGGCGGACAGCTCGCGCACCAGGCCCGACAGGCCGCCCGCACCGGCGATCGACGTGGTACCGGCCATCACATGGCGCAGCTCGGCCCAGCGCTGGGCGTCATCGCCCGCGGTGCTGCCCTGGCTGACGGCCTTGTGGCCATCCTTGCCCTCGCGCCAGTCGTGACGGTGCTCGAAGCGCTCCTCGCGGCCCGGATCCGGCGCCTTCTGGAAGTTCATGTGCTCGTGCGCGTTGATGAGACCCGGGGAGATGACGCCCGCGGGGCAGGAGATCTTCGTCGCGTCCTTGGCCTCGGCCTGGTCCGAGCAGTCGCACGCCGAGCAGGTGATGATGCCCTGGGCATCCACCAGCACCTGACCCCCGTTGAGCGTCTTGCCGTCCAGCAGCACCACGCCCATGTAGAGGCGCGCGCCCGACGTCCCCTCGATCACCTTGCAGGTGGCCCCGGCCTCCGGCTGAGGCAGGCTCGACGGCGCGGCGCACTGCTCCTGCGTCGGCCGCGAAATCTCACAGTTGTTCTCGCACCCGTCCCCGTCCACCTTGTTGCCGTCGTCACACGCCTCGGAGATCTCCCGGACCTTGTTGCCGCAGACGGCCAGCACTTCCTGCTCCGGCGGCGTGAGGCTGCAGTCGTTCTGGCAACCATCCCCGTTGATGGAGTTGCCGTCGTCACACGCCTCGCCCACCTCCACCTCCTTGTTACCGCAGGTGGCCTGGTGCTCGACGGTCGTACACCGGTTGGAACAGCTGTCGTCATCGACGGTGTTGCCGTCGTCACATTGTTCCTTGCCCTCGACGCGGCCATTGCCGCATTCCTCGGACGAGGGGCAGGCGGTCAGCAGGAGCAATCCTGTGCCGAGGAGTGCCAGGAGATGGCGGGGGTTGTTGCGCATGCGGTTCCTGGGGGTTGGGGTTGGACCTGGGAAGTGGGCTCCTCCCGTGTGACAGGAGTGTGAAGCCCACTGAAACATTTGAGCGACACCTTACGCTGGAGGTGAGCCAGGGGGAAAATCCGGACCCGCGGCTGGATGCCCGCTCGCGAGCGCGATTCCCCTCTCAAACGCGTACTCTTGGACAGCCCCGGGACTCGCGTCGCACGAAGCAGTGGCGATCACGCCTCGAAGGTGATTGTTTGCTCTCCATGGCGCGCTCCCTGCTGCTCTCGCTGCTCGTGCGGCAGCACCTCGCACTCAAGGAGAAATTCCGCGCCCGCTACCCTCACTGTTGGTTGGTGTGGGAGGCGGGCGTGTGGAACGTGCCGGAGAGTAGCGAGCAGAATCACGGCACCACGCGGCTGCCCACCTCGGATCTGCGCGACTGTCTGCCCTCGGGGGACGCCATGTGCTTCGAGCTGGCGCTCGGGACGAGCGGACGGGATGTGCTGTCGCTGGGGCGCGCCTCGCACAACGTGTTCGTCATCAACGACGCCACGGTGTCGCGCGAGCACCTGGTGCTGCGCCCCCTGCCGGAGGGAGGCTGGACGGTGGAGGCCCTGGCCCAGGGAGGGCCGGCGACGCTCGGCGGCACGCTGCTGCGGCCCGGCCAGCCCACGCCCATGGAGTCCGGCATGCAACTGCAGCTGGGCGACGTGCGGCTCACCTTCCACGACGCCGACGGCTTCAGCACCCGCATGGGTCACACGGCCGCGCTGCTGATGGCCCAGCAGCGTGGGCCTCGCCAGAGCCCGGCCTGAGCCGGGCGCGGGCCCGTCCCTAGTGGACGGTGCCCAGCGTCGTGGGGCGCGGCTGGGGAGCGGTGGCCACATAGGCGATGGTGCCACCGGCGATCAGCGCCACGGCGCCCGCCCCCGCCCACACCCACCACTTCTTCGTCAGGCTCTCGCCCTTCACCGCCGTCTTCGCCTCCGCCGCCGAGGCCCGGGGCACCAGGACGCGCTTGCGCTCGGAGTCCTGCACCCGGCGCGCGGCGGTGGCCTCCGCCTGCGCCTTCAGCGCCGCGGCCCTGGCCTGATCCCTCGCCGTCGCCTCCCGCGCCATGCGCCGCTCCTGCTCCTTGCGCGCCGCCGCGTCCATCTCCGCGAGCAGCTCGCGGGCCAGCTCGGCGTTGCGTGGCTCACCCTTGGAGAGGGTCAGGTAGCGCCGGTAGAAGAAGGCGGCGCGCTCGGGGTTGCCCAGCTGCCGGTGGCACTGGGCGATGTTGAAGAGGAAGCCCGGCAGCGGCATCAGCCGGTACGCATCGCTGTAGGCGTCCAGGGCCTTGTTGAACTCGGCCAGGTCATAGGAGAGGTTGCCCTGGGCGAACCTCGCGCGGGCCTGTGCCTCCACGTCGCCCCCCGCGTTCAGGTCGGCGGCGCGCGCGGCCAGGGGCGAGAAGACGAGCGCCAGGGCCACCAGCACCGGCAGCACGAAGCGCTCAGTGAGCGAACGGGTCGATGACATCATCGCGCATCCCTGCCTTCTGCTTGCGGTGGACGTTGGTGCGCACGGGCCCTCGTGCCGCGTCCCGAGGAGCGCGCGGCTCCTCCAGGGCGGGCAGCTCCTCGAGGGCCGCGGGCGAATCGAGCCGCGCCTCGTGCTCACTGGAAGAAGGGAGGGCGACCGGCGTGGACGCCTCCACCGTGTCCGGAGAGGAGGCGTGCTCCGCGCGCGGCCAGAGGGCGAGCCCGGCGAGGCTCACCGCCAGCACGCCCGCGGCGATCGCCATCCCCCGGCGCCGCGCACCGGACAGCCACCCGGGAACGGGCAGCGGCTGGGTGGGCCGGCGATCCTCCGGGATGGGCTCCGGCACCGTGTCCGCCAGCAGCACGGTGATGACCTCGGCGAGCGACTGCGGACGATCCGCGGGCTCCTTGGCCAGGCAGCGCAGGGTGAGCTGCGCCAGCGACTGCGGCACCGGCTCTCCCGAGGGCGTGTGCGAGGGCAGCGCCGGCGGCGGCGCGGTGATGATCTTCACCATCAGCTGGCCGAAGTTGGACGCCAGATAGGGCGGCTGCCCGGAGAGCATCTCGTAGAGGACGGCGCCCACGGCGTAGATGTCCGCGCGGTGGTCCACCGGCAGGCCCGCGGCCTGCTCCGGCGACATGTACGTAGGCGTGCCGATGATGGTGCCATCCAGCGTGCCGCTGGTGTTCTCGGCGGTGAGGAGCTTGGCCACCCCGAAGTCGAGCACCTTGACGAAGTCCGCCTGCCCGCCCTTGTGGGTGATGAAGAGGTTGTCCGGCTTGACGTCCCGGTGCACCACCCCGAGCTGGTGCGCCGCGCCCAGCGCCGCGCACACCTGCACCGTGATGCGGCGGATGCGCATCACCGACAGCTGCTCTTCTTTCACCAGGGAAGAGAGGTTCTGCCCCCGCAGCAGCTCCATCACGCAGTAGACGTGCCCGTGCTGCGCGTCCTCCACGAAGTCGAAGATCTCCACGATGTGCTCGTGGTTGATCCGATTGACGGCGTGCGCCTCCTGGAAGAAGCGCCGCACGAAGCCATTGTCATGGGCGAAGGCGGGACGCAGCACCTTGAGGGCCACCTGGCGCCCCAGCCGCACGTGGCGGGCCTGGAATACCTGTCCCATGGAGCCCTCGCCCAGCAGGCGCTCCAGTTGGTAGCTGCCCAGCACTTCTCCTTCCCGAAGCTCCCGGTCCACGACCGTTGAACCTTCGGTAGAGCGGAAGCTGCTGGAGAGCACGGTGCCCGAGATGACGTCGTCGCCGCCCATGGGCGGCAAACCTTTCCATCCTCTCAGCGCCCGGCAACCCACCGTGCCTGCAATGTCGCCAGGGTGACGACTCTTCTGCCCCGCGAGCGGAGACTGTCTTCCACTCGCGGTTATCGAGAACTGGGAAGAGGCCCGCCAGATGGGGGCGGGCCTCCTACCGGGTGCACCTCAGCCGCAAATCCTCAGCCGCACGCCTTGTTGGTGCACTTGCCCGCCGTTCCGTCCGCCTTCCGGCAAACGGTGTTGTTGGGGCAGTCCGCCGAATCCGCGCAGTCGAACCCGTTGTTCCCGTCGTTGTCCAGGCCGTCGTTGCAGATGGTCTCCTTCTTGGTGCAGTTGGAGAAGACGCAGCCCGTGCCGCAGGTGCCGTTGACGCAGTTGGCGTCCGCGTTTCCGGTGAGGCAGTCGACGCCGCCATTGCCATCGTTGTCCACGCCATCGCCGCAGTTGGTCTCCTTCTTGACGCAGCTGACGAGGGAGCAGCCATCACCGCAGACACCGCTGACACAGTTGGCGTCCGCGTTTCCGGCCGCACAATCGATCTTGCCGTTCTTGTCGTTGTCGGTCGTGTCCGAGCAGGCGACCTCCACCGGATTCCCGCTCAGGCAGATGGAGCCATTGCCCAGGTTCGTATAGTTCGGGCAGTCGACCGTATCCGCGCAGTCGATCTTGCCGTCCTTGTCGTTGTCCTGGCCGTCACCGCACGCGGTCTCGACCGCCTTGCCACCCTGGCAGAGGCAGTTGGTACCGCACGGCTTGCTGGAGCAATCCACGGTGTCCGCGCAGTCGGTCCCGTTGTTGCCGTCGTTGTCCTTGCCGTCACCGCAGTCCGACTCGGACTTGCCGAAGTTCGAGCACGTGCAGCCGGCGCCGCAGGTCTGCTTGTCGCAGTCCGTGTCGACGCAATCGAAATCCCCGTCCCCGTCATCATCGGCGCCGTTGCCGCACGCGCCCTCGCCGGGCCTGCCGTTGACGCAGATGCAGGTGGGGCCGCACGCCTTGCCGGTGCAGTCGATGAGGTCCGCGCAGTCCTTGTTGCCGTCCCCGTCGTCATCGTCGCCGTTGGCGCAATCCAGCTCCGAGCGCCGGTTGCAGGTGCCGTTGACGCACGTCTCGGACGCGGCGTTGCAGGCACGGCCGCAGGTGCCGCAGTTGGCCATGTCGGTCTTCAGATCGAACTCCTCGAGGTCCGGCACGCCGTCGCAATCGTCGTCCTTGCCGTTGCACGACTCGGCGGTGGGCTTGACCTCGCCCGTGCAGACGACCTGACCGTTGGCGCCACAGGCCGGCTTGCCCGCCTTGCACTCGCCCTTGCCCAGCGTCCCCTCGGGGCCGGTGTAGCAGGGCTGGCCGGACAGGTCGTCCTTCGTGCCGTTGCAGTCGTCGTCGACGCCGTTGCACACCTCGGTGTCGGCCCTGCAGCAGAAGCCACGCAGGCCCGCGCGAGGCATGCACACCACGCCCTCCTCGGCGCAGTCGGCGTTCGTGTCGCAGCTGAAGATGGTGTCGTCCGGCAGCTCCGGCACCCAACAGCCCGTGGCGGACACCGCGAGCAGGAGACAGCAGAGGAGAGAAGAGAAGGACTTCATGGTCAGAAGCTCCCGCCAATGACGAGGTGGAGGTCCGTGCTGCCCTTGCCCGCCCCGGAGGTCACGGGGGCCAGCGACGAGGAGGCGGGCTCGGAGCGCGCCGGAACGATGATGAGCCACAGCAGGCTGCCGGCGGCCACCGCGCCGCCTCCCGCCATGAGCCCCGAGGCGAGCATCGACTGCTGCCGGGCGGCCAGGTACTCGCTCCGGGTGAGGCTCTGCACGCCCTGCCCGTCCACGCCCGTGGCGGCGGCGTTCCGGGCGCTCATCCCCAGCGCCACGCCCGCGCCCACCGCCGCCAGTCCCACCACCGTGGTGTAGAGCGCGGGCCGGCTGAAGACGGAGGGCCCTCCCGAGGAGGACTTCTTGCTCGACTTCTTCACCACCGCCACCGCGTCCGCCGGCGGCCCGTCCGGCGAGGGGCCGTTGAGCTCCAGCCGCACCTGCACCTCCTCCGTCGCGCCGGGGGCGAGCGTCAGCGTCTTCGTATAGGTGCTGTAGTCGTCGGCCTCGACGATGAGCTGCACCTCGCCGGGCGGCAGCTTCGCCTCCACCTTGCCCACGCCCAGCATGCGCTCGCCCACGCGCACCACCGCTTGCGGCACATTGCTGGACACCTTCAACAGGGAGCGCTGCCGGGCCAGCCCCGTCAGCCGCTTCGTCAGCACGTTGCCGGACTCGCGGATGAAGTTGCCGTCATTGGCCTTGCGGCCCGTCACCACGTCCGTCTCCACCACGCCCCGGTCCCGGTCATACGTCCACAGCCGCAGCGTCCACGTCCCGTCCTCCTGCGCCAGGCGCGCGGTGGTGAGCAGGTCCGCGTCGAGCGTCTCGGCGGCCGGCCCGAAGCACGAGGCCTCCCCGCAGCGCAGCGCCGAGTCGTAGTCCGCCCCGAGCTGGCTGCGGGACTCGCCCACGTCGGCGGCCCTCGACACGCCGGAGCGGAACGCCACGGCCTGCAGCCAGCCCAGCCACCGCTTCGACACCGCGGCACCCGCGCGATCCGGCGTGTCCACGCCCAGGAAGGCGAAGCGCGAGCGCAGATCCACGCCCGAGGTGCTCCCGCTCAGGTCCAGGCCCAGGTTGCCCGTGTCCAGCTGGGCGTCCTCGGAGTCCTGCTGCTCGTTGGGTTTCTGGCCGTTCGAGTCTCCGGAGAGATCCAGCCCGAGGCCTTCCTGGGCCCTGGCGGGCCCGGCGGCGAGCGCCAGCGCCAGCAGTCCAGCCACATACACGACGGGGGTACGCATGACCCCATGTTGTACCCTGAACAGAGCCCGCTGCGGAGCACCCCTCGCGTTGGCCCCACGCCCTCGCAGCCGGGGCAGGCAGGTGACCCGCGAACGTGCGCGAGTCATGTGGCACAAGGGCGCACACACACCAGGTGCGCCCGGAGGAAGGTCAGACGCTCATCCCGCGCGCGAGGCGAGGTAGCGCGCCAGGGCCTGGGCCTTGGGGATGAGCGTGTCCACCTCGATGAACTCATCCACCGTGTGGAAGCCCTTGCCGCGGGGACCGAGCCCGTCGATGGACGGAATCCCCATGGAGGACGAGGTGCTGGCATCCGAGCCGCCCCCCACCAGGGCAGCCTCGGCATGACCCAGCCCGGAGGCATGGGCGCAGGAGCCATACGCCGCCATCAGCGCCGCGGAGGCCTCGGTGCGCTCCAGGGGCTCGCGGGCCACGCCGCCATTCACCTCGATGCGGGTGCCGGGGACGCCGGACGCCGCCTCCTCCGCCGCCTGGCGGAAGCGCCGCACCAGATCCTCGCCGTCCGCGCGGGTGCAGAAGCGCAGGTCCACCTCGGCCACGGCGTGGTCCGGCACCGTGTTCTTCCCCTGGCCCCCCGTCACCCGGCCCACGTTGACGGTGATGCCGCGCGGGTAGTCCGTGAGTTGCTGCACCCGGTCCACGAAGCGGGCGAGCGCCCAGAGGGCATTGGCCCCATCCTGGTGGTTGTTGCCCGCGTGGGCCGCCTTGCCCTGCGCCACCGCCGTGGCCATGCCGGTGCCCTTGCGTCGGGTGATGATGGCGTCCCCGGCCCGGCCCGACTCGAAGACGAGACAGGCGTCCGCCCCATCGATGGCCTTGCGGATGACGTCCGCGCCCTCGGGCGAGCCCACCTCCTCGTCCGACACCACCACCAGCCGCAGCGGGGGCAGTGACTCCAGCCCGCCCGACGCCGCGAGCGACTTGAGGGCCCAGGCGATGACGACGAGGCCGCCCTTCATGTCCAGCACGCCGGGACCGCGCCGCAGCGCCCCATCACGCCGGTAGCCCTCGAACTTGCCCGGGGGGAACACGGTGTCCAGGTGGCCCACCAGCGCCACCGGCTTGAGCCCCGCCTTCCCCTTGGAGCGGAACACCAGGTGGTCCGCGTACCGCGTGCTGCGCACCACCTCGGCCTCGAGCCCGGGCATGGCGAACTGCTCGCGCAGCAGGGCACCGACCTTGCGGCCGCCCTCCGCGTTCTCCGTCCAGGAGTTGACCTCCACCAACGAGGAGAGCGCCTCTTCCATCTCCCCCAGCCTGCCCACCAACCAGCTGGCCGCCGCTTCACCCATCTCGCGCATCGTCTCGGCCTCCACCAAGGAGTTTCCCACCCGGAGTGCATCCCCGGATGCAATCCGGGCATATGCCAGGCCCCCGGCTCCAGGGAAGGTATCCCGGCGCCCGCCCGCCTGGGGCTCCAGCACGAGCCCTCCGGGGGAAGGAAGCTTGCCGGGGACGGTGGGGGTCCGCACCTCAAGGCCAGGAGGATGAACGATGGCGGACGCGCTGTGGATTCTGGTGGCCAATGCGAGCCGGGCCAAACTCTTCGCGACGGACGAGCGGGCGGAGCGGTGGGACCTGCGCGAGGAGTTCCAGCACGAGGAGAGCCGGATGCCCTCCCGGGAGCTGATGGGCCAATTCGACAACCCCAACGCTGGCACGCTGCACAAGCCCCAGCCGGAGAACGAGCCTGATGCGCGCCACCAGCTGGAGCACGAGCGCTTCGCCCGTGAGCTCGCCCAGCGGCTGGAGCGAGGACTGAACGACCATGCGTATGACCGCCTGGTCATCGCCGCTCCTCCCGAGTTCCTCGGCCGGCTGCGCAAGATGATCAGCCGCCGCGTGCACCAGCGGCTCATGCTCGACATGCGCGCCGACTACGTGAACGTGCCGGAGCGGGAACTGCCCGAGCGCATTCCGCTCTCCTAGGTAGGCAGGCGGGCAGACGCGGCGCCCGGGGGCCCTCACCCGCTCCGGGCGCCATCCGCGCGAAGTAGCTACGAATCCCACCTGGACATACCCGGGACAGGGGCCCCTCCAGTCAGGCGCGCTCCGTGGTACAGGTGGGGTGGGAATCAGCTGGAGGACACTGGAGTCCCCCGCGAGCCCACCGCGCGGACGTACGAGTTCATGAGACTTCCCCTGATCGGTACCCTGAAGCTGCGTGGCCGCCTGACGCTGTACGTCACCCTGCTGGCCGTGGTTCCCCTGCTGGCGTCCTCGCTGCTGGGGTTGCGTACCACCCATGGGATGATGCAGCAGCAGGTCCACGAGATGCTCCGCATCGAGGCGGAGGGCCTGAAGGACCTGGTGGAGGCCTCGCTGGCGGAGCGTGAGACGAGCGTGCGCAGCTGGGCGGAGGACGCGCTGCTGCGCGAGGCGCTGCTCACGGGAAGCTACGAGCAGAGCGACGCGGTGCTGTCGCGGCTGCAGCTGCGCTACACCACCTTCACCGGACTGGTGCTCTTCACCGAGGACGGCCGGGCCGTCTCCGCCAGCACGGCGCCCCTGCGCGACTCGTTCGCGGGCCAGGAGGTGGTGGTGCGGGACTCGCCCTGGTTCAAGGCGGCCCTGGAGGGGCGCTTCACCAGCGCGATGCTCACCGAGGAGGATCCCGTCTTCGGCATGCAGGTGCTGCACCTGGCGGCGCCGGTGATGGAGTCGCGTGGCGGGCGGCGGCTGGGCGTGCTGCTGGCGGCGTACGACTGGGGCCAGGTGGGCGAGGTGGTGAAGACCGCGCTGGCCCGCGCCCGCGCGCGCAAGAACGACAGCTTCGCCCTGGAGGTGCGCACCGAGGCGGGCAGCCTGCTCTTCGACTCGCGCGGCAAGGGCGCCGGGCGCATCGCCAATGCCGTGACGGCCGAGGCCATCAACGGGCCGGAGCTCTCGGACGTGGGGGATGGCTGGCGCTTCGTGGCGCTGTCCGACCAGGAGGATGTGTACGGCTCGGTCAACCAGCTGAGCCTGGGCGTGCTGGGCATCGCGCTGGCCGCGGTGGTGGTGGTCTCGCTGTCCGCCTTCCTGCTGGCGCGCGGCGTCGCCCAGCCCATCAGCCGGCTCAACCAGGCGGTGCGCCACATCGTGCAGGAGGGAGACCTCACCCAGAGGCTGGAGGCGCACGGGGATGACGAGGTGGGCGAGCTGGCGCGCTCCTTCGTGCAGATGGTGGGCAACCTGAAGGAGACGACGCTGAGCCTTCAGCGCGGCACCCAGGTGCTCACCGACACGGTGGCCGAGCTGACGCGCGCCGCCGAGCAGCAGGAGAACAACATCACCCGTCAGGCGGCGGCCCTGCAGGAGACGCAGGTGACGGCGCAGGAGATCAAACAGACGTCGTTGATCGCCTCGGAGCGCGCGACGGCGGTGCTCCAGGTGGCCACGCGGGCCGAGGAGCTGGGCCAGGGCGGCGTCAACGCGCTCACGGAGAGCATGAGCGGCTTCCAGGGGATGCAGGACCAGGTGAACGAGATGGCCGCGCAGATCGGCCGGCTCAACGAGCGCGCCCAGCGCATCGGCGGCATCACCCTGACGGTGAAGGGCCTGGCGGACCGCTCCAACATGCTGGCGCTCAACGCCGCCATCGAGGCGGTGCGCTCGGGCGAGCACGGCAAGGGCTTCGCCATCGTGGCCAAGGAGATCCGCACCCTGGCCAACCAGTCCATCCACTCCACCGCCGAGGTGGGCACGCTGCTCGAGGACATCACCCAGTCCATCCTCAAGACGGTGGAGCTGAGCGAGCAGGGCCAGGAGCGCATGGATGCGGGCCTGATGAAGGCGCGCAGCAGCGGCGAGAGCATCCAGGCTCTGAGCACCATCGTGCAGGACAACATGAGCGCGGTGAGGCAGATCGCCGGCGCGGTGAGCCAGCAGAACGCCGGCATCGCGCAGATCTTCACCGCGATGACGGACCTCTCCACCATGATGCACGACACCATGGTGGGACTGCAGGCCACCCAACGCGTCGCCCAGGCGCTGCGCGACGTGGCGGAACAGATGCAGCAGGTGGCGCGTAGCTACCGGGTATAAACAAGAAGGGGACGTCCATGACCACTCCGCCCCGCGCCGTCATCCTCGACCTCGGCAACGTGCTTGTCTTCCACGACAACGCCCTGCTCTTCCGTCGACTGGGTGCGAGGGCGGGCCTGTCACCGGCGGAGACCGAGAGCCGGCTGGCCTCGGGCCTGGGCTGGACGGCGGCCAACCGCGGGCTGCTGGGCGCCGAGGGCATCCGGCGCGACGTGTGCGGCTCGCTGGGAGTGGACCTGCCCTCGGAGGAGTTCAACACCCTGTGGAGCAGCCACTTCACCCTCCACGAGGCGGTGCTGCCGCGGGTGGAGGGGCTGGTGGGGCGGGTGAAGCTGGTGCTGCTGTCCAACACCAACGTGCTGCACGCGGCCTTCCTGCGGCCGAAGCTGCCGGTGCTGGAGCGCTTCGACTCGCTGGTGCTCAGCTGCGAGGTGGGCTCGGTGAAGCCCGAGCCCGGCATCTACAAGGAGGCGCTGCGCCGCGCGGGGTGTGAACCGCGGGACGTGGCCTTCTTCGATGACATGCCCGAGTTCGTCCAGGCCGCGAACGCGCTGGGCATCCGCGGCCACGTCTTCACCACCGCCGAGGCCTTCGACGCGCAGCTGAAGGCGCTCGGGCTGTAGCGGCACTACTTCTCGTAGCGCGCCACGGGCGGCTCGTTGCGGCCGGCCTCGGTCCAGGCCTTCAGGGCCGGCAGGGCGAGCACCGCGTCACGGTAGGCGGCGCACACCGGCTCCAGCTCCACGTCATAGGTGACGAAGCGCGTGACGACGGGCGCGTAGAAGGCGTCCGCGATGGAGAAGGCGCCGAAGAGGAAGGGCCCGCCCTGTCCGTGACGCGCGCGGCACTCCTTCCACAGCGAGGTGATGCGCTCGATGTCCTCGGCGACGCCGGGAGCGCGGCCCTCACCGGGCTTGCGGGCGCGGAGGTTCATCGACATGTGGTTGCGCAGGTTCGTGAAGCCCGAGTGCATCTCCGCGGTGACGGAGCGGGCCAGGGCGCGGGCGGCGGTGTCCTGGGGCCACAACCGCGCCTGGGGGAAGAGCTCGGCCAGGTACTCGCAGATGGCCAGCGAGTCCCAGATGACGAGCTCGCCGTGCAGCAGCGCGGGCACGCGGCCACTGGGCGAGTACTTCGCGATGTGCGCGGCGGTGTCCGGCTGGCCGAGCTGCACCACCACCTCGCGGAAGGGCTGCCCGGTATGGGCGAGCGCGAGGTAGGGCCGCAGCGACCAGGAGGAGTAGTTCTTCGAGGCGACGACGAGGGTGAGCTCTTTCATGGACGCGCACGATAGCCGGGCAGCAGGCCGCGCAGACGTGACATCCACGACTGGCGGCGGCCGCGCCGGAGCACGGGCGGATCGATGCGGTAGACGGACACTGGCAGGCGGATGTTCTTCAAGTCCCCGCGCCCCAGGCGCACCACGGGGGCGAGCACCTGACGCTCCACCTGCCGCACCACGGACTCACTGACATAGAGACTGCCGGGCCGGGCGAGCGCCTCCAGCCGGGCGGCCAGGTTGACACCCTCGCCGAAGACGTCTCCGTCCCGGTGCACCACCGAGCCCAGGTGGATGCCGATGCGCAGCTCCACCCGGCGCTCGTGCGGGACACACTCGTTGCGCGCACACAACGCCGACTGCAGCTCCAGCGCACATGACACCGCGGGGAGCGCCTCGTCGAACTCGACGAGGAAACCATCCTCCATCTGTTTGATCTCGCGTCCTCCGTGCCCGGACAGCAGGCCACGCACGAGCCGACCATGCTCCTCGCGCAGTTCGAGGTTGAGCGCCTCGTCCCGCCGGGCTTCGGGGCTGAGCTCCACCATGTCCGTGAACATGATGGCCGCCACCTTCCTGGGTTCCGGTTGCGGTACGTCCGCCATCATCAACGCGTCTCCTTCCCCCCCAACCAGACAGAAAGCGAATGTTACCCTACCGACACTCGCTTGTTCTGCCCGAGCCCCCCAGCCGGGCCAGCGAGAAAAACCCGGGCCCCCTCCGCCCGGTCGGGACGAGGCGCCCGACATCCGCGCCTGAACCCCACCTATTGACAGCGATAAGTAACCCACCACTGACGCAACGCACAATGTACGGAAGGGCTCCGAGGTAGGGAGACGTCGGCGAGACGACAACGGACGTGGCCCAAGTGTCGCCCTGTTACTGTTGAGAGTGAATCCGCCCATGTCCGAGCCCCAGGACGAACACGCCCCGCTCTGGCCGCCCCTGCTGCTGACGCTGGGCGTGCTGTACGTGGCCACCGAGGCGCGGCACGCGAAGCTGGCGCTCACGGCGCTCGCCGCGCTCGTGCTGCTGCCCACGGCGTGGCGGGTGATGACGCGCCGGTGGGTAAGAGGGGACGTGATGCGAGGGCTCGGCGCGGGCTACATCGCCAGCCACGTGCCGCTGCTGCTCGGGGCGTGCTCCACGCTGGAGAGGCCCGAGTGCCGCATCCACCTGTGCATGGAGGGAGTGGTCGCGGGAGTGCCCTTCGTGCCCTGGGCGGGAGTGTTGGGCACCCTGCTGTACTGGGCGTGGGCCGGACCGGGGCCGGGGCGCCGCGCGGAGTGAGGGCCGGGGGCCACCTTGCGGCTCCGGACGGCACCGCCCTAGCGTCTGGCTCCTTCGCACTCGAACGACGGAGCCGGGAATGAAGACCACGGGAAGCTGCTGCACGCTCGACATCGCCACCATGCAGGCCACGAAGACGCACGTGGCCGCCAACCCGGAGGCGGGCAAGGGCCGCTTCGAGACGGTGACGGAGTGGCGGGATGGCGCCCAGGCGGTGACCCGGGCGCGCTCCTTCACCCTGGAGACGGACGAGCCCACGGCGCTCGGGGGGAAGGATCAGCACATCGATCCGATGGAGCTGCTGCTGGCCTCGCTGGGCACGTGCCTGACGATTGGATGGGTGACCCAGGCGCGGATGCGCGGGCTGGAGTACCGCGACCTGCGCATCAAGGTGAGCGCGCCCTTCGATTTGCGCGGTTACCTGAACCTGGACCCGCAGGTGCGCCCTGGGTTCTCGGAGCTGCAGTACACGGTGGAGGTGGACACGGACGCGGACGCCGCCACGCTGGAGGAGATCCGCAAGGCGGCGGAGAAGAGCAGCCCGATGTTCGACAACATCCTCAATCCGACGGCCATCTCCGGCCGGGTGACGAAGCGCGGAGAAACGGTGGCCGCCTGAGTTCTCGCCTATCCCCTCTCCCTTCGGGAGAGGGAAAGGAGGGAGGGAGGGAAGAGAAGCTCAGCGCTGATTGGCGCGGAGCTCCTTCACCAACCGGTTGGCGCCGTAGACGTGCTCGAGGGCCCGCAGCAGGCCCTCGCCATGCACCGCCACCGCGCGGTTCGTCTCCGGGACGTACGCGTACCGGCCCCCGAGCGACGGCAGGTTGCCGTCGAAGATGAGCCCCACCACACGGCCCTCGCGGTCCACCATGGGCGAGCCCGAGTTGCCGCCGATGATGTCGTGGGTGGTGGCCATGTCGAGCGGCGTCTCACCGGACACCTTGCCCTGGGCCTCGAGCCACGAGTCCGGCAGCCGGAAGGGCTCCTTGCCGGTGTGCCGCGCGTAGGCCCCGGCGAACGTCGTCAACGGAGCCACGGTACGGCCATTCTCCGCCCAGCCCTTCACCACGCCGTAGCTGAGGCGCAGGGTGAAGGTGGCGTCCGGGTAGCCGGTGGTGCCATATGCCGCCAGCCGAGCCCGCGCGAGCAGCTCGCCATTCTTCTTCAGCACCGACTCCACCGAGTCCTCGTAGCGCTTGCGCACCTCGCGAGCCCGCGCGTCCACCCGGCGGGCCAGGAGGAGCATCGGATCCTTCGACGCCTCCACCGCGGCCCTCCCGCCCTCGAGCAGCCGCTGACGCTCCTTCACGTCGAAGAGCTTCGTGCCCTTCACCAGCGCGCGAGCCAGTTCCTCCGGGGCCTCGCGGCCGAGCACCTCTTGAACGAAGGGGTCATCGGCGCCCAGCGTCTCGCGCAGCCTGTTGAAGCCAAAGGTGAGCGTGACCACCTCGAGCTCCGGGGTGATGGGGGCGTCGCGCAAGAGCCCCTGGCGCAGGGCGGGGAGCTGGCCGTCGGTGTACTCGCGCAGCCGCTCCGCGTTGGCCTTGGGCAGCTCGTCCGCCGCGCGCACCAGTTGCCGGGCGAGGCCGAACAGCTCTGACGGGAAGCCATCCCCGCCCTCCTTCAGCTTGTACTCGGCCAGCAGGGGCCGATAGGCATCCAGCGCGCGGGCGATGGCGTCCCAGGCGCCCGAGGTGGTGGCCTTGAGCTTCGGATCCGCCTCCACCTTCGCGCGCAGGTCGGCCTCGGCCTTGCGCTTGTCCCCGAGCAGCGAGGGCTCGGCCAGGGCCTGGTGCCGGCCGCGCAGGGCCTTCAGCCCGTTCTCCACCGAGCGCAGCTTCGCGCGCGTGGTGCGCCAGCGCTCCGGGGAGGCCGAGGCGTACTCGCGCAGCATGCCGCGCATCTCCGAGAGGTGCAGGAGCGTGTAGGGCAGCGCCACGTCGCGCTGGAACTCCAGCTCCGCCACGGTGCTCTGCCGCTCGGTGCCGCCCGGATGGCCGGAGACGAAGACGAGGTCCCCCTCCCTGGCGCCCTCCCTGGCCCAGGACAGGAAGTGGTCCGTCTTCAGCGGCTGACCGTTGGTGCCCCACACGCGGATGAAGGCCGCGTCGAAGCCGAAGCGCGGGAAGTTGAAGTTGTCCGGATCCCCACCGAAGGCGGCCATGGAGAACTCGGGGGCGAAGGCCAGCCGCACGTCCTGGAAGCGGCGGTACTTGTAGAGGTGGTATTTGCCGCCGTTGAAGAGCGTCACCACGTCGCAGCGCAGCTCCGGCCCGGTGGCGCACTCGCTTTCGATCTTCGACATCTCCGCCTTGAGGGCGGTGTTGAAGGCCGAGCCGCCCAACCCCTGGGTGGCGCCCTGGAGGCGCGCGGTGACGTCCGTCATCTCCACGAGCTGGTTGGCCTCCACCTTGGGGCAGCGCAGCTCGTCCCCGGGCGCCTTCGCGTAGAAGCCGGTGGCGAGGTAATCCCGCTTGGGGGAGGACAGGTCCTCCACGCACGAGCGGATGCAGTGGTGGTTGGTCATCACCAGGCCGTCCGGAGACACGAAGCTCGCGGAGCACCCGCCGGCCAGCCGCACGGAGGACAGCCGCACATGGTCCAACCACTCCCGCGAGGGCTCGAACCCATGGCTGGCCTTCACGGCGGCGGCCGGAAAGGCGTCATAGGTCCACATCCCCTCTTCCGCGGCGGCGGGGAGGGCCAACAGGAGGCCGAGAGCAAGCAGGCGTTGCACGGGCAAGCGTCCTTGGAATGAAGGGGGAGCCCGCGTTGTGGCCTGGGAGGGGCGTGGCGTCAACCCGGACGGGACGGAGGAACGCACGTCGAACGCACGTCGGACTTGAGTTGGAGGCCAGGACCCCGGAAGGTTGGGAGGATGGCGACGAAGCACCACATCTATCTGGTTCCCGGCTTCTTCGGCTTCGCCAACCTGGGAGAGCTGCTCTACTTCGGGCACGTGCGCGACTACTTCGTGGCGGAGATGGCGCGCCGCGGAGTGGAGGTGGAGGTGGTCCAGGTGCTCTCGCACCCGACCGGCTCCATCCGCACGCGGGCGGCGGACCTCTACAAGGCCATCGAGGCCAGCAGCGCGAAGGACGACGACGGCCCCATCCACCTCATCGGTCACTCCACGGGAGGACTGGACTCGCGGCTCTTCGTCAGCCCGAGTGCCTCGCTGGGAGAGGGACTGGAAGTGGAGTTCTTCGCACGCCGGGTGCGCACGGTGGTGACGGTGTCCACCCCGCACGCGGGCACGCCGCTGGCGTCCTTCTTCCTGGGGCTCTTCGGGCAGAAGCTGCTGCAACTGCTGTCGCTCTTCACCGTGTACGTGCTGCGCTTCGGCCGGCTGCCGCTGACGGTGGCCTTCCGGTTGGGCAGCCTGCTGACGCGCTGGGACGAGCAGCTCGGCTTCCGGCCCACGCTGCTGGACCAGCTCTTCGAGCAGCTGCTGGGGGACTTCTCCGCCGAGCGCCGGGAGGAACTGGTGCGCTTCCTGGGGGACGTGGGCAGTGACGCCTCGCTCGTGCCCCAGCTCACGCCCGAGGGCATCGACCTCTTCAACGCGGGCACGCAGGATCGGCCGGGGGTGCGCTACGGCTCCGTCATCACCCAGGCCCGGCCGCCGTCGCTGCGCACGCGGCTGAGCGCGGGGTTGGATCCGTACGCCCAGCTCACACACACCGTCTACTCCTTCCTCTACGGGCGCACGCAGAACATGCCCCTCACGGCGATTCCCCTTCACACCCCGGCGCAGACAGCGGCGCTGGTGGAGGCGTATGGGGCGCTGCCGGGCCCGCAGGCCTGTGACGGCATCGTGCCCACGCGCTCGCAGGTGTACGGGCGGGTGCTGACGGCGGTGCGGGCGGACCACCTGGATGCCATTGGCCACTTCGACCAACCGGCGCACCGGCCGCCGCACGTGGACTGGCTCATCTCGGGCTCCGGATTCCGGAGGCTCCACTTCGAGCGCCTGTGGCGCACCGTGGTGGATTTCGTCCTGCTGGAGACATGAGATACACAGCGGACCCCAGCCCTCTGGAGTCCCCATGTCTTCCCACCTCCGTGACTTCTCTCCGCACGCACTCCGGGTCCTCGTGCTGGCGCTGCTCGCCGTCCTGACGGGCTGTGCCACCACGCCGAAGGTGCAGTCCACGCCTCCGCCCGCGCCGGTGCTGTTCGTGCACGGCACCGACGACACCCCAGGTGCCTTCTACGCGATGCTCGATGCGTTCGAGGAGGCGGGCTGGCCGAAGGAGCGGCTCCACGCGGTGCGCCTGCACCCGAACAATGGCCAGATGCCCATCGAGGTCATGGCCTACCAGGTCCGCAGCGCGGCGGAGGGTCTGCGCAAGCGCACTGGCGCCGAGCGCATCGACGTGGTGGCCTTCAGTCAGGGCACGCTGTCCTCGCGCTACTGGATGCAGGAGCTGGGAGGCCAGGGGCGCGTGCGGCGCTTCGTCTCCATCTCGGGGCCGCACCACGGCACACGCGCGGCGTACATGAAGGCGGATCCGGCCCTGGTGCAGATGCGCCCGGACAGTGACTTCCTGCGCGAGCTGAACCGCCGCGAGAACCCCCTCGGGGACATCGAGGTCTTCTCCTTCTGGACGCCGCTCGACAGCACGGTCGTCCCGGCCGACAGCGCGCGCCTGCCGGGCGCCACCGAGCGCACCTTCATCGTGCCCATGCACCAGCTGATGCTGAGCAGCCCGGCCGTCATCTCCGCGACGGTGGAGGCGTTGTCGAAGCCGGCGACCCCGTAGCTCCGGCTCGCGCTCAGGTACTGGCCGCCAGTACCTTTCCGACCCACTCGCGGGCTTCCTGACAGGTCTCCATCAGGAAATCGAATCGCCCGGACCGAAGCAGTTTCACCAGGGATGTGTCCCGGCCGACGAGGTCCGGCACATCCCAGGGGAAGTTGAGGCGCTCCACCTGTCGCTCCAGGGAGTGCGAATAGGTATCGAAGAAGCGGTCCACACTCGATGCGATGGGCAACGCATAGAGGTCCTCGTAGGTGTCGACCCATACGACCGGCTGTATCCCCTGCTCATCCGCCAGTGAGGGAACAGTTGCCAGGTAATAGGCCAGTGCCTGTTCCTTGGCGAAGACGAGCAGGGACCCGAAGGGCTCGGGCCAATCCCGGCGCCATTCCTCATTGACCCCCCTGAGGTCAAACCCATCCTCGGCCTTGCCAGGGAGCAGGAAGAATCCCTCTGGCAGACCGAGTGTGCTCACGCGAGTGAGGACGGCGGAAAGGTGAGGATCGCAGGGCAGTCCCGCTACGGGCTCCCCAGCGACAGGCGTGAAGGAAACCGGAGGCTCCTGATACAGCGCCAGTCCATACTTCCGGCACACCTCGAGCATGCGCTCGAATCCGGGAAGCAATTCTACAGGAGTCATCCTCACCCTCTCGCGAGCAGCCTCTCGATGTCATTGAGAGCGGATTGCGTCGCCTCATCGAGCGCCGACGTGGACCGCGAATCATGAAGCGCATCGTACCAACGCTGGAAATGTCGATCGACGATCTCCGCCACCTGTTTCACCTCGGCGGCATCCACCTGAGAACCACTCCGACCCTTCCGGAACTTCGTCCATAGACCGCTGATGCGCTGATGGACCGGCCGGGCCACGGCCGCGAGATTGCTCCGAGCATTGATGTCTTCCCCAAGGAAGAGATGGGCGTACTCCAGGGGGCGGCGGTGATGGATTTCATACGAGCCTCCTCGCCCGAGTTTCATGGCCTCTGCGAGCTCGGGATGAAGCCGTTGGAAGCTCGCACGAGCCGTGGTCCTGAGATCCTCCTTCTCCTCGCGGCTCAGCGGCACGGCGATGAGGTCCTCGAGCCGCTTCGCGAGCCTGCTCAACTCGCGCTCCTCGGCCTGGGAGAGCGAGCGGGCGCCTCGCAGCTCCAGCTTCTCCCAGAGCAGTGAGAAGGCATTCCGCTCCGCCTGGGGAAGACGTCGGAGGAGGTTGCCCAACCACCCGCGAACCCTCGCTCCACCCCGGAGGAGGATCTCCATCAACCTGGGCGCCGCGACTTCAAGGATGGCCCCCGTCCCGTGCGCCACCACGCCGCCGATGATCCAGAAGGCCAGTTCCTCCGCACCGAGGCGCAGCGCCAACCGCCCTGAATCCTCTACCTCCTCGCGCCATTCACGCAGGATGGACTCGTGCAGGGCCCGGTACCCGGCGATGACATCCTCATCCGCGCCGCCCGTTGGTTCCGGGTGGAGGGCCTCCGCTTCTACCAGTCTCCAGCTCGAAACGGTCTCTTCCGGCCGATGCGTCCCACGAAGCGCGAGACGCACCTCCCGCCTTCCTACTCCGTGTGTGAAGGGAAGCAACGCTTGGACGAGATCGCCCTGAAGGCGCGCCCTCGAAGACGAGCCCGCCTCGCGGCCCGCTCCCTCGTAAGGACCTGGCTCCCAGCCAACCAGCCCGTCATCCTCCAGCGTCACCGTCGCGGCGAAGGAAGCACCGCTCTCGGACGGACCCCCCATGAGACGTGCCATCTCCCCGGCCACCCGGACCACGGCCGCGTAGGTCTCGACCGAGACACCTTCGCGCCGTACGGGTTGTGTCTTCGCCTCCGGCGGCCGGGACACGTCCGAAGTCCCACGGAAGTCCACCCGCCAATCCGCTCTCCGCCGGTGCAACGTGAAGACGGCCTCTCCTGTCCGCTCATCCACGTAGGCGGAGAGGAGGCGCCGGAACCCCGTCACGAATTGGGCTTGGTCCACCGGCTCGGCCCGTTCCTGACCTCCAGTCGTTCGATGCGAGAGCAGCGTCAGCGCCCCGCCCTGCGCCCAGAAGCGCAACTCCACCTTCGCTCCCACTTCGTCCACACCGTGGACGAGCCCCCAGACCTGAGCCAGCGCGCACTCGGCCTCCGCGCGCCGGGCCTCGGTCACCTCTGGCTCCCGCCGGCCCGAATCGTGGAGGAACACTACCCCCTGGGTCCCCTCGGGTAGCAATCCCACTGGCGACAGCAAACCACCAGAGGCCATGGACCCCGCCGCACACGCCTGCAGCAGCACGGCCAGACTCAACAACAGACCTCGCACGATGGCCTCCCGGCCCATGGGCTCCACCTTCCCGGAAGCCGAAACAGGTGACGGGAGGATACAGAGAGAGAGGGGGCTTACACGGTCGCCCCCCGGGTTGACGGTCCCCACCCCTCCAGGCGGGGTGGCTTCCCGGGTTGGCGCGGGTCATCTCCGTCCCCACCGTCTGGGAAAGCCTCCGACGGCTTCCGGGCCGGGCGGAACCATGACGAGGGACGTATGACCACGAAGTTTCCGAGCCACATCAATCTCCCGCGCGAGGCCCGTGAGGAGCTCATCGAGCTGCTCAACACCTGTCTGGCCACCTCCATCGACCTGCACTGGCAGGTGAAGCAGGCCCACTGGAACATCCGCGGCAGGGACTTCATCAGCCGCCACGAGCTCTTCGACGACATCGCCGACCACGTGCGCAAACAAGCCGACGAGTTCGCCGAGCGCGCCGGAGCCCTCGGCGGCTATGCCCAGGGCACCATCCGCCTGGCCACCAAGAACAGCGAGCTGGACGAGTATGACCTGGCCGCCGTCAACGGCGACGACCACGTCCGCGTCCTCGTGGATCGCGTCTCGACCTATGCCACCACCATCCGCGAGGGCATCGAGCGCTGTGACGAGCTGAACGACCCGGTCACCGCGGATCTGCTCACCCAGGTGCTCGGCGTGGTGGAGCAGGACCTGTGGTTCCTGGAGAGCCACCTGTATGGCTCGACCGCCACCACCCGCGAGGAGATCGCCCCCTCCAGCATCCGCGAGGAGCGCAGTCCCTCTCCCACCGCATGACCCGCTCGTCAGCATGCGCGCGGACTCCTCGGTGAATATAGATGGCCCTCATTTCTGGAGGGCCATACGGGATGACGCCGGGAAACATGGAAGGAAAGGTCTGCCTCGTCACCGGGGCCACCTCGGGCATCGGGCTGGAGACGGCCCGCGCGCTGGCGCGCCAGGGCGCCACCGTGGTGCTGTCGGGACGTGATCCGGGGCGTGGCGAGGCGGCCCTCGCGGAGGTGCGCCGCACCGTCCCCGATGCGAAGCTGGACCTGATGCTCGCGGACCTGACCTCGCTGGGCTCGGTTCGCAAGCTCGCCCAGGGCTTCCAGGCCCGCTACTCACGGCTGGACGTGCTGCTCAACAACGCCGGCCTCATGCTCGACCGCCGCAAGGTGACCCCGGATGGCTTCGAGGCCACCTTCGCCACCAACCATCTGGCCCACTTCCTGCTCACCCACCTGCTCCTGGACGTACTCAAGGCCAGCGGCCCGGCGCGCGTGGTGAACGTCGCCTCCGAGGGCCACCGCATGGGCTCGCTCGACTTCCTCGACGACCTCCAGGCCGAGCGTGGCGGCTACAGCGGCATGAGGGTGTATGGCAACTCGAAGCTGGCCAACATCCTCTTCACCCGCGGCCTCAAGCGGCGGCTCGAGGGCACGAAGGTGACCACCAACAGCCTGCACCCGGGCGTGGTGCGCACCGGCTTCGGTCTCAACTCCGAGGGCATCACCAAGCACCTGGTGAAGCTGGCCGCGCCCTTCATGCTCTCCGCCGAGGGCGGCGCCCGCACCTCGGTGTTCCTCGCCTCCTCGCCCGAGGTGGAGGGCGTGAGCGGCAGGTACTTCATCAAGAGCAAGGTGGCCCGGGAGTCCAAGGCCGCCCAGAGTGACGAAGCCGCGGAGACACTGTGGCGCAAGAGCGCCGAACTGACGGGAGTGGGAGCATGATCGACCTCTACACATTCACGACGCCCAACGGGCGCAAGGTGTCTATCGCCCTCGAGGAGCTGGGGCTGCCCTACAACGTCCACGTGGTGGACATCACCAAGGGCGACCAGTTCAAGCCCGAGTTCCTCGCCATCAACCCCAACAACAAGATTCCGGCCATCGTGGACCCGCAGGGTCCGGGCGGAAAGCCGTTCTCCGTCTTCGAGTCCGGCGCCATCCTGCTCTACCTCGCGGAGAAGACGGGGAAGCTGCTGCCCAAGGACCCGCGCGCGCGCACCGAGGCGATTCAGTGGCTGATGTTCCAGATGAGCGGCGTGGGCCCGATGCTGGGACAGCTCAACCACTTCAAGCGCTTCGCCAAGGAGCAGATTCCGTACGCCATCGAGCGCTATTCGCAGGAGTCCGCTCGCATCCTGGGCGTGTTGGACAAGCATCTGGCGCAGCACGAGTTCCTGGCGCCGGAGTACTCGGTGGCGGACATCGCCACGTACCCGTGGCTGGTGGGCACGGGGCAGTACTACCCGGAGATGCTGCAGCCGGTGCCCAACGTGCGGCGCTGGCTGGACACCGTGGGGGCTCGCCCGGCGGTGCAGCGCGGCATGAAGGTGCCGGAGAGTAGATGAGCACGGGGAGGGAAATACCCTCACCCTAGCCCTCTCCCAGAGGGAGAGGGGACATCCACGGTGTAGAACCAGGTTCAGCCCTCTCCCCCTGGGAGAGGGTCGGGGTGAGGGTATCGGGAGGACCCGGGTTCAGCCCTCTTCCTCTGGGAGAGCTGGGGTGAGGGTCTCCTGGGTTTCCCTCCACTCGACCCCCCACCAGACGGGCAGGCACTCGAGAACAGGACCACGCCAGGCCCGGTGCCTAGCTTGAGAGGCACCATGAGTGAGCTCGTCTCCCAGCCTCGCGGCTTCTTCCAGTCCCTGGGCCCCGGCTTCGCGGGCGCCCTCTCCCTCACGCTCGTCCACCAGGGCGCTCGCGCCGTGCTCGACCACCCACCCCGCATGGACGTGCTCGGCATGCGCTCGTTGAAGAAGGTCTCCCGGTGGCTCGGCCTCCGCCCCGCCCATGGCCGTGCGCTGTACCGGCAGAGCCTCATCGGCGACCTGGTGAGCAACACCTTCTACTACGCGTTCGTGGCCATGGGCCGCCCTCGCCGCATCTACCTGCGGGGCGCACTCCTCGGCGCGCTCGCGGGCCTGGGGGCCGTGGTGCTCCCGCCCTACCTCGGCCTCGGCGAGCGCCCCAGCCGCGCGAAGCGCTCCACCGCCTTCCTCACCGTGGCCTGGTACACCCTCGGGGGCCTCGGCGCGGCTCGGGCCGCCAAGCACTCGCTCCTGACATCCACCACGCGGTGACGCGGCCTCGAAGGTTGCCGAGGTGAAACTCGCCTCCCGGAGCACTTGTCCCGGGAGGCGGGCCGTCCGAGCCTCGATGGCATGAACACGGACCTCACCCGCGTGCCCCTCCGAGGCAAGGACGGTGCCTTCCACGTCGTCGTCGAGTCGCCCCGAGGCTCCTCGGTGAAGCTGAAGTACGAGCCGAAGCTCGGGGCCTTCACCATCTCCAAACCGCTGGTGCACGGGCTGAGCTACCCCTTCGACTGGGGCTTCGTCCCCAGCACCCTGGCCCCGGATGGAGACCCGCTCGACGCGCTCGTGTACTGGGACGAGTCCACCTACCCCGGCGTGGTGCTCCCCTGCCGCGCGCTCGGCGTGCTGAAGGTGGACCAGAAGAAGAAGCGCGGCGGCGGCCGGGAACGCAACGACCGGCTGCTCGTCGTCCCCGTCAGCGCGGCGCGCGCGGAGAACCTCAGCGGCATCAAGGACCTGTCCCGCCGGGAGCGCGATGAGCTGGCGCATTTCTTCACCGCCGCCGTCGCCTTCGCGGACAAGGACGTGCGCATCCTCGGTTGGGAAGGGCCCGAGAGCGCCGAGCGGATGGTGGGGGAAGCCGCCACCGAGTTCGAGAAGACGGCCCGTCGTTAGGAAGAAGCCATGCCCCGCCCCACGCCCATCCGCGGGCTCGGCCCCGAGAGCCGTCTGGCCGAGGCCGCCCGCCGCATCATCGCCAGCCGCCTCGCCGACGTGCGCCACGAGGAGGACGCGCTCGCCACGGGCCTCACGGAGGACGGCGTCCACGACATGCGCGTGTCCACCCGGCGCCTGCGCGCGGCGCTGAAGGTGTTCCGCGGCATGGGGGCGCTGGCACCGCTGGAGCGCGAGGTGAAGCAGCTCCAGGACGCGCTCGGCGAGGTGCGCGACGTGCACGTCCAGGGCGCCTGGCTCGCGCAGGCGGCCCGGAAGGAGAAGTCCTCGAAGCGGGCCGGGCTCCTCGCCCTGCGCACGAAGGTGGAGTCCCAGCTCGGCGCGAAGGAGAAGAAGCTGCGGCGCACGATGAACCGCTGGGCGGACCGCACGGTGCCCACGCTCCTGCGCGAGGCGAAGCAGCTCGACGGCCCCGGGCGCTACGGAGGCCAGCGTGTCCGCCAGCAGCTCCGCCGCCGCCTCCGCACGGTGGAGCGGCTCATGGAGGACTACTCGGCCGCTCCGGACGCCCTCACGGCGCACGAGCTGCGCAAGGTGGTGAAGAAGCTCCGCTACGAGGCGGAGATCTTCCGCCCCTCTCTGCGCCGGACGATGGAGGGCCTGCTGGAGGCGCTGGTGCCGCTCCAGGAGCTGCTGGGCGAGCTGCACGACTCGGATGTGCGCCTGGGACTGCTCGAGGGCTTCGCCGCGGAGGGCTCCGCCTCCGAGCGCACCGCCGCGCGGGCACTGCTGGAGCGCGTGCGCGAGGAGCGTGCCGAGCGCGCCGCCCGGACCGCGCGGGAGCTGCAACGTTGGCACGCCGAGGAGCTGGCCCGCGGCCTGCGCCGGTTGCTGAAGTGAGGACCCGGGGACGGGGACGGTTCCCTATTTTGCCTTCTCGGGCGCGGGCCGGGCCCGCGCCGTCACCTCCACGAGAATGGCGATGGGCTGGCCCTGCACGTCCCGGTACAGGGCTCGCACCTGGTCGCCCTCCTGGATGTCACTCACGCTGGCCATCTGCCCATCCACCGTCACGATGGTCCTCGGCTTCATTCTCAGGTGGACATCCGGCGCGCCTCGCACGGACACCCGCACGCCCTCCGGGCTCGCGAGCTCCACCGCTCCAGTGACCTCGCCCGGTGCGCTCTCCGCGGGTGTCTCGGGAACTCCTGACTCTCCCTGGGGCGTGGCCGCCGCCTCGACTGGCGCCTTCACGGTCGCCAGGAGCAACGCGGTCATCCCCACCAACCACCCGCTCGCTCCCATTCGCATGGCATCCCCTGTCCTCTCCCGGACCGACTTCTAAGATGCACCCTGTCCCCCGGACGCCAGCCCTTCCGGGTGGCGACACGGCTCCTTCCTCGGGTGCCCGGGTGCCCTCCTGCTGCCCCAAGGAGCGCTCAGATACCCTCACCCCGTCCCTCTCCCAGGGGGAGAGGGGGTGTGGGTACATCCTCACTCCACGCTACCCATGCGCATCGTTTGCGCGTAGAGGATGCGATCCCCCATGCGCGCCTGCGGACTCGACTTCGGAACCAGCAATACGGCCATCGCGCTCCCCGACGGAACGGTTCTCCCCGTCTCCCCCGGCTACAGCGATCCCCGCCTCTATCGCTCCGTCATCTTCTTCCCCGAGGACGAGCGCGAGGTCTACACGGGCGCCCCGGCGATCGCCCGCTACCTCGAGGACAACTCCGGCCGCTTCATCCAGTCCGTCAAGTCCTTCCTCCACAGCGCCTCCTTCCGCGCCACCCAGATTCGCGGCCGCACCTGGCTCATCGAGGACCTCGTCGCCCTCCTGCTGCGCCGCGTCCGCGAGGCCGCCACCCCCCTCGCTGGCGGCGCCCCCGAGGCCGTCGTCCTCGGCCGCCCCGCCGTCTTCACCCCCGAGCCCGAGGCGGACGCGCTCGCCGAGCAGCGCCTGCGCCGCGCCGCTGAAATCGCCGGTTTCACCCACATCCAGTTCCTCATCGAGCCCATCGCCGCCGCGCTCTCGTACGAGGCCCAGCTCACCCGCGACGAGCTGGTGCTCGTGGCCGACTTCGGCGCCGGCACCACGGACCTGACGCTGATGCGTCTGGGGCCCTCGCGCCGCGGCAACCCGGACCGGCGCGGCGACGTGGTGGGCTCCACCGGCGTGCGCATCGGCGGTGACCGCTTCGACGCGGAGATCATGCGCCACAAGCTGCTGCCCCGCTTCGGCGCCGGCTCCACCTACAAGGTGCGGGGCTTCAGCGACAAGCGGCTCCCCGTGCCCCAGCACGTCATGGCCAAGCTACTCTCCTGGCACGAGATGTCCTTCATCCGCGAGAAGTCCACCCAGGAGCTGCTCGAGCTGATGCAGGAGTCCAGCGACAAGCCCGCCGAGGCCGAGGCCCTGTACGACCTCGTCATGGACAATCTCGGCTACCGGCTCTTCCGCGCCATCGAGGCGGCCAAGGTGCAGCTCTCCAAGGAGGAGGAGACCACCATCGACTTCGAGGAGGCCCGCATCCACCTGCACGAGCGCCTCACCCGCGCCGAGTTCGAGGCCGCCAGCGAGTCCCTCCTCACCCAGCTGCGCGAGGTGACCGAGGGGCTGCTGGAGCGCTGCGCGGGCGCGGGCGAGGTGGATGCCGTCTTCCTCACCGGCGGCTCCTCGCAGATTCCCGCCGTGCGCCGGCTCTACAGCGAGCGCTTCGGAGAGGGGCGCGTGCGCACCCGGGACGCCTTCACCTCCGTGGCCGAGGGACTCGGGCGGGCCGCGGCGTCCCTCTGAGCCACCCGCGCCTCAGTCGTGGTACCGCATCCAGTCGAGGATGCGCGGCCACACCGAATCCTGCGCGTCGTCCGCGAGGAACAGGTCCGCGTGCCCGTAGTCCAGCACGCGGGCCTCCGCCGGGAAGCGCTGCTGCAGGTGGACGGTGACGTCCGTGCTCCCCAGCAGGGAGGTGCTGTAGGTACCGAAGTGACCGAAGCCGCCCTCGGCCCCCACGTACAGCACCGGGACCTTCACCTGGCTCAGGTAGTCGTCATAGGGGACGTCCGGCGTGCCGCACCACAGCGCCAGCGTGTCCACCTGCTCGCCGATGCTCTGGTAGGTCGAGGCCTGCAGCAGGAAGTCGTAGAAGTAGCGCTCCCGCGTCCAGGTCGTCCCGGTGGGCAGACCGTCCGCACCGAACTGGCCGCCGGCGAAGTGGTAGGCCGGGATGATGGCCGGGCTCTGCAGCGCGAAGGTGGCCTGACCCGCCATGAGCGCGGCCTGCCGGTTGGTGAGCCCCGGCAGGAACGAGGGCGCGTCCGGCTGGGCGATGGCACCCGCCCCGAGCGCCTGGAGCAGACCGCCCGTCGCGCCGCCCTCGTACTGCCCCGCGGCCTGCTGCTGGGCGAGCGCCGTGTAGCTCTGACACGCCGCCTGGCGCTGCGCCTCGTCACCGGGTGCGAGCTTGTAGGGCATGTCCACGGGGATGAACCCGCTCACCCGGCGCTTGCCCGGTGGCAGCTTCGCCTCCTCGTTCAGGTACGCGTAGGAGACCGCGGCCCCGCGGCTCCACCCCAGCAGCACCGTCTTCCCGCCCTTGACCGTGGCGTTGAGCTCATGCACCCCTCGCGCCACCGCCAGCCCGGTGCCCAGGTCCTGGGCGTGCAGGCCCAGGTTCCAGTCCTTCATGAAGGAGAAGTCGGCCGTGTTGGCCGGGACGTTCACCCAACGCAGGTCGATGCCCCACACGTCCACACCCCGCTGCGCCAGGAAGATGGCGAAGGACTGCTGCCGCGGCACCGCCGCGCTCCCGGCGCTGGCCAGGAAGGCTCCCCGGAAGCCCCACACGTCCCCGTGCACCAGGAAGACCGACTCCTGCGAGTGCGCCGGCACGCCCTGCGTCACCTCGCGCACCACGCGGTGCACGGTGATGCGGTCATACGTCCCGGGCCCCACCCGGAGGTGGAAGCTGTACTCGAAGATGTCGTCGACCAGCTGCCGGCGCTCGGTGGACTCCAGCGTGCACTGCTCGTCGGAGAGCTCCTCACCGCAGGTCCGCTGGGGATGCTTCGGTGTCGGCCGGGACTCCGGCCTGCCTTCCTCGGCACGGGCCTGCAGCCCCAGACCCATGACACCGACACACAGCCACGCGAACACCTTGGTTGAAATGCGCATACCGACGTCCTTCCGCATGAAAGACCGCCCTCAACGGGAAAACTGGTCATCCCGGTCTTTCCTGACAACTGCAATAATGCTTTATTTTTTTAACATTGCGCAAGAGTGGGAGATGGACACACGGGAGGATTTCAGCGCTTTCCGGAGAGGGCGGCGGCCTCGACGATGAGGTCGGCGTAGCGGTTGCGGGGGTCGGCCGGCACGGTGCCGTCGCGGTAGTAGAAGGTGAAGTCGTCCCAGTCGTCCGGACGGGCATCGTTGGCGAACATCCATGGCCCACTCGCACCTACCCCGGTGCGCCAGGCGCAGCGGAACCAGCCCCGGTACAGGGCGCGCCGCTCGTCGAGGGAGAAGCCCTCCCGGTTGCGCAGGGCGAACTCGCCGATGAGCAGCGGCTTGCCGAGGTCCCGGGCGATGGCCGCGTGCTCGGAGAACCAGTGCGCGCCCGCCCGGGCGGTGAAGTCCGGCTTCACGCCGTAGGCCTCCGGGTAGAAGTGCACGCTGGCGAAGTCGATGAAGGGCGAGGCCGTGTTGCGGCGGAAGCTGGTGCCGCCCTCGAAGAAGGAGGTGCCCGTGCCGCGCCAGAAGAGCTCGTCGTAGCCCGCGGGGGAGGTGTCGAAGCCCTCCTCGCCGGTGCCCACCAGGTGCCCGGGCGCGTACTCCTTCACCACGGCGGCCACCTCGTCCACCCAGGCCCGCATGGCCACGCCGTCCGGGTCCAATCCCTTGCCGCGCGGCTCGTTGAGCAGCTCCCAGGCCAGCACCGCCGGGTGCTCGCCGTAACGCAGCCCGTCGAAGGTGTTGACGCGCGAGAGCAGCCGGGCCACGTGCGCCTTGTAGTGCTCGATGACGGCGCGCTCGGTGAAGAAGCGCGCGTCCCCCTCCACCGGCGAGGGCAGCCCGGCCCATTCCACGTACCGCCGGGTGCCCCCGTAGGCATCCCAGTAGTTGCCTAGCGGGAGGACGAGCTTCACCCCGTACGCGGAGGCCCGGGTGAGCACCAGGTCCAGCCCGCGCAGGGACACCTCGTCATACTGCAACGGGGCCACCTGGATGGCGGAGTCCCCCCGCTTGTCGGCCGCGTCGTTGTAGCCCGTGGTGCGCACGGCCCACACCCCGAGCGCCGCGGCCTTGGCGAGCGTCTCCTCCACGGCGGGCGACTCGGCGCGGCCGCGCCGCAGGTCGCGCGCGGCCTCCTCCTGGAGGTAGTAGGCGTTGAGCAGCACCGCCGCGGAGGGCGTCTCGCCGAGCCGCATCACCGGCGCCTCGGGGCAGTCCGAGGCCTCCGCCTGGAGCTCCTCGAGGGAGTCCTCGCCACACGCCACCACCGAGAGCAGCAGCACCACCAGGAAAGGGGCTCGCATGTTCTCAGCCCCGAGGCTCGTTCAATCCGAGGGCCTGGCGCACCTCTTCCACCGTGCGCGAGGCCCAGTGGCGGCGGTGGTTGTCCAGGGTGGAGAAGCTGCGCGGCTCCATCCGGTCGATGTAGAGCGTGCCATCCAGGTGGTCTATCTCGTGCTGGAGGATGCGGGCGTACCAGCCGCGCGCCGAGATGGATACGGGCTGACCCTTCTCGTCGAACGCCTCCACGCGCACGGCGCGGGCCCGGCGCACCAGCGCGGAGAAGCCGCTGACACTCAGACAGCCCTCGTGGAATTCCACGGGTGTCGGGTCCTCCACCACGAGACGCGGGTTGATGAGGACGTGGAAGGGCACGGGCTGGCGCTCGCGCGCGGCCAGCTCCGCGGGTGGGAGGGCCGCCTGGTACTCGGCCCGGTCCTCGATGACCGCGAGCCGCACATCCACCCCCACCTGCGGCGCGGCCAGGCCCACGCCCGGAGCATCCCGCATGGTGTCGCGCATGAGGGCGATGAGTTGCCCGATGGCGAGGCTCGTCATCTCCTCGGGGGTGAGCTCTCTCGCGCGCCGGCGCAGCACCGGCTCTCCCGTCTGGACGATCTTCAGGACCATGGAGCGAGGATAGCTTGGCATCGGCGGAGAAATAGGCTCTTAAGCGGGCGCCATGAGTCCGACACTCGATGTCCGCAACCTGCAGCACTCGGTGGAGCTGTCCGCCGCGCCGGAGGCCATCTACGACGCGCTGCTGGACGCACGGCAACATGCCGCCTTCACCGGCTTCGACGCGGAGATCGACGCACGCGAGGGCGGGGCCTTCTCCACCTGTGAAGGACGCAACAGGGGCTACACGCTGGTGCTCGTGCCCGGGCGGCGCATCGTGCAGGCGTGGACGCACCGGGACTGGCCCGAGCACCACTACTCCATCGCCACCTTCGACCTGGCGCCCATGGGGAGGGGCACGCGGCTCACCTTCACGCAGGTGGGGGTGCCGGCGGAGGCCTACGCATGGCTCGACGAGGGCTGGCGCACCACCTACTGGGGACCCCTCGCGCGCTACCTCGCCATGCGGCGCCGGGGGTGACTCGCGGAGCCCGTCACCGCGGCCCGCAGATCCAAAGGTTGTGAACCGGGATTTCGTCGCATTGCCGCCGGGGACCGCACACCTCCTCCTCGTCCGGTCCGCACCGCTGCCGGCATGTGTCCATGAAACATACGAACCCCTCGGAACAAGGGCGCTGCTCGTCACAGGGGCTCAAGCACTGCATTTCGGCGGTCCAAGCCTCCGCACCAGGCGAATAACCGATGTCGCATTGCTGCCCTTCGGGACACGGTTGCCGCTGGCAGTTCTCGCCACGAACGCGCATACAACTGGCATTGTCGGTACCCGCCCCCACACATTCCCGACCCTCTGGACAATCTCCGCCCTTGCAAAAAGGCCGACAGGAGGGAGCGTCCGGGCCTCCCCGACAAACGAAACCCGCGGGGCAGCTCGAAGGCACATCCATCTGACAAGGCCGGCCACAATGGCCATCACCACAGATCAGCCCACGTTCACAAGCGGACTCCGGATCAGGCGCGCTGTCGAAACAAGGCTGCCCCTCTTTTCGAGAGCCAATGAGAACACACCGACGCACCAGAAGGCCACCTTCCGGTACCTCCCGGGTTCGACACGTGAAGCCCTGCTTGCATTGCAGGTCCGTCAGACACGAGCTGCCAATACAGATGCGCTCCCCACCCAGGGAAAGACTCAGACACCCCAGGGGAGGCTCGCAGTCCTTCTGGCTCTCGCAGGAACGCCCATAGGTCAACAGCGCACGTCTTTCATCTCGAGCAAGGATGGGCACGACTCTGGCCCCCTGCTGAGTCATGGTCCTCGTCTGATATTCCCTCAGCTGGGCTCCGCAGTGATCGAACATGAACGACAGCGGAAGCATCAACCCCACGGTGACACCCAAGATCGTGCGCCACTTCATTCGCATTTCCAGTAACACGCATCTGGACGGTTCTTCGGATCATCGCAGTGCCACACCAACTTGCGACCCTTACCTCGACACTCAATGTCCTTCCCCATTTCGCGCTGCCGCTCGTCGTGCTGCTCCTCGATGTCCTCACGCATCGCATCGTCCAGAGCACCCCCCTTCCCATAGAGCTGCTCCGGGCACCCATTCCCGCCAGCAGCGCGATACCCAACACGAGCCCCCAACGCATGAAGCGTCCTCCTCGGTGGTGAGACGAGGGTCGCGACCCGTCTCTTCACTCCGAGTGTAAGTTCACCGGGGCATGCGGTACAGCACGATGCTGGAGCGCGGCGCCTGGAAGAGGAACTGCGCGCCGCGTTGCTCCTTCAGGGCCCGCTCCGCCGCCGAGCCGCCGCGCACCCCCACCCAGCGCGGTTTCAGCGCGTCGATGCGCGCGAGGTAATCCCTCACATCCACGTCGCTCGGCACGTACTCCACCCGGGTGCGGTAATCCCTCGTGAAGAACTCGGACAGGAAGTCCACCGACTGGTCATACACGACCACGTCGCCCGCCTGCAGCTCGCGCTCCTTGAGCAGGTTCCACTCGGTGGGCCACAACCAATCCACCACCTGCAACGCCGAGCGCTGCAACGGGCTCGCACGCAACGCCTCGCCGAAGTGCTTCGCGTACATGAACACGTCCACCTGCCGGACCTGCGCTCTGGCCCCCTGCCAGAACGTGATGCCCGTGAGCACCAGGAAGGCCAGCGACAGACCCGGCCGCAGCGGCCCTCGCAACAGCCGCCCGTGCACCACGCCCAGCGCCACCAGCCCCGCGGTGGCCACTCCCATCACGAAGCGCGGCCACCACGCCGCCTGCACCGCGAGCGACACCACCGCGAGCGCGAGGATGGGCAGATTGCGTTTCCAGCTCCTCGGGCTCAGCAGCTCCAACATCAGCAATATCAGACACGGCACCAGCAGGTAGGCGAACACCGGACCGAAGCCGCCCGTGCGCACGTCCGGCCAGAAGGTGGGCACCTCCGCGTACCAGCTCCGCAGCAGCTTCATGAACGCGCCTGGCGCACCGAAGAAGAGCGGGCTCTCCCCGGGCCGCGAGCCGTAGAAATCGGAGGGATCGAACTGCCCGGGCAGCTCCTTGCCCAGCAGCGGCACCTTCACCCGAAAAGCCCACAGCGGATTGCCCGTCTTCCACAGGTTCTGGAAGTACTTGAACGAGCCCACCACCATCAGCGCGAGCACCGACAGCACCACGTCCCCCACCCGCCTCGCCCGCTCGCCTCGCGCGTGCCACAGCTCCAGCGCGCACCGCACGGCGATCCACGGCCCGAGCATCAGCAGGTGGAAGGCCCCCGTCATCTTCGTGCCCGCGTACAGCCCGAGCGCCAGCAGGCACATCCACCGGTCCCGCGCCGTGGGACGCTCCCGCAGGAAGAACACCGCCGCGCTCAACAAGGCGCCACACGCCACGTCCACGTGCGTGCTCCACACCTGCAGGAACATCGGCGGCAGCAGCACCCACGCCGCGCCCACTCCCGCCGCGAAGGCCTTGCGCGCTCCCGCGGCTCGCGCCCACGCCGCCGTCACCGCCGCGCCCAGCACCGCGAAGGGCAACTGCGAGCTGTCGTCCAGCCGGTTGTCGAGCGGGAAGATGCAGTTCCACGCCGCCAGCAGCTCCACGTTCTTCGGGTGGCTCTGCGTCCACGGCACCGACGTCTCGATCCAATCCAGCGAGCCCATCTGGATGGCGTAGGCCGTGATGGGCACGTGGTACCACGTCGGGTCCCACGTCCAGGACTTGTAGATCCACACCAGCAGCGCGGCGAAGAGCAGCACGCCCGCGGCGGCCACCACCATGAGCACCGCCGGCTCGCGCTCCCTCCACGCATCCCGGGCCAGCCTCGCGGGCGCGCCCGCGTCCGAGCGCAACAACGCCAGCGCCCGCTCACGCCCCAGCCGGCGCCACGCCACCCACGCGGGCACCGCGAACACCACCGGCGCCAGCAGCCCGAGCCACACCGGCCGCAACAACCCCGGCAACCCCAACGCCTGCATGACCACCAGGATGAGCGAGGGCGCCACCAGCAGCGTGGCGATGAGCCGGTGCAACACACCCCGCTCCGGATAGAGCGCCGCCGCCACCAGCCAGCTGGCCCCCAGGCACATCAGCGTCTCGATGATCCAGATGATCCAACCCATGGCGCTCGTGGACGCGGACAGTGCCCCAGCCCGGTGAACCCCGCAAGCCGCGTCTCTCGCGTCACGACCTGGACACTCCGGGGTGGCTTTACCCGATCCTCCATCTGACCGATCATGTGCCCAGGAGGTTCCCGTGGCGATCCAACCCGCCGATATCCCGCTGCTGGTCCGGCAATACAAGGACAGCGCCGCCGCCAACATCCTGCAGGGGAAACCCGAGGAGGCTCTGGCCGACTACCGCAAGGTGGTGGACCTCAGCCCGCATGACACCGCCGCCCGCCTCAAGGTGGCCGAGCTCCTCGCCCAGCTCGGACACCGGCAGGAGGCCGTCCGCGAGTTCCACTACCTCGCCATCCGCTACGCCGCCGAGGGCCACACCATCCACGCGATCGCCGCCTGCAAGCTCATCCTCGCGATCGATCCGGAGCACCAGGCCACGCAGGAGAACCTGGCCAGCCTCATCGCGATGCAGAGCGCCGAGGAGCGCCAGCACCCCGAGCGCACCGAGCCCCTCGAGGCCGCCACCGAGTCGCCCAAGCGCGTCCCCACGCCCCTCTTCTCCCAGCTCCCCCGCGACGTCTTCGTGGCCCTCCTGGGCGAGCTGGAGATGCGCCGGGTGGCCGGCGGCGAGCGCATCATCACCGAGGGCGAGCGCGGCAACTCCATGTTCATCCTGGAGCAGGGCACCGTGCGCGTGGTGCACACGCCTGAGAACGGGCAACCGCGCACGCTGGCCGAGCTGGGTGAGGGCTCCTTCTTCGGAGAGATGGGGCTCATCTCGGACGCCCCGCGCGTGGCCAGCGTCATCGCCACCCGGGACTGCACCCTGCTGGAGGTGACGCGGGAGATGCTCACCCGGCTCGGTGCCCGCTTCCCCGTGCTCGAGCAGGTGGTGCAGCAGTTCTACAAGGACCGGCTGCTGGACACCCTGCTCAAGACCAGCCCCCTCTTCCAGCCGCTCTCCGACGAGCAGAAGCAGGCCATCGCCGAGCGCTTCCAGAGCCGAAGCGTGGAGCCGGGGACCGTGCTGCTCCAACAGGGACAGCGCAGCCACGCGCTCCACCTGCTGCTGCGCGGCCGCTGCTCCGTGGTGCACCAGGATCTCAAGGGCACCGAGCTGCCCTACCCGGACATGACGGAGGGCGCCATCTTCGGGGAGATCTCCCTGATGCTCGACCTGCGCATCACCGCCACCGTGAGGGCCGCCACGCCCTGCCTGCTGCTGGTGTTGGATCAGGACACCGTGAAGGAGCGGGTGCTGACCCACCCCGAGGTCCGCCGGAGGCTCACCCAGCTCACCCGCGAGCGGCTGGACCGGACGGCCACGATGCTGGCCGAGGGCGCCGAGGTCCAGGACTCCTTCCTCATCTGAGCACCGCTAGTCGCGGTCGTAGATGGGGTTCTCCGTCAGCCAGGCGGAGAAGAGCGCGTCGGCGAAGTCCTTGCCGGGGATGACGGCGCCCCGGCTCCCCTCGCCAGAGATGAGCAGTCCCTGATCCGGCAGGTAGGTGATGAGGAGCTTGTCGCCCTTGCGCACGCCGCGCAGCGACTGGACGAGCAGCTCCGAGTTGCGCCTCATCTCCGGCGAGCCGGCCGCCTTGCTGTGCGAGAGGAAGTTGCGGAAGGCATCCGCCAGCTGCTCGCGCTTGATGCTGCGCCGGAAGTGGAGCTGGAGCTGCTTGGGCCCCTGAAACGCGATGGCCTCCCTCATGGAGGACGGCTTCTGCTCCAGGTAGAGGCCCCAGACGTAGATTTCGAAGAAGAGCTTCTTCTTGAGGTCCACGTGGTTCAGGGCCAGCTCCTTGCCCGCCAGGGAGATGGAGTCCGGCAGGCGAACGCCCGCCATCACCCGGGCCTCGGCCGTCCCCGCCACCAGCGCCAGCGCCAACACCAGCCACCGCACTCCCCGCAACCTCGGCCCGCTCATGTCCTTCGCGTCCCCCCGCCAGCCCCTCGCCACCTCTCGCCTGGAATGCATGTCGTCGAAGGTGCACACGGTTGTGACGTTGGACCAGCCCCGGGTTTCCGGGTTATTCCCCGCGAGCGCTCGCCTGCCCGCCAGGTGAGGGTCGATCAGGGAGCGGGCGTGCCCTCCCGGCTGTCAACCCTCCGGCTTGTCCGAATGCCATGGGCAGGTCCGGGCCATCTGCCCACCTTCAGAGGCATGAACCCGTTTGATGAAGAGGAAGGCGGCCGGGGCTTCCGTCCGGAGCTCATCGAGGGTGTGCGAACCGCGGCCATCCCGCTGACGGACGAGGACTCGGACTTCGACGCGCTCATCGAGAGCATCGGTGACGCACGCTTCGTCCTGCTGGGCGAGGCCACCCACGGCACGCACGAGTTCTACAAGGCACGCGCCCACCTCACCCGCCGCCTCCTCACCGAGCGTGGCTTCTCCGCGGTGGCGGTGGAGGCGGACTGGCCGGACGCGCTGCGCCTCAACCAGTACGTGCACGGCGAGGGGACGGACGCGGACGTGGTGCACGCCTTCGACAACTTCCAGCGCTTCCCCCGGTGGATGTGGCGCAACCAGGACGTGCTGGAGCTGGTGGAGTGGATGCGTCAGCACAACGCCGCGCGGGGCAAGGACGCGCCCCGGGTGGGCTTCTACGGGTTGGATCTCTACAGCCTGCACGCCTCCATGCGCGAGGTGGTGCGCTACCTCGAGACGAGAGACCCCAGGGCCGCGGAGCGCGCGCGGGCCCGGTACGCATGCTTCGACCGCTTCGGCTCGGACCCGCAGTCCTACGGCCATGCCACGGCGTACGGCTTCGAGGACCCCTGCGAGGCCGAGGTCATCGAGCAGCTGCTGGAGCTGCGCCGGCGCGAGGTGAGGGACGGGCTCCTCGAGGAGGACGCGCTCTTCCACGCGGAGATGAACGCGCGGCTGGCGAGCGACGCGGAGGCCTACTACCGGACCATGTACGCGGGGCGCAACGAGTCCTGGAACCTGCGCGACACGCACATGGCGGACACCGCGGATGCGCTCTCCGAGTACCTCGGCCGCCGCTACGGGCAGCCGGGCCGCCTGGTCATCTGGGCGCACAACTCGCACCTGGGCGACGCACGCGCCACGCAGATGGGGGACCAGGGCGAGCTGAACCTGGGCCAGCTGATGCGCGAGCGTCACGGCAAGGAGACGTTCAACGTGGGCTTCACCACGTACTCGGGCACCGTCATCGCCGCGAAGGAGTGGGACGAGCCGGGCCTGAGGCGGCGGGTGCGGCCAGCGCTGCCGGGCAGCTACGAGGCGATCTTCCACGAGGTGGGTCTGCCCGGCTTCCTCCTGAGGATGGAGGACCTGGGCGAGGCGGGCTCGGGCCTGCGCGAGCGGCGGCTGGAGCGCGCCATCGGCGTCATCTACGCGCCACACAGCGAGCGCTACAGTCACTACTTCCACGCGGACCTGCCAGCGCAGTTCGATGCCGTGCTGCACTACGACCTGACCAGCGCCCTGAAGCCGCTGGACCGGGACGCGGGCCACGAGGAAGAGGACGCCGCGGACACCTGGCCCTACGGCATCTGAGCGAAGCCGCTGCGGCGCGAGGGCTCTCGGGATATAGGAGGCAACCGTGATTCTCGAGAGCTTCCAGATAGGAGAGGGGCAGCGGCCGACGGTGCTGCTGCATGGTTTCCTCGGCACGGGGCGCAACCTGCGCTCGCTGGCGACGGCATGGAGCGAGGTGGACAAGAGCCGCCGCTTCCTGCTGGTGGATCTGACGGGCCACGGCACCTCGCCGCGGCTGCCTCCGGGCGCCACCCTGTCCACGGTGGCCGCGGATGTGCTGGAAACGGCGCGCGCTGCGGGACTGCGCGGGCCGCTGGACCTGGTGGGACACTCGCTGGGCGGCCGCGTGTCGCTCGCCGCGAGCCTGCGCTCCCCCGAGGACGTGGCCAGCGTGACGCTGCTGGACATCACCCCCAGCCCCATCGCCTCCAACCTCTCCGAGAGCGGCAAGGTGATGGAGATCCTCCGCGCCGCGCCGCTCAGCGCGCCGGACAGGAAGACGATGCGCGCGGAGCTGACGGGACGCGGGCTGTCCGGGCCGCTGGCGGACTGGCTCGTCATGAACCTGGAGCCGGCACCGGACGGTGGCGTGCGCTGGCGCTTCGATCGCGAGTCGCTCGCCGAGTTCCACGGGCGGGTGAACGGGGAGGACCTCTGGGCCGCGCTGGAACGCCCGGGAGCGAAGGTGCGCTGCATCCGCGGCGGCCGGGCCCACTACGTCAGTGACGCGGACGTGGCGCGGATGGAGGCCCTGGGCTGCCCCGTGGCCACGCTCCCCGAGGCGGGCCACTTCGTCCATGTGGACGCCCCCGACGCGCTGTTGCGCTGGCTCACGAATGCTCCCGGCTCCGGCCAGGGCTAGAACGGAACGACTCCCTTCATGGAACGAACCACCCTCTTCATCTGGCTGGCGGTCCTGGCGGACGGCCTCGCGGGGCTGACGGGTGGGCTCCTCTCGGAGCGCTGGTTGGCCCGGCACCTGTCGGCCCTGGTGGCCTTCGCGGCCGGGGCCCTGCTGGGCGCGGTGTTCCTCGACATCTTCCCCGAGGCCGTGGAGGCCGCGGGCCCCTCCGCCTTCCACTGGGCCTTCGCCAGCTTCCTGGCCCTCACCTTCCTCGAGTGGTTCCTCGGGCCGCACCACCATGACCACTCGGCCCACGCCCCGGGGGAGCACGCGCACACGGGCCCCTCCTCCACCGTGGTGCCGTCGCTGCTCGCGGCGGACGCGATGCACAACTTCGGGGACGGAGCGGCGGTGGCGGCGGCATTCCTCGTCTCGACCGAGGCCGGAGTGGCCACCGCCCTGGCGGTCATCGCCCACGAGCTGCCCCAGGAGGTGGGCGACTACGCGCTGCTGCGCGCCAAGGGCCTGTCGCGCTCCCGGGCCCTGCTGGCGCTCGGAGGCGTGCAGCTCACCGCCGTGGCCGGGGCCGGCGCGGTGCTGCTGGGCTCCCAGGTGGTGCGAGGCCTGGAGGGCATCATCCTCGCGCTCGCCAGCGGCACCTTCCTCTACATCGGCGCCACGGACCTGCTGCCGGAGTTGCGCCGTGGCACCAGCCCCAGGGAGGCACGCGGCCGCCTGCTCGGCTTCCTGCTGGGCCTGGCGCTCGTGGCCATGGCCGGCGCCGTGGAGGGGCGGCTGATTCCGCACTGACAGGAGGGCAACCAGCGCGGCGGGGGCTGGTTCGGGTGTCCATCGCCGGACAGGGGCTGTATGGCCACGGTTCCAGCCATGCAGCTCGGGTCCAAGCGAATGCTCGGGGAGATCCTGATGGAGCTGGGGCTGATCGACCGCGCCCAGCTCCGGCTCGGACTGGTGCACCATCACGAGACCCAGGTCCCGCTCGGCCGGGCGCTGGTCCGCGAGGGTATCTGCACCGAGGCCGACGTCCTGCGGGCGCTCTCGCTGCAGCTCGGCATCGATCCCATCGACCTGGACCGGGAGCCCCTGGACAAGAAACTCACCCGGCTGGTGCCCGCGCGCATCGCCCGGCGCTACCGGGTCGTCCCGCTCCGGCTCGAGAAGGGAGAGCGCGAGGTGCTGCACGTCGCCCTGCCCGCTCCGGCGTCGATCGAGGCCCTGGACGCGGTGCGCGCCATCTCCGGCAAGCCCCGCGTCGAGCCCCACCTCGCCTCGGACACGGCCCTGTCCCACGCGCTCGCGGCGCTCTACGGCATCCAGGAGCACGCCGAGGAGCAGGCCTTCGCTCCCGCGCCCCGGGAGGGCCCCGGCACGCCCCTGCTGCTCTACGCGTGGCCCCCGGTGACCGCCACCCTCATCTCGCGAGCGCTCGCACGGCAGGGCATCCAGACGAAGGTCGCCTCCCCGCTGGAGGTCATGCACACGACGAGCTTGGACATCGTGTTCGCCCCCGTGCAGGCCATGGAGGGGCTGCTCGCGGGAGAAGCCCACATCGCCGGCGCGCTGCTGCTCTCGGGCACCTCGGATGACGAGGACCTCGAGCGCGCCCACCGGCTCGGCGCGAAGGGCTACGTCGCCAACCCGCTCGACGGCGAGCTGCTGCTGCGCGCCATCCGCCGGCTGCGCCCCGGGCCCGGTGACACGTCGCAGCCCCTGTCCGGTCCGAACGGCTGACGGCGGAGGGAAGCGACCACTGTCCTGGAGGTGACCCATGAGAGCGTCCACCCGATTCCACCAGAGGCACCCCGTCCTGACGGCCGTGCTCGGGGCAAGCGCGCTCACCTGGCTCTTCCAGCGGCTGCGCGCCCGGCTCTCCCCGGCCATCCTCCCGGAGCCGACCGGGCCCTATGACGTCGGCCGCGTCGCCTTCGACTGGGTGGACGCCCACCGCGACGAGCCCTATGCCCGTCACGGGCACCGCCGTCCACGAGAGCTGTCCGCGTGGCTCTGGTACCCCGCCGAGCCCGAAGCGGGAGCGAAGCCCGGTCCCTACCTGCCCGCGGGATGGCGCCTCACCAGCCTCTTCTGGCACTTCCAGGGCTCACGGGTGCGCGCCCACGCGGTGCCCGGGGCTCCCGTGGCACGCCCCCGGGCCCGCTACCCCGTGCTCGTCTTCTCCCCGGCCGGCTTCCCACCGCTCTATTACTCGTCCCTCTTCGAGGAGCTGGCGAGCCATGGCTACATCGTCGCCGCCGTGAGCCACACGTACGAGGCGCTCCCCGTCTCCGCCTTCGCGGATGGGCGCCTGCGGCTCTTCAGGCCAGCGAGCGTGGGCGGCGCATTGAAGGTCTCGCGCGCCTCGCATGAGGAGGACGTGCGCGCCCGGGCCTCGGTCGTCGACGTGAAGGCCGAGGATCTTCGCTCCCTGGTGGACGAGCTGGAGCGGCTGCAGGCCGGCTCCGGGCTGCTCGCCGGGCGGATGGACCTGGAACGGCTCGGTGCCTTCGGCCACTCGATGGGTGGCAACGCGGCGATGGAGCTCTGCGCGCGGGATGCGCGGTGCCGGGCCGTGGCCAACCTGGACGGAGGCGTGTGGAGCACGGTGGGCCAGGAGGGACTCCCCAAACCGCTGATGGAGCTGTTCGCCGAGCACCCCGAGTACGTGCGTCCGTGCGACGAGTCCGTGAGTCAGAAGGCCTTCGCGTCCGTCGAGTACTGCGAGGCGAACCGCGAGCTCGCGGTGGGCGGCTGGCAGCGCCTGTATGCCCGGGCCCGACCCGGCTACAGCATCCAGATTCGTGGGGCGGGTCACGCCAGCTTCACGGACTGTGGCCTGCTGCCCTTGAAGCGGCGCTCGCTCGCACGGCGGGCCCTGGGCACCATCGACGGCCGGCGGATGTGGCGCGTGCTGAGCGACTACCTGCGGGCGTTCTTCGACCGGCACCTGCAGGAGGCACCCGCCCCTCTGCTCGATGGGGCTTCCCCCTTCTACCCGGAGGGCGTCCTCGCACCTCCGGAAGCACTCTTCTCCCCGGCCCCGGGAAGCTGACGCCGAGGGGAACAGGGGCCCGCTACCGGGCCCGCACCGTCCTCCAGTAGAGTCCCCGCATTCCATGATTCCGCATCGCCCGAGGGGGAAGATGAAACCGAGGTCGGCCGTCGCCAGTGGACTCCTCACGCTCGCCATGCTCGGCGGTTGCTCGAGCCCCAACCACCAGCAGCGCCCCGAGCAGCCCGCCCCACCCGCGCCGAAGACCGCCTCGGCGCCGCTGACCGCACCGGCGCCAGCACCGGCTCCCAGTCATCCGCTGACCGAGAACCGCCTCGTCAACTCCGGACTCATCATCGAGAGCTTCGCGGCGAAGTTCGGAGCCCCGGAGCTCAAGCAGATTCCCTCCGAGGTGATCGACACCGGCGTCTTCCGGTACGTCCCCTATCTCTCGTACGAGGCGTCCCAGCTGGAGCTCAACATCTACGGGGACCCCCAGCACCCCGCCGGTGTGGAGATCGGTGTCTACGCGGGCAAGGACAGCACCAAGGAGGAGATCCGCAAGTTGATCGCCGGGCTCCTCCAGAAGGCGGAGGATCGGGAGCTGGTCCACGGCCTGGCGCTCGAGAAGGACGAGCTCCAGCGCGCCGGCCTCACGTTCGTGGTCACGCCCGCGACGGCGGAGGATGCCTTCGGGGGCTGGTGGATCTCCATCTACGACGCGAACGCCATCGAGAAGGCGCGTGCCTCCGATGCCGAGCTGAAGGTGCTCGCCCAGAAGCCGCCCAAGAGCGAGAGCACCCCCACCGCGCCGGCCGGGAAGAAGAAGGGCAAGAAGCACGCGCGCAAGCCGGGCGAGGCCCCTCGCGTCTACATCAAGGACTACTCCCGCGAGGGGGATACCTACGTCCCCGCCGACTCCGACGAACACTGGTAAGGGACGTGCGGCTCACTCGTTGCTGAAGAACAGCCCGGCGACACTCCCGCGCGACGAGTACTCGAGCAGCGGGAAGTCGTCGGTGGCCACGCGCGAGTCGTTGAACAGGTTCGGGAGCTGCTCGGGCGTGAGGCCCTGGGAGAAGACCTCGCCCGCGCGGAGCGGCTCGATGATGCCGATGCCGCGCAGGGCCCCGTGCACGGCGGGAATCCGCGTCAGCGCGTCGATCTTCCCCGGATCGGCCACCAGCGGCTGGTCCGAGGCGACCACGTTGAAGCCGTTCTGGTACGAGGGGAACAGCCGGACGTGCTTGAACGAGCGCCCCAGCGTGCTGAGCACCAGGCGCATCTCCGTGCCGAAGGCGTGCTGGATGACCACGCCGCCCTCGGTGAGGCGCTGCTTCACGATGTCGTAGAAGTCGCTGTGCAGCAGGCTCGCGCCACCGGGGAGCCGCGGGTCCGAGATGTTGATGGAGACGATGTCGAAGCGGTCCTTCTGGCGGGTGAGGTAGTGCCTGCCGTCGTCGACCACCACGCGCACGCGCGGGTTGCGGTGGTAGCCAAGGTTGTGCGGCATGAAGAGGTCGGCCGCCTCCACCATGCCCGGGACGATCTCCACCGCGTCGATGCGCTCGAGCTGCGGGTACAGGCCGAGCGCGCCCGCGGTGATGCCATAGCCGCTGCCGAGCACCACCGCCGTCTTCGCCTCGGGGCGGAAGAACAGGGCCAGGTGGCCCTGCATCTGCTGCACGTACGCGGTGTTCGCCGCGCCCAGGTAGTGGACCAGCTTCGTGTTGTTGTTGCTGACGCTGAGCAGGCCGCCCGGCAGCCCGTTCACCTGGAACACGCCGTAGCGGTCCTCGGCGCGGTAGACCAGCTGCTCCTTCGCGTCGAGCGTGACGAGCTCCTCCGGCAGCGCCAGCGGGACGAGCGTGACCACCACCGTCACCGCCCCCAGCCCGGCCAGCTTCGGCAGGCGCGAGCGCACGCCGAACCCGAAGACCACCGCGGCCATGACGCAGGCGAAGGCGACCAGGTAGCCGATGCCGCGGTACACCCCCACCGCGGGCAGCACCCAGAAGCCGACGAGCAGCGAGCCCGCCACCGAGCCCACCGTGTTGACCAGGTAGAACAGACCCGCCGCCAGGCCCGAGCGCTCCCGGGTGAGACGCGAGGCGGTGAGGCTGAGCGGGAACAGACAGCCCATGGCCAGCATCATCGGAGCCAGCAGCACCAGCGCCTGGAGGATGCGCGCGGTGAAGAACACACCTCCGGCGGGAGGCAGCGTGCGCTCGACCTCCGCCTGATGGTGGATCCACCACTCCGACATCGCCGCGCAGGCCATCATGAGGCCGGCCGAGAGCACCAACACCCCGCCCAACAACTCCGGGAGGCGGTGACCGAACCGGCGCATCAGCCGCTCGGCCAGCCACGAGCCCACCGCGAGCGAGACGAGGACACACGCCATCAGCGTGCTGAAGGCATAGGCGCGATTGCCCAGGAAGTAGCTGGACAGGCGCGTCCAGGCCACCTCCGCGCCCAGCGTGAGCAGGCCACTGGACGCCGCCACCAGCAGCAACACCCACTGGGGCAGAGCGGTGCTCCCGCCGTCCGGCGTGCTCCCGGCCTCCGAGGGAGCCTCGGACTCGGAGGAAGAAGCCGGCCCGGGCTCGGAGCGCGCGAGCAACGCCGGGACGCAGGCGGCGGCCGCGAGCAGGTTGAGCACGGCCCCCGCGCCCACCGAGCCACGTACCCCGAGGGCGGGAATCATCACGAAGCCGCAGGCCACGGTGCCCAGCGAGGCTCCCAGCGTGTTGAGCGCGTAGAGGACGTTCACCCCACTCACCTGGATGCCCTCACGGCGCGCCGCCGCCACCATCAGCGGGAAGGTGGCGCCCATGAGCAGCGTGGGCAGCAACACCAGCGCGAGCACGAAGAAGAAGACGAGCGCCACGCGCGCCACCCCGTGCACGTCACCCCCGATGATGAGGGTGTCGCGCAGCAGGAACAGCCCGAGGCCCGCCGCTCCGGCGGTGAACGCGATGGCCACCTCCACCAGGGCATACGCGCGCAGCGGGAGGCGCAGGACATCGGCCTTCCCGCCGGCCAGCCACGCCCCGAGCGCCAGTCCCGCCAGGAAGGCCGCGAAGATGGTCGAGGCCGCCTCCACCGTGGAGCCCACCATGTTGGTGAGCGAGCGGATCCACAACGTCTCGGCGATGAGCGCGGCGGCGCCCGAGAGCACCGTCGCCACCTTCAGGCCCAACCACGTCCGATTCAGCGTGCTGCTCACGGTGCGGCGCCTCCCGCCAGCTTCTGGCGCAGCGACTCGCGCAGCGCCTGGTCCTCGGAGCTCAGGGGCCCCAGTCCCCGGAGGAACTCCAGGTGGGCCAGCGCCGCGGCATCCAAGCCCCGGCGGGCCGAGACCTTCGCGAGGACGCGGCGCACGCCCGTGTTCAAGGGACCATCCCGATAGAGGCGCACGAGCGCCTCGTCCGGCACCTCGCGGCCGAGCCGGAGCATCAGGTCCAACCGCATCAGCTCGTACTGCAAGTCACCCCGGAGCGACTTCTCCAGTCCCTCCAGGACCGACAGCCCGCGCTCCACCTGACCGTGCTCCACCAGGCTCGACACCATGGACATCCGGGTGCGCGGAGCATCCTCCTCGTCGCCCCGCTCGAGCATGCGCTCGACGTACGAGAGCGGCAGTGGCTTGCGCCCGCCCTCCGTCAGCAGCTGCTTGCAGATGGGGTCGAGCGCGCGGGTCAACGCGTGCATGACGAAGCAGCGGGTGCCCAGGGTCTCGCGCGTGAGGGGCTGCTCCCCGGGGAAGCCGGGGGTGAAGAGATCCGCCTGGGCGAGCATCCACGGGGACCAGGGCTTCACGGTGCGCTGGGTGAGCGAGGCCGAGGCCATGACGAACTCCAGCTCCGGCTGGTCGAAGGTGTTGAGCGGCGCCTCCCAGTCGATCTCGAAGAGGCGGTGCTTGCGGAGGATGAGCTGGGAGTACAGCTCGTTCATGCCCATGCCGAGGTGGTGCGCGTCGAAGAGGGCCTTCAGGTCGGCCGGCCAGGCCTCCTCGGGGAGCGGGTGCGGCGTGAGCGGCTGGTTGCCGCACACCACCTGGGCGTACACGGAGGTGAGGAAGACGAAGTGGCAATCCGCGAAGCTCTGCCGCAGCGTCTCGAAGATGATGCGCGCGCCCTCCGGCGTGACGCGCGCGTCGAACCACATCGAGTACACCCCGCCCTCACTCAGCCGGCTCTTCACCAGCTCGAAGAACTCGCGCGTGTACAGCTTGCTCGAGGAGAAGTAGAGCGGGCTGGTGACGGTGTTGACGATGGCGTCGTAACGCTCGTGGGTGCGGGCGAGCGCGGTGAGGCCATCGTCCAGGACGAGCTGGAACCCGGGCCGCTGCAGCAGCCCGAGGTTGTTGGGCGTGAAGCGAGGGAGGGCCGCCGCCACCGCCGGATTGATCTCCACCCCATCCGTGCGCGCGAACAGGCTGGCGGTGGCGCCCGCGGTGATGCCGGTGCCCACGCCGAGCACCAGTGCCTTCTCGCGCCTGGGCACGTAGAGCGCGGGCGAGGTCCCCACGATGAGCTCGCTGAGGTTGGTGCGACCCGAGCTGGAGGAGACCAGCGAGCGGTAGCCGTTGATGATGACCGACTCCTCGCCACGGTGGTCACGCACCAGGCTGAGCGCGCTGTCGAAACGCTTGAGCAGCTCCGTCTCGCGCACGTTGGACAGGGTCTTCTCCAGGGTGTCCGAGGAGACGAAGTCGCGGTAGGACATCTGCATCAGCGTGTCGGACCAGGTCAGCCCGATGAGCGCGATGAGCGGCACGGGCAGCAGCCGCTGCCACCACCCCGGAGCGCGCGAGCCCTGGCCCTCGCGGGCGAGCAGTCCCAGCAGCCACAGCCCGGCGGGGAAGAGCAGCGACAGGGCGAGGAGCGACAGGTTCTCGTAGAGGACCGCGACGGACAGCACATAACCCAGACAGTTGCCGAAGCTGGACACCGCGAGCATGCGTCCCGCGGTGGTGCGCGCGCCCTTGAGGTGCCCGAGCAGGGCGGGCACCGTGGCGCCAAACACCGTCAGCGGCACCAGGCCCATGGCCGTGAGCACCAGGGCCTTGCACAGCGAGCTGAGCAGCGGCGTCACCCCGAACGCCACGTTGAGGTGCCCCCAGAGGCGCATGAGCGGCTGGAGCAGCCCCAGGCTCACGGCCACGGCCGCGGCCCCCACCAGCAGCAACGTCTCGAACCGGAGCCGCCAGCGGTGCGCGCGCCACGTGCCGAACGCGATGCCCGCCAGCCCCAGCGCCAGCACCAGGGCGAAGTTCTCGTGGAACGGACCGAAGACGGTCTCCGTGACCTTCAGCAGGAAGAGCTGGAACAGACCGCTCAGCGCACTGGCCAGGAAGAGCGCCGCCTGCCACCGCAAGGGCACCGGCTCCTGCTCGTCCCGGGGCTGCTCCTCCTGGGGTGGCTCCAGCTTGCGGAGCACCAGCGCGCTCACCAGGTTGAGCAGCGCCAGCAGCAGCAGCGTCTGCTTCACCCCGAGCGCGCGCAGCAGGCCGTACTCCATGGCCAGCACGCAGGCCGCCCCGCCCAGGTTGTAGATCCAATAGACGATGTTGAAGGCATCCGAGGAGCGCGTCGCGCCCAGGTGGTGCCGGGCATACACCGAGAAGAGCGGCACCGAGAAACCGATGAGCAGCGCCGGCACGAACGCGAAGGCGAAGGCGGTGAACGCCACCATCCAGCGGCCATGGCCGATGACGGGCAGCAGGTGCTCGAGCACGGCCTGGGTGTCGCTGGCGAACGTCAGCGCGACCAGCAGCGCGTACACGCCGATGCCCAGCTCGACCAGCCACAGCCAGCGCACGAAGCGGTGTGACACCCACGCGCCCAGACCGATGCCCAGCAGGAAGCTGGTGAGGATGGCCGCGTTCACCTGGAACATGTCGCCCAGCTGCGTCGTCAGCAGCCGCGAGTAGAGCAGCTCGTAGGCGATGCCACACCAGCCCGACAGCAACGCGATGATGGGGAGAAGTCGGCGGAAGAGCATGGGTTTTTCGGAGTCGGGCAGCGTAACAAAGGACCCCTCCCTGTCGAGCTTCACGGATACCCCTCGAAGGGGCGGTCCTCTGCTCGGCAGGGTCCCAGCACAGCCCGGTCGACGAGCAACCGGGCAAGTCACTCCTCCCCTGGATGCGGGGACGGCTCAGCGATAGCGGCGCTCGGACTCCTGGATGGGGTAGTCATTGGCGCTCATGTCGCGGCGGCGCATGAGCCCGGAGTCATCGAACTCCCAGTGCTCGTTGCCGTGCGTGCGCATCCACTGCCCCGTGTCCGCGTCACGCCATTCGTACTCGAAGCGCACGGAGATGCGGTTGCCCGTATAGGCCCACAGCTCCTTCATCAGCTTGTAGTCCAGCTCCTTGGCCCACTTGCGCCGCAGGAAGGCCTTGATGGCCTCGCGCCCTCGGAAGAACTCGGTGCGGTTGCGCCACTCCGAATCCTCCGTGTACGCCAGCGCCACCCGCTCCGGGTCTCGCGAGTTCCAGGCGTTCTCGGCGGCCTTCACCTTCATCCGCGCGCTCTCCTCGGTGAAGGGGGGTCGGATGGGGGTCGGAGTCGGGGACTGCGTCTCGGTCGGGGACATGCTTGCGGCCCTCCTGTCAGGTGACGACCCTTCTAATGAACGGCCCTACCCCATTCCAGGCCGCTGGAGACCGAACATGCAGATGGTCCGCGCGCTGTACGCATTCCTGGGGTCTCTCCTGCTCGGTCCGGCGTTGGCGCTCGCCCAGGCGGCCGAGCCCATCGAGCCGTATGAGCCCTACCAGGCCACCCGCTGGGGCGTGGGCTGGCTCTGGCTGGCGGTGCTCGCCGTCATCCTCGTCGCCCTCGTGGCCTGGGGACTGTCGCGCGACCGGACCCATCCACCGGGGCCGCTGACACGTTGAGGGGGGTCTCTTCGCCCGAGCTCCTCCCGGCGCGTACTCGCGGTTCTTCAGGGACGAGCAGCCGTCCAGGATGGATCGCCTGCCTGCCCTGGATTGGCGCGGGGCGAGCCATCGTGGACCTGTATACTCCCGGCCATGCTTCCGGTGATGGCGCTCGGGTTCGCCGTGGCCCTCGGTTCCTCGGCCCCCCAACAAGGGCCGAGGCCGGTGACGTTCGAGGAGATGGTGGGCATGCCGGTCGCCTTCGAGGGCCGGCACATGATTCCCCTGCCGCCGAAGATGCCCCGCCGGGCGCTGCGCTTCGAGTCCGCGCCGGAGAACCGCGGTCCGGCCAGCACGCTGCCCTGGGTGAACCTGCCCGGGGACACGGATGGCGGTAAGCGCACGCCCTGGGCGGTGCTGCTCGGCGAGATGCTCTTCCACGCGCCCCGGATGCTCGGACCGTTGAGCGTTCGGATGGGGGTGTCCTGCCACTCGTGCCACCCCCACGGCGCCACCAACCCCACCGTCTACACCGAGCACTCGTACATGGTGCCCGGGCGCATCGACCTCACCGTCTCCTATTTCTCCCCCACCGGGGACGACGGCATCCTCAATGCGCACATGGTGCCCACGCTGCGGGGCATCCGGTTCACCGCGCCCTACCCGCTCGACGGCCGCACGCACAGCCTGCGGGAGCAGGTGCGCAACGTCATCGTCGGCGAGTTCGCCGTGCCCGAGGTGCCCGACCACCTGATGGATGCGCTCGTCGCCTTCCTCAACCAGTTGGATCCGCTGCCCAACCCGAAGCTCGGCCCCCGGGGCCGGCTCGCACCCGGCGCGAGCGAGGCCGCCCAGCGAGGACAGGCCGCCTTCTTCCGCCCGCGCGCCGAGCTGGATGGGGACTCGTGCGCCACCTGCCACCCGCCGGAGCTCGGCTTCACCGATGGCAAGGTGCACGTGCTCGGCAGCCAGCGCGAGCGCTACGACACCCCGACACTCCTGGGGCTCGTCCACACCCCGCCGTATCTCCATGACGCACGGGCACGCACCGTGCCCGAGGTGCTCGTCGAGGTGGACAAGATGCTCGGCCTCGGGCTCTCCGAGGAGGAGCGGAGCGACCTCACCGCCTACCTGCAAGCCGTTGGCGACGAGGTGGAGCCCTACGAGCCCGACCGGCGCGATCGCCGGGTGGCCCTCTCCCTGGCCTTCGTCGACCTGGTGTTGGAGGGCCCCTACGCGCAGGACCCGCTCGTCTGGCGACTCACGCTGGAGACGGTGATGCGCGAGCTGGAGGACGAGCTGAAGGGGACACGGTCCCTCGAGGCCTTCCTCGCCGCGGCGCGTCCGGCCTTCACCCGTCCTCCCAACGACGCGGATCGCCGGGCCCTACGCGCGGCGCGCAAGGCCCTGCTGGACTCCGTCGCCCGCTCCACCCGCAAGGCCCCTGCCTCCGCGCGCACCGACCCGCCCTGAGCGGGGGCCTCAGCGAACGGCCCAGGTGGCCGGAGGTACGTGGAACACGAGCTCCGGCCGGTTCACGGGCGAGAGACTCGACGCGCCCGCCTGCAACGAGCCCGCGAGCGTGGGAATCACCCGGAAGTGGGCGCTGAAGGGCTCGGCGGCGCCTCGCGGTGGCAGGGTGAGGCTCACCGCCCCATCCTCCACCTCGTAGGACGTCACCTTGCCCGCGCTCACCAGCGCATCGAGGCTCGCCCGGTCCACCTGCACGCCCGCGGGCAGCCCCTGGCGCAGCGTGAGCGCCATGCCCGAGGGCGACGCCGCCTGCACCGTCAGCTCCGCCGGCATGCCCACCTTCACCTCGGCCGGACCCTTCACGGCGAGCTCCAGGCCGCTGCTCTTCTCGCTCGCGCGCCACGGCACGTAGGCCCCCAGCGTGAGGGAGAAACCCAGCCCCGGCACCGCCGGCTCCGCGCGCACCGCCCAGGTGTGCGTCCCCGCCGAGCCGGGCACCTCGCCCTCCAGCGCGAGCACCTCGCGCAGCGCCTTCGCGTCGAGCGTCCCCTCCGTCACCACCTTGCCGTCCCGCTCCAACACCACGCGCACCTGGGCCGGCAGCGGCTCCTTGAAGAGCGCCAGCGCCGCCTGGAGGCCCACGAGGTTGGCTCGCCCGTCACCCCAGCCAGACTCGGGCCGGTAGTCCGCGAGCAGCGAGGTGCCCAGGTCCGCCAGCGGCGCCTCCTTGTCGTCCGCGAGCGCCAGCACCGCGAGCGCGGTGGCCTCGGCCACCGAGGGAACGAGCCCGTCCGCGCGCACCACGCCGGGGCCCACCGGCAGGAAGGCGGAGCCATCCGGACGCTTCTGGATGGACTCGCGGACCTGCTTGCGCAGCGCGTCCCGCACCGAACCGCTCACTCCGCCGCTGGCGAGGATCGCCGCCGCCGTGTAGCCGTCCTGCACCCGCGCCACGTAGCGCTCGAAGGCACCCGCGACGCGCGCACCGAAGGCCGAGGCCCGGCGGCGTCCCTCGTCCGAGCCCGCCCCGGCCCGCACCGTCCGGGCGCAGTCCGCGGTGGCCACCAGCAGCCGCTGCAACGTCCAGCCATCCGCGCCCTGGCACGTCCCATCGGGCCGCTGGGCCGAGGTCACCTGCGAGGACAGGCGCTCGCCCAGGCGGGCCAGCACGGGGTTGTCGGGGTGCGCCAGCGCCGCCTCGGCCAGCAGCGTCGCGGTGGCCACGTCCGGCGCGCGGCCCGCTCGCAGCACGCGCTGCCCGGCGAGGGCCGACATGCGCGCGAGCACCTCCGCGTCCGCCGTCTCGCCCAGTGACTTCAGCAGCTCCGGCGCACGGCCGGCGAGCAACAGCGCATAGGAGTCCTCGGCCACGCCTCCGCGCCCCAGGGCCGCGGACAGCTCCGAGCGCAGCACGCCCAGGGCGCCCGGGTAGACGAGCAGCCGCACCCGCTCGCTGCCCGCCACCGCGTCGGCGGGGCCCACCAGCTCCAGCGAGCGGGGAGCGGCCAGCGTACCTCCACGTGTCTCCATCACCGGCCGGCCCGTGGGCCACACGTCGAAGGTGCGCGTCACCGAGTCCGTTCCACCCAGCGAGGCCCGCACCGTCACCGGCCCCGGCTGCGCCGCGCGCATCGTCACGTACTCCACCACGCTGCCCGCCGCCGGGACCGTCACCGTGCGCGAGCCGCCCTCCAAGGCCGCGCCCTGGGCCTCCACCTTCAGCGAGCGCGTCACCGGCGTCCCCGTGGTGTTCACCACCTGCACCGGCACGCGCACCACGTCCCCGGCGCGCAGGAAGGGCGGCAGCACCGGGTCCACGTAGGTGGGCAGCGTGCCCGCGAAGGTGCTCACCGCTCCGGCCTGCGCTCCCGAGCGCGAGTGCGCCAGCGCCAGCACCCGCCAGTTCGTCAGCCGGTCCGGCACCTTCACCGGCACCGAGGCCGAGCCCGACGCGTCCGTCACAACCAGCGGCTCGAAGAGGAACGTCTCGGGGAACCAGGCCCGCCCCGGTGTGGCCGGCGCTTCCTCGCCGGGAGGCGCGGGCGGCGGGGGCGGCGGAGGTGCCCCGGCCGCCATCACCGGCTTCGCCGCCCCTCCCCGTCCCGAGCCACCACCTTTGACGATCTGGATGATCTCCCGCCTCTTCTGCTCGAGGGGCCGCTCCTCGAGAGAATCCTCCATCGCTGGCGCCGCCATCGCCATCCCCTCCGCGTCCGCTTCCGCCGCGCCGAAGGTACTGAGGCTCTTCTGCTGCAAAACCATCTCCGGCGGCTCCGGGGAGGCCAGCGCTTCGGCGGAAGAGCCGAACATGCGGCGCACATTGCCCAGGCACGTGTTCAGCCCGAACCCCGCCATGAGGCACAGCCCACCCACGATGATGTAGTAGCGCTTCATGGCGACTCCCGGGCGACCCACGCGCCCCAGTTCTCGACGTCCTCGGGCAACCGCGTCCCACTCACCACCACCGCCCGCGGGTCGGTGAGGGCGAGCAGCTCCGGTGGCAGCCGCGACAGCTTCAACGTGCGGCCGTAGGCGTCCGTCACCGCCTCGCCGCGCTTCTCACAGGCCTCGAGCGCCCGGTCCCACAGCTTCGTCATCCCCGCGGCGGAGAGCGTCTCGCCCGGGGGGGCCGACTCCTCCCAGGCACGCACCTGCACCGTCAGCTCCGCGAGCACCCGGTAGAAGGGCTCGGTCAGCTCCACGTCCGGCATGAAGCTCCCCCGCGCCTCCACCGAGATGGGCTTCTCTCCACCGTTGCGCTGGGGCACGCCCGACACGCGCAGCAGGGTGGCGGCGGCCGCGTTGGCACCACGGATGCGCCCCATGGCGAGCGCCGTCCCGTCGAGCACGTCGAAGGCCGGCGACGCCAGCGTGGGCGCCGGGCGCATCCCATCGAGCGCGCCCGTGCCCGGCAGGGACGCGAGCTGCGACAGGCTCTCGTCCACGCCGAAGAGGCCCACCGCCGCCGGACCCGCCTGTCCATCCACGCGCGTATTCACCTGGATGTGGGCCAGCTCGCCGGGCGCATAGGCCGCCTTGTCCGGCGCCACCTCCAGCGAGAGCTTCGCGCGCGGCGCCACGTACACCCGCGCCACCGCGCCCTCCCAGGAGGCCTCGGCCCAACCCTCGAAGCCACCGGGCAGACGGAAGCGCGCCACCGGGCCCGGCTTCTCCACCTCGGCCTCCAGCCGCTCCTCCCCCGCTTGCAGGTAGAGCTTCTTCGGCAGCTCGCCATTGAAGTCCGGGCCGCGCAGCAGCTCGATGCGCACCTCCTCGCCCCCGCGCGCCAGCACCGGCGTGGCGCGCAGGCGCGTGGGAGGCAGCCGGGCCGGACGCAGCACCAGCTTCGTCGCGCCCAGGTCCTCCTTCCCCGCCGTCGCGCTCACCCGCAGCTCGTAACCGAGCAGCGTCGTCTCCTGGGACGCACCACCCGACTCGCCATGACCTCCGGGCTGGGCGGTGAGACGCACCACGCCCATGGCGTTCTCCGTCTCCACCTCTTCGCCCAACACCAGCCGCGAGAAGCGCGACTGGATGCAGGACAGATGCTCGGCGGACAGCATGCCCCGCGCCTGCGGCAGGGAGGCCCAGCCCACCTCCACCTCGCGCCGTCCCTTGTGCGTGCGCCAGGTGAGTGTGGCCGGCAACGAGGCGGACAGGGACAGCGTCTCGGGCAGGCACGCCCGCGCATCCAACAGGGTGGCGTGCAGCACCTGCTGCAACCACTCGGAGTACTCACCGGAGACGTAGTCCACCTCGATGGAGAGCTCGGGCAGGCCGGGGTCGCTCACATCCAGGGAGAGCGCCAGCATCCGCTCGCGGCCGGGCGGCAGCGTGCGCGTGCGCACCGCCAGGGCAAGGCAGGTGGCCAGCGGCGTATCCTCCGTCGCCACGTCCGTCACCGTCCCGCCCGAGCTCACGCGCACGCCCAACGTCACCGAGGCGGAGCCCTCCTCGGCCGACACGAAGCGCGCGCAGGGGCGCAGGGAGCCCAACCACCGCTCCAGGGCGAGCTGATCCTCGAGCCCGGCCTCACCGTCCTCCGAGAGGAGGTCCCTCACCGAGCTCAGCCCCACTGGGGGAGGCGGAGGCACGCGGCGCACCGGCATGGCGGGGATGACGACGTTGACGGGCGGACCCGGGTCGAGCTGGAAGGCGGCCACGCCATCCTCGTCCGTCACCGCGCGCACGCCCTCGTCCCGCGGGTCCCATGCGCGCTTCACGGTGAGCTCCGCGCCGGGCAGCAGCCGGCCATCTGCGCTGGTGGCGCGCAGGTAGACGCGGTTGCTGTAGCCCTCCACCAGACCATCCTCCAGCTCCGTGACGGCCGACACGGAGAGCGAGTCCTCGGAGAGCAGCACCGAGGTCCCACTCTGCACCTGGTCTCCCGCGGGGTCCGTGGCGGACAGCCAGGCGGAGAGGGTGAACTGGCCGCGCAGGTCATAGGGCACGCGCGGCAGGGCGAGGCGGAAGTGACCCGAGGCGTCCGTGCGTGCCTTCCGGGGCAGCCCGTCCCTGGCCTTCTCGTCGAGCCACTCGGTGGGCGGGGGCCACCCGCCCGAGGCATTCCACTTCACCTCCACGGCCGCGTCCGGCACCGGCGCGCCCGAGCTGTAGACGACCTGGCCCTCGACGATGGGCGACTCGCCCGCGCGCCAGAAGGGCCGGGTGCTGGTGGCCTCCACCCGGAAGCGAGGCAGGGTGAAGGGCTTCACCTGGAAGGAGGTCTCGGCGGAGGCATCACCGCTCGTCCAGCGCACCGTCCACCTGCCCGTGGGCGCGCCGCTGTCGAGTGGGAAGTCCCCGGCCACCACGCCCCAGGGGCCCGCGGGTGCGCGCTGCTCCAGCACCACCTCGCCGGAGGGGTCGGTGACGAACCACGTGCCCGGGCGCCCGTCGATGGGCGCGAGGTCCTTCGCGCGCAGCACCACGGCGCGGAAGCGCACCTGGTGGCCGGGCTCGTAGAGGGGCCGATCGGAGAGGACGTGGACACGGGCGGGGGCGTAGAGGGCCAGCGGGGCCTCCACGGTGTCGGTGCCGAGTGGTGAGCTGACGCGAGCGCGCAGCCGGTAGTCCCCATCCGGCAGCGCGGGCAGCTTCACCTGGGCGCGCAGCGTGAAGCTGGAGCCCTGCTTCTTCCAGCCGTCCTCGGGCGGGAGTGGAGACTCCTTGCCCTGGGCATCCACGAGGAAGAGCGAGGCATCCAGGCGCCGCACCGGGGCCTCCAGCCGCTCCCAGTCACGCGTGGTGACACCATGCGCCTGGGCCGAGACATAGACGAAGCCCGTGCTCTCGCGGGCGAGCCCCTCGACGCGCAGGCTCGGCGTCTGCCGGAGGCGCCCGTCCGGGCAGTGAGGCACCTTCACACCCTGGAACAACCAGGCGGAGACGCACACGTCCGAGGTGGCCCACCCCACGAGACCCACGAAGAGTCCCGCGGCGCAGCCGAGCACGACCCGGCGTTTCAAACGGATGTCCATCTGTCCTCCCCAGCCGGGACTCTACGCCAGGAAGGGTGCCGCGCGCTCTCCGGAGCCCGGCGCCGGGCGCCGGGTCCGACCCGATTCATCAGTGGTGACGGCCACCCCGGTGGTGACGGACGGGGCCCGCGTCATGGTGACGAGGTCCGTCGTACCTGGGGCCGTCGTACCTGCGGCCGTCATGCCAGCGACCGTCATTCCAGCGGCCGTCATTCCAGCGGCCGGGCCCTCGCCGGTGCCAGTAGTCGTGACGCACCACGCGGTAGCGGTCCCAGGAGTGGAGGAAGTAGTTGGGGTGTCCCCAGCGCACGGCGATTCCCGAGTGGCGGTAGAGGGGAACGGAGACGTGGAACGAGCCCGGGACGGCCCAACCCCCGCTCGCGAAGACCCAGGTGGGACCCCGGCGGATCCACTTCGGCGAGACATAGGCCAGGCCGGGCCGGGGCGGCTCGACCCAGGAGCCCTCCACCCAGACCCAGTTGGCGCCGGACCAGTACCAATAGCCCGGGGCCCACGTGAGGTTCGGAGCGGGAGGCGGCGGCGGTGTCTCCGCCCGGAGCTGGGGAGGCGCCTGGGTCGCGGAGAGCTCCTCGCGGGTCACCGCGATGGGGAACTCCACCTGCAGTGAGCCGGGTCGCGCCCAGCCACCCGACACCCAACGCCAGATGCTTCCCTCCTGCTGCCAGTAGCCATTGACGAACTGGTAGCCCGGCATCTGGGCGATCCACGTCCCCGGGTTGAAGCGCCACTCACCGCCATCCCAGAACCAATGACCGGAAGCCCATACCGCGTCATCGAAGGGAGGCGCCGAAGGCGACTCGGCCGGCAGCGCCGGAGGCGGGGAAGGCGCAATGGGCGATGCATCCTCCACGTCACCGGCGCTGTTGAATTCCTGGGTGGCGGCGACCGGAGCGGTCTGAGCTTGAACAACTGGAGCCGCCAGCGCGACCACGACACACATCCACCATCGACGAGTCATCACATCGTCTCCGCTGACTACTGAGCCTCTATCCCTACAGAGACTCCTCCAGCCCCCATTTATTCATCCCGCCGCCCGTACACCGGCCGAGCACGAGCCTGGCTTGCCTGCCCGGCTGCTCTTCCCCTTGCGACATTTCCGGAGATACATATAATTTATCCGTACCAGCTCGCCGGAGCTTATAAAAACAAGGTCCCAGGTCCCCAGATGGACGAACTCGACTACCGCATCGTCGATGTGCTGCAGCGCGACGGTCGCGCCACCCAGCTGGAGATCTCCCGCACGGTGGGGCTGTCGCAGCCGGCGGTGGCCGAGCGCATCCGCAAGCTCGAGGAGCGAGGGGTCATCACCGGCTACTCGGCGCGCGTGGACGCGGCGAAGCTGGGCAAGGACATCACCGCCTTCATCGGCGTGAGCATCGAGCACCCGAAGTACTTCGAGGGGTTCGCCAAGAAGGTGCTCGCCCTGCCCGAGGTGCTCGAGGCCCACCGCGTCGCCGGTCAGGACTCGTACATCCTCAAGGTGAGGACGGCGAACACCAAGACGCTCGACACCCTGCTCGTGGAGACGCTGCGCACCATTTCCGGCGTCACCCGGACTCACACCACCATCGTCCTCTCCTCCATCAAGGAGGAAACGTACGTCCACGTCTCTGAAGAAGAGCTGAAAGGAGCCTGATCCATGACCGCGGCTGTCAGCATTTCCGCCCCCCCGGCGTTCCCGCTCGCTCAGCGCATGTCGCGGATGAAGGCGTCCGCCGTGCGGGAGATCCTCAAGGTGGCCGAGCGTCCCGACGTGCTCTCGTTCGCTGGCGGCCTGCCGGCGCCCGAGCTGTTCCCCGTGGAGGCGATCGCCCAGGCGCACGCCGAGGTCTTCGCCCAGGAGGGCCGCGCCGCGCTCCAGTACAGCACCACCGAGGGCTACGGGCCGCTGCGCGAGTGGATCGCCTCGCACCTGGGCGAGCGGGGCCTGCACGTGGCGGCGGACCAGGTGCTCATCACCAACGGCTCGCAGCAGGGCATCGACCTGGTGGCCAAGGTGATGCTGGACCCCGGGGACGTGGTGCTGGTGGAGAACCCCAGCTACCTCGCCGCGCTGCAGACCTTCAGCGGATACGAGGTCTCCTTCAGCGTCGTGGGCAGCGATGACGACGGCATGCGCGTGGACGAGCTGGAGCGGTTCGTCACCGCGGGCCGCAAGCCCAAGCTCATCTACCTGGTGCCCAACTTCCAGAACCCGAAGGGCACCACGCTGTCGCTGGAGCGCCGGCACGCGCTCGTGCGCTTCGCCCAGCGCCACCGCATCCTCATCCTGGAGGACAACCCGTACGGCGAGCTGCGCTTCCGGGGCGAGCACCTGCCGTCGCTGGCCTCGCTCGACACCGAGGGCGTGGTCGTCAACCTGGGGACGTTCTCCAAGACGCTGGCCCCCGGACTGCGCATCGGCTGGGCGGTGGGCCCTCGAGAGATCATCCGCGCCCTCACCGTCGTCAAGCAGTCCACGGACCTGCACACCGCCACCGTCGCGCAGCGGGCCACGGCGCGGCTCCTGTCGCGCTTCGACTACAACGCCCACCTGGACCAGCTGCGCGCCGTCTACGGGGAGCGCTGCCTGGCGATGATCGGCTCGCTGGAGCGGCACATGCCCGCGGGCACCCGGTGGACCCAGCCGGACGGCGGCATGTTCATCTGGGTGGAGCTGCCGCGCGGCATGAGCGCGGACACCCTCTTCCCCCTGGCGCTCGAGAAGCGCGTGGCCTTCGTGCCCGGCTCTCCCTTCTTCGCCTCCGAGCCCCGCACCGAGTTCATGCGCCTGAACTACTCCAACCGCCCGCCCGAGCTGCTCGAGGAAGGCATGCGCCGGCTCGGCGCGGTCATCGCCTCACAGCAGTAACGCGACACCGCATCGGAGCTGAAAAATGCCGCTCCGGTGGCAGGCCTCATGTCACCGGAGGGTGCGTCGGTTGCTGGTGCAACCGGGGAACGAGTAGAGCGTGGGGCCATGATGAAGAGCCCCGCGCGTCTCCGAGCCCTGTCGTTGGGTGTCGTGCTCCTCACGGCCTGCGAGCCGGAGGAGCAGCGTCCGCCGCCTCCGCCGCCCCCGCCCGAGTTGAAGGTCGCCTTCAGGGGCCCGGACACGGTCCACTGCAACGCCAACCCGGTGGTCCTCACCTTCACCATCGAGGGCGGCACTCCGGACACCGTCGAGCTGAGTGACGGGCGGGGACCGATCGCCCAGCTCTCCGGGCCCTATCAGTACGTGTTCGACTGCGGTGCCGAGGCGGAGGAGCGCGCCTACACCTTCATCGCGACGGCCCGGGTCGGAGGGCGCGCGTTCTCCAGCCCTCTCAAGCAGGTCGTGGTCGACCGCACCGCGCCCGCCGTCCTCACTCCACCGTTCGATAGCGCCGACCCGGAAATCCCGAAGGACGCTCCCATCCGCGTGACGTTCTCCGAGCCCATGCGCACGGCCAGGGTCACCCCGGCGAGCGTCGACCTGGAAAGCGTCTCCCCCTACCTCGTGAAGAGCGTCTCGTGGTCGGAGGACGGGCGAACCCTGACGGTGACCCCCTCCAGGGAAATCAGCGCGCCCGAGACCCTCGCGCTCTCGCTGCACCCGGAGGACTTCCAGGACCTCGCGGGCAATGCGCTCCCCTCGAGAGCCACCACGAGGTGGACCTGGAGCGTGCCGACGTTCCTCACCTCGTGGATCCTCCCCAAGCACGGCAACGGCGTCGACGGAGCGGATCACCCCGCCTTCGCCATCGACCACGCCGGGCGCTCCATCGCCGCCTGGCCCGAGTTCACCCGGACGACGGGCTCACGGGACCTCTACGTGTACAGGTCCGGCGAGGGTGGGGGCGCGCGGCTCGGCGATGTCCTCAGCGCCCTGCCCGGTGATACCTCGGTCGATCAGGTCACCCTCGCCGTGGATGCCTCGGACCGGCCGGTGGTGGCGTGGATCGAAAAAGCAAAGGAAGGCGATCGGATCTTCGTGCGCCGCTGGAACGGCTCGAGCTGGGAGGATCTCGGAGGCCCTCCCGATCTGGCTCCCGAGCACGAGCCCTACCGCCTGACCCTCGCGACCGGAAGCTCGGACCTGCCCGCCGTGGCCTGGTCGGAGCTCGACGCCACCGGCGAGGCCAACATCTACGTCTACCGTTGGAACGGGACGGCCTGGGCCCCCGTGGGCAACCCCGTCGAGGCCCACTCGGGCAAGACCCACGCGGGCCATCCCTCGCTGGCGATCGACGGCGAGGACCGGCCCGTCATCGCCTTCCATGAGCAGGTCTCGGAGCTGGGTGTCTCCGACGTGTTCGTGATGCGTTGGAATGGCACGGACTGGGCGCAGATCGGCTCGGCCATCCGTCCGGCCGAGGTGAGCGAGAGTGCCTATGCCAACCACCTCTCGCTCGTGCTGGATGCGAAGGGAGCGCCCACGGTGGTGTTCCAGCTCATCACCCCCGGCTCGAGCTACACGTACTCCCTCTTCTACTCGCGCTACGACTCCACGGGCTGGTCCAATCCCACGCAGGTGGGGGGCGTCCGCGCCTTCTGGCCCTCGGCCACCTTCGATGCGCAAGGCCATCTCTGGCTGGCCTGGGAGGAGGAGCCGGTGCTCACCGTCCGCACCGCGCAGTTCCAGAAGGTGGACGCCGCCGACCCGTGGTTCGCCTCCCTGGAAGACGCCGCCGGCCCCGTGGTCGCGAGCGGCGGCGCGGCCGGGCCCGCGATGCTGTTCGTTGATGAGTCAAGGAGGGTTCCCCGGGTGGTGAGGCGCCAGTAGCACGGTGCCCTTTCTTTTTAAGAGAACCCGGGCATGAGAGGCTCTGCTCGCACGTCGAGGAGCACGCCATGCCCGCGGTGAAGAAGCCCCGCCCTCCCCAGGACACGCTGCCCCCGCGCCTGCAAGCGCTGCTCGAGGAGCTCACCCACCGCGAGCTGGCCGCGCGCCTGGAGCGGGTGTACCGCGCGGCGGCGGTGGCCATCGACCGGCTCGGGCACCTGAGCATCGTCAAGTACGAGCCCACCTCGCTGGAGGAGGCGGAGGGGGCGGATCTCTCGCTGTGGGAGACCATGGCCCCCGCCATCCGCGACACCGTGGTGGACGTGAACACCCTGGTGTCCGTCATCCGCGACGCCTTTCCTCCACCCGCCGAGGCCTCTCGGGACCAGGCCTGGGCACCGCCCCCGGCGGGTGTCGACGAGCGGCTGTCCCTGGAGGTGGAGGCGGTGCTGAACGCGTGCGCGGGGCGGCTGTCCCAGCGCGTGGCGGACCTGGGCCAGCGGGTACGGCGGCCCGAGGTGGTGAGCGACCGCTGGGCCCTCATGGCGGAGCTGCAGTCGTTCCGCGCGGACTTCCGCGCGCAGATTGGAGACCTCGTGTACCTCACGGCCGCGGCGTTCTCGGACGTGCGGCGCGAGGACGTGGTGCCGGGCTACCCGACGCACGTGGCGGCGGCGGCGGCACTGCGCGGCGCGGTGGCGGACCTGCGGCGCTCGTTGCACGCCCGGCTGGAGAAGTCGGCGAGCGCGGCGCCCAGGGAGCAGCCCTCCCAGGCCCGGAGGCTGGAGGAGACGCTGGCGGCCTTCGCGGGCATGCAGGCCTCGCTGACGATGAAGACGCGCGACAAGCGCCTGGTGGTGGAGTTGCGCGAGCGGCTGCACGAGCGGGGCGCCCGGCCGGAGCTGGACGCGCCGGAGCTGCGGGCGCTGGTGGAACCCTTCCTGGGCGAGTTGGGACGGGTGGGCACCGAGCTGACGCAGCGCACGCTGACGGCGCATGATCGCGCGGTGTGGGCGGCCTGTGGGGCGCGGCTGGAGCAGGCGTCCATGCACCTGTTCCTGGGCTCGCCGGGAGCGGAGCGCGTGCTACGCGAGGCCGTGGCGGCCGCGGAGGCGCTCTACGGCCGGGCACCGGTGTTCGACACCTTCCTGCGCAAGGTGCGCTCGGCGCTCGAACAGTCCTTCGGGGAGATGGAGCTGCGCGAGACGCTCGAGGTGTTCCGGGAGCGTCTCGCGGCCCTGCCCTTCACCTGAGGGAGCCGGGACTACTTGGACTCGGGCTTCGCGCCCTCGGGCAGCGCCGGCGCGGCCGCGTGGCGCGGCACCACCCGGTTGCGATGCTCGGTGACGAGCGTCTCGGGAGTCATCTCCTCCTGCCACTGCTTCGGGTTGGTGTTCCACCCGAAGTCGGCGGGCACCTTGCCGCCGCCCTGGTTCTTGTAGCCAATCATGTCCGGGAACTTCGCGGACCAGCGGCCCGCCGGGTCCGGCTCACGGGTGATGGGCTCGCGGTGGGACCGGGGGGTGTAGTTGCTCTTGCCGTTGCTCATGAGACGTGACTCCTAGCAGGTGCGAAGCCTCTCCGGAACCCCCAGTGGGGGCCGGAGGATGCCCGGCCCCCACCCCCCTAGAGGGGCCCGCTCGCTGCCCGCTCGGAGGAGGGGGCCTCGGCCCGGGAGCCCCGCCGGCGCCGGCCCCGCGACACCGGCGGCAACCACCGGGGTCCCAGCGCGAACACGGCCGCGAAGTAACGCGCCTGGGCCTCGCTGCCGTAGCGATATCGCCGCACACCTCCCTCCTTCAGGGTCACCTCCACCCCCCAGCCCTTCCCACGTCGGCGAAGCGCGACTCGCGCAATCTCCATGCCCACCGCCCCCCTCAGGAACGCCCCCTTCCTTGGAAACGGCGTGCCAGCCGGAGCGCCTCCGCTCGCGGGGTTGGGATGTGCGGCCGTGGACACAGCACGGCGGGACGGTAGGGACTACAGGCCCGCCCGTCCGCCTGCCCTCCGAGGGTGCACGAAAACGCGGCCCCGCGACTTGTGGCCACCGAATGCTGCGTTACGTGAAAGGCATGACATCGATTCCCGAGAAGACCCTCGGCGACAACATCGCCGAGTTCACCCTCCCTGAAGGCTGCATGCTGTGTGGCGGCGCGCTGATCATCCGCAGCTCGCCGGGCAACGGCTCGCACAGCTACTGCCCTCACTGCCACTGGCTGTCGCGCACGCGGGTGCGCATGCACAACGGCGGCCTGGAGATCGCCTACGCCACGCGGGCCGTGGCGTAGCACCCCTCAACGCAGCAACCACAGGGCGCACGGCACCGTGGCGAACGAGAGCGGAATGCCCAGCCCCACCATGAGCGCCGAGAGGTCCGGATCCAACTCGTGCTCCGCGGCGAGGATGGCGGCGGTGACCATGGGCGCCATGCCAGCCTGGAGGACAGTCACCTCGAAGGTGAGCCGGCTGATTCCGGGCAGAGCCAGCAGCAGCAGGGCAATCACCAGCGGGCACAGCACCAGCTTGTAGCCGAGCCCCAGCGCGAGCGCGCGCACCCGGCCCCTCAATCCCGAGAGCCGGAGTTGGAACCCCACCGAGAAGAGCGCCAGCGGGGTGAGCAGATCTCCCAGCCGGCCGAGCACCACGTCCACCCAGCCGGGCCAGTCCCAGGGGTGGGAGAGGAACGCGACCACCAGGGCGATGAAGGGCGGAAAGCCCAACACCTTCCAGAGCAGCACACGAGGCCGGGAGTCCTTCGCGGCGGCGTGCGTGGCGAAGAGGGTGGCCACCGTGGCCAGCGCGAGGAACGAGCCGAGCTGGTCGATGACCACCGCCACCTGCACCCCGTCGCGGCCCATCAGCCCCTCGATGAGCGGCAGGCCCACGAACGAGGTGTTGCTCAACCCGCCGGTGAGCACGAGCGCCGCCACGGTCCGGGGCGCGAAGCCGAGCCGCGGGCCCAGCGCGCGGAAGAAGAGCCAGGAGCCACCGAAGACGAGCCAGGGCGTGGCGGCGGCGATGAGCAGCTCGGGGACGAGCGTCAGCCGGTGGATGGCGCGCAGCACCAGCGCGGGCAGCGCCACGTTGAGGACGTAGGCGTTGAGGACCAGCGCCGTCTGCTCCGGGAAACGGCCACTGCGCCGCGCGAACACACCGAACAGGAGACTGGCGGCCAGCAGGCCAGCGAGCTGGCTCACGGAGCCCTCCTTCCAGAAGCACGCGGGGCCGGGCGTCCCTCTCCAGAGAGGAGCGGACGCTCACGTTGGATGAGCTCGGCGAGGAAGTGGAGGGTGGCGCGCACGCGTGCGTTGTGCTGCAAATCCGCGTGGACCACCAGCCAGATGTCACGGCGCAGCGAGGCCACCACGGGCGCCACCCGGCGCAGGCCCGACTCCCGGTCTCCGCACAGACACGGCATCACCCCCACGCCGAGCCCCGCCGAGGTGGCCGCCACCACCGACAGCAACGAGTTGCAGCGCACCGCCACGTGCGCGCTGGGAGCGGCCTCGGCCAGCCAGCGGGCCTCGGGCCATCGCTCCGCCGAATCCACGTAGCCGATGACGTCATGGCCCGCGAAGCCCTGGGACGGATCCGGCATCCCGCGCCGCTCCAGGTAGGTCTCCGAGGCATAGGGGGCGATGGCGATCTCCCCCACCTTGCGCGCCACCAGCGTGTCCTCCTGGGGACGGGTCAGGCGGACGGCGATATCCGCCTCGCGCCGTGCCAGGTCCAGCGAGCCGTAGTCGGTGAGGAACCGCACCTCGATGCCGGGGTGGCGCTCGCGGAAGGGGGCGAAGCGCGGCAGCACCACATCCACCGCGAAGGCCTCGGTGAGGGTGATGCGCACCACGCCCTCCAGACGCGCGTCCTCGCCACTGGCCCGGCGCTCCACCGCGAGCGCCGCCGCCTCCATCTCCTCCACCGCCGAGCGGATGCCCCGCCCCACGTCCGTCAGCACCAGTCCCGCCGGCGTCCGATCGAAGAGCCTCGAGCCCAGCTCCTCCTCCAACGCCGTCAGCCGCCGCCCCACGGTGGAGGCATCCACCTCCAGCTCACGCGCCGCCGCGGCGAGCGTCCCCTCCCTCGCGATGGCCAGGAAGTAGCGAAGGTCGGTCCAATCGGGCATGCCCTGCGAATTCGCATGCCCCCCTTGCGAATTCCAGCGTTTTCGCAGGGGGCCGGACTGGGGCATTTCATGGCTCGCCCGGGCCGCACGAAGCGGCCGGAGCTTCCGCACTGGAGCAAGCCATGACTTCCCTGAACCGCCTCTTCCTGTCCGTCGCCACCCTGGGCCTCGCGGCCGGCTGTGCCACCACGGGAGGCGCCGCGGGCACGCACGTGAAGACGAACGACCTGAAGGGGGCGTGGTCGAGCGCGGTGTGCGAGACGATGAGCAACCCGGACGGCTCGAAGACGTACTTCCAGCGGCACTTCGACCTCCAGGAGGCGCAGTGGTCGCTGAAGTTCGAGACCTTCGGAGACGCGGGCTGCACGGCGAGGCTGTTCACCGCGCGCTTCGAGGGCCCGTACACGCTGGTGAAGGACTCGGAGAAGGTTGCGGGGGCGACGGAGGGCGACTTCGGCTTCGCCCGGCACTACATGACGGCGCACGTGCAGCCGGTGGCGGACTGGTTCCAGGGGGCGAAGTGCGGCACGGGGGCGTGGAAGGTAGGAGAGGAACAGGAGACGAGCACCACGGGGTGCGTGTTCCTGCGGCCGGTGACGGCCTGCGGAACGGACCACGACGTGGTGAAGGTGGCGGGGGACAAGCTGTACTTCGGCCAGAGGCCGGCGGACAACGACATGTGCACGCCAGACAAGCGGCCCACGGAGCTGACGCCGGTGGCCGTGGTGCGCCACTAACCCTCTCCCTCTGGGAGAGGGACGGGGTGAGGGTATCCGCCCCCCGGGTTGCGCCCCACGCCCCCCTGGCAACTCACTCCGGCTTCCCGCAAGCTGCGCCGGGCATGAAGCACCTGTTGGGGCGACTGGGGGGGGAGTTCCGCGCGACGGCGGGGGGCCTTCCAAGCACATACTGGTACCTGTGGACGGGCACGCTGGTGAACCGGCTGGGCTCGTTCGTGGTGCCCTTCCTGGCCCTGTACCTCACGCGCGAGCGCGGCTTCCGGGTGGAGGAGGCGGGGCTGGTGGTGTCGCTGCACGGTGCTGGGGGCGTGCTGGCGGGGCTGGTGGGCGGGACGCTGGCGGACCGGGTGGGCCGGCGCAAGACACTGCTGGCGGGGCTGTGGCTGGGCGCGGCGGCGATGCTGTCGCTGGGCCTGGCGCGCGCCACCTGGCACATCTCCCTCTCCGCCTTCCTGCTGGGCCTGGTGGGCGAGCTGTACCGGCCCGCGGTGTCCGCGGCCGTCGCGGACCTGGTGCCGCCCCAGGACCGACCACGCGCCTACGGCCTGCTGTACTGGGTGGTGAACGTGGGCTTCTCCATCGCCCTGCCCCTGGCGGGGCTGGCCTCGCACTTCGGCTTCCTCACCCTCTTCGTGGCGGACGCCATCACCAGCTTCCTCTATGGCCTGCTCGTCTGGTGGAAGGTGCCGGAGACGCGCCCCGTCCTCCGCACGGAGCCGGCGAAGTCCTCGCCCCTGCCCTCACTGGCCCCCTTCCGGGACGGGGTCTTCCTCGCCTTCGCCGTGCCCACCCTCCTCACGGCCATCGTCTTCGCCCAGGGCACCGTGACGCTGCCGCTGGACCTGACGTCGCGAGGCATGTCTCCGACGACCTTCGGCACGGTGCTGGCGATGAACGGCGTCCTCATCGTGCTGCTGCAGCCCTTCGCCGGACGGGCGATGGGGCGGATGCGTCGCGCCACGGCCCTGGCCTGGGCCTCGGGGCTGACGGGGCTGGGCTTCGGGCTGCACGTGCTGGGCGCGAGCCCGGGGCTGGCGACGCTGGCCGTGGCGGTGTGGACGATGGGGGAGATCGCCCAATCCCCCGTGGCCTCGACGGTGGTGGCGGACCTGGCGCCCACGGAGCAGCGAGGCACCTACCAGGGCGCCTATTACATGCTGTGGGCCCTGTCCGCGTGTGTCGCCCCCTCGCTCGGCTCGTGGGTGCTGGGACACCAGGGCGCCGCCACCCTGTGGGGCGGCTGCCTGGCGGTGGGGCTGTTCGCCGCTGGCTGGCACCTGGCCGTCGCCGATGCCCGCCGCCGCCGCCTGGAGACCCTGCGCCTCACCCGCCCCGAGGTGAGCGCCGCGCAGGACTGAGGCTCAGGCCGGGTGCACCACGGCGTGGAGCGACGCGGGTCCACGCACCACCATCGAGCGGTGCCACGCCACCGGCTCCGGCACGGGGGACAGCCCTCCGCACCGGTCCAGCAGCGCATCCAGGGCCAGCCGCGCCTCCAGCCGCGCCAACTGCGCCCCGATACAGAAGTGGGCGCCGTGACCGAAGGGCATGGCGTGCGGGCGGGGCCGATCGAGGTCGAAGCGGTCCGCGTCCGGGAAGTGCGCCTCGTCCCGGTTGGCCGAGCCCATCAGCACCACCACCCGGGCCCGCTCGGGCAGACGGACACCCCCCAGCTCCACCTCGCGGGTGGTCATCCGCAACGCGCCCTGCGCCGGAGCCTCGAAGCGCAGCACCTCGTCGATGAAGCGGGGCAGCAGCGAGCGGTCCGCGCGCAACCGCGCCAGCAGCTCGGGCCGTTCCATCAGCACCAGGAGCGAGAGCCCCAGCAGGTTCACGGTCGTCTCCAGCCCGCCCACCAGCAGCAGGAAGAGGAAGGCCATCAACTCGTCGTCCGTGAGGGCCTCCCCTTCCACCTGGGCCCTGAGCAGCTCGCTCACCATGTCGTCCCCGGGCTGGCACCGGCGAGCCTCCACCACCTCGCCGAAGTAACGCCTCGCTTCCGCGATGGCCTGGCGCACGGGCCCGTGGCGCTCCGTGTCCGCGGGACCCAGGGCGGTGACGGTGGTGAGCTGGTCCGCCCAGCGCTTGAGGTCCATGCGCAGCGAGGGGTCCAACCCCAGCAGGAGGCAGAGCACCGAGGCCGGCACCGGCAGGGAGAAGGCCGGAATCATGTCCACGGGACGCCCCAGGGGCAGCGCGGCCACGACCTCCTCGGCGAAGGCGCGCACGCGTGGCTCCAGCCGCACCATGGCCGCGTTGCCAAAGGCCCGGTTGACGAGCGACCGCAGCCGCCCGTGCCTCGGCGGATCCATGGCGATCATCGACTCGGAGAACGGGTTGCTCCCGATCCACGGCGGATTGGTCGCGCGCCCGAACCCCTCGGATGAGAAGATCTGCGGGTTCTTGAACACGAACATCGCGTCCTCGAAGCGCGCCACGGCCCAGAAGCCACCGGGGTCTACCTGGGACACGGGCGCGCTGCGGCGCAGCTCCGCGTAGAGCGGATAGGGGTTGGCCTTCAACTCGGGCGTCATCAGGTTGGGGCGGCCACTCATGTACGAAGCTCCTGGGGAAGAGGGCTAGCGCCGGAAGCCGTACACCCATGCCGCCGCCGCGCCAAGCGCCGGCAACACCACGAAGAGCGTGAGCACGCCGAAGACGGCGTCGTTCACCGGCTCGCCAATGGCGTCCACGCCGGCCACGCGCAGCCACGCCTTCACGGCGGTGACGGACCAGTTGGCGAAGTTGGCGACGATGAAGGCCCACGCCAGCCGGTGCTGTCCCCGCGGGCCGTAGCGCAACATCGGCAGCGTCCAGGCCACGCCCAGCAGCAGGAAGGCCCCCAGCAGCGCGTTGAGGTGCGAGGCGAGCGCGGCCTGGGGATCGGCGGGCACCTTGCCCGTCATGGCGGCGGCGACGTAGCCCCCGGTGAGCAGGCCCAGGAGGATGAGCCACGCGGCCGCGTGCGCCATCAATCGCGCGGCGGGCAGCGGGGCCGGAAGGGTGGAAACGGAAGCGGGAGGAGACTCCTCGCTGGAGGACACGGGACGCAGGGCGGTCGTCATGGGAGGGTTCAATCTATCCGGGAAGCAGACGGGCGGACGAGCCGACCCAGGTTCGGACGGTCCCGAGGGCCGTGACAACCGGCGGACCTCGGAGCGCCTGCCTGGCCGCCTGCTCGCATTCCGGGAATGGATGTGAGAGCACCCTCTCCTGCCCTTCTGGACAGGAACCGCCCCA